>SLIZ01000075.1 GCA_007135395.1 Wenzhouxiangellaceae bacterium | reverse complement strand
TACTTTCATTCGGTGGGTGTCCCGGAATACTCCCGGAATACTTTCATTCGGTGGGTGTCCCGGAATACTCCGCCCGGAATATTCCGGAATACTCGGAATACTGGTGCAGGAAACTGGCGTTGATCTTCAATTCAGGTTGGGATAATTACCAGTTACACTCATCGATCAAGACCGGGATAAACCGATATGTTGAACAGCGCACAAACCAATCCCGGGTTTTCCGAACTGGAGATTGCCTCTGCACACCTGAGCACTTCTCTGATACCGCCGCTACTCAGCCGGAAGCGCATCAATTGTTTCCAGAACTGCACGCGCAACTTGTTCTCGCTTGGCAAGATCACCGGTCCGGTTCGGGGTATCGATATTAAGCGCAAAGAACACCGGCCCTTCTGGCCACTCTACCCATCCTACCCACCAGCCCATTCGACCTTCCCACCCGGTCTTGGCCCGAAGAATCCAGTTTCGTCCGGCTTCAACAACAATAAGGTCTTTCACCAACCGTTGATGCTCAACAGGAAATGACAACTCATTAAGGTAGAGCTGCCTCAGGAAAGAAATCTGCTCATGCGCCGAGATAGACAAGTTTCCGTCAACCCAATAATCCCCGCCCTCAACCGAAGGATCCATATTGCCGTAGTCGATCTTTCTCAAGTACTCCCGCGCGCCTTCCGTACCGATCTCTTCCGCAAACCTCTGGTAAACCCAGAGAGCCGAGTTGCGCATGGACGAGCGCAGGTCCTGGTCACGATTGTGTCCAGAGAAACCATGCTCAACACCATCCCACTCGAATATTTGAAACTCATCCTGAACGGCCCCCGCATCGAGGGCGAACAATGCATGGGGGATTTTGAAAGTTGACGCAGGAGAAAACCTTTCCTCTGCCCGATCCGGGTCATGAATGAATACGGATTTCTTGTTGTCGCGCTCGTCAACCACAACGATCGTGCCTTTGGCATCAAACTTATGGAATATCTTTTCCCAATCGGGCTCCTCTTCACCGATTGTGCTCATGGAAAAGGCTATTCCAGGTATCAAGGACAGCAATACACTGATTCGCATCATTTCTCCAGACGTTTTATCATATGACCATTGATGGATTCTACTCGATTCTCGTCGGATACAAGGGCAAACAAGCTCATTCGCAATTCTTGAATACAGGCGAGATTCCTGCCCCCAAGAAAGAAGACAACTGTGGTAATGAAGGATTCGGGCCAAACCTGCTCTCGGAAAGCACGGCTGTGCCTATGTCCTTGCGCGGTCCCTGACCAAAGCGCCGGGCCCGGCTGACCAATGCGTCCGCTATTGAGTTCATTCCGCCGTTCTTCTGACTTCCTCTATTCTGGGCGAAACCCCTGAAAGTCGATACTCATGCACCTATAATGGGTGCCCACCGTCTTACTTCGGCTATCCATGAAAAGCTACCTCAATGATCTGTTGTCCAGCTTCGGGCTGGGCGACAATGAAGCGGCGTTCGTTGCGCTGGTCATTGGTTTGATTCTACTGACCTCGCTACTGATCCATCTGTTGCTGCACAAGGTTGTTCTGCGTTTTCTGTCACCAGCACAATCGTCCAGCAAGAGGCCGTGGCAGGCAACCCTGTTCAGCCACCACCTGTTTAAACGGGTTGCGCTCACGTTGCAAGGTGTTGTGGTATTCGTCCTCGCGGGTATGTTCTTCGAGTCCGGCACAGCGCTCATGGAACTCATCGAGACACTGACCCATCTCTGGATCATCCTGTTCGCCCTGCTCTCGCTGTTTGCTCTCCTGGATGCAGTCGAGGAAATCTCCCGGGCAGCCAGTTCATCCGTAAAGCTGCCGCTACGCGGGATATTTCAGGGGCTGAAGCTGGTAGCCACGACCGTGGCGCTGATTTTTGCCATCGCCTTTCTGATTGGCAAATCGCCGCTGATCCTGTTCAGTGGTCTGGGCGCGATGACCGCAGTCGTTCTGTTGATTTTCAAGGATCCAATCCTCGGGCTGGTGGCCGGCATTCAGCTGTCTGCCAACAACATGCTTGCGGTTGGAGACTGGCTGGAAATGCCCGATTACGGCGCCGATGGTGATGTCATCGACATCAGCCTGACCACGGTCAAGGTACGCAACTGGGACCAGACCATCACTTCGGTACCAAGCTACTCGCTGATCTCGGATTCCTTCAAGAACTGGCGCAACATCCAGGTTGTTGGCGGAAGGCGCATCAAACGCTCTATTCTCATCGATGCCAGCAGTGTGCACTTTGCAACCCGCGCAGAACTCGAGCGCCTTGCCGACGCTCGCCTGCTGACCGACTACATCCAGTCCAAGGCCGATGAACTTGAAAGCAAGAACCGTGCGCTGGGTGTTGATCCGGACTCTTCCATCGACGCCCAGCGCCTGACGAATCTGGGGATTTTTCGGGCCTATCTCACTGCTTACCTGGCTGCAAACGAGAACATCAATCATGACTTGACTTACATGGTCCGTCAACTCGATCCGGGACCGCACGGCATTCCGATCGAAGTCTATGGCTTTGCCAATCAGACTAGCTGGGTGCCCTACGAAAATATCCAGTCGGATATCTTCGATCACGTCTATGCCGTCGTGCCGGTATTCGGCTTGCGACTCCACCAGGCTCCTGGCGGACACGATTTCCAGGCACTGTTGAACAAAAGTGGTGGGCAACAAAGCACCCAGACGCCGGAGCCGGGAAATACGGCATCCTCATCGACACCGGACTAGTGATCACGGCAACAGTGTACACAGGCCGCAACCGGTAAAGACTGCTCAAGCAGATCGACCTCATAAAGGGAACGAAGCCAGCAAGCCAATCAGGGCAACAACATACAGCACGGCTGTTGGAATCATCGTCAGGGACATACCCAAAGCACGCCCCTCGGCACCAGACTTGTAACCACGGTAGAAAAGAATGCGCCCCACCAGGAAGAAGGCAGCAGCTACCGGCACAAGAGCCAGCCAGGCGCCGACAAGAACACTCGCCATCACCAGGTAAGAACCGACAGCGAGCACCGTCTGCTCCAGGGTGTTTTGGAGGAAGGCCACCTTGATTGCGATCCTTGAGCTGGGAGGGCCGGCGGCAGCGCCCGCGACGTCAGCCGCAGAAAGCCGACGTCCGGTCGACACCAGCATCACTGCGGTCAAAAGGACAAGGAAAGCCGGGAGCGACCACCGGAGTGAGTATCGGAGCGCTTCATGAAATGTGGACGGCATTTCCAGCAATGCCGGAAGAAATTTCCAGGCAAGCCCGCCAATGATCAGAAATGCTACCGTGGAGATCGTCCCTGCAATCCTGATCCGTCGCTCGATCCGGCCCATGTGCGCCTCATCGGGCTGGCAGTTGTAGGGGTTGAAAGTCATTGCTCCTCCAATGTCAGAAGGTCGGATAAGGGTTGTCCGGGCTGGTTCGTACAGCTACAACTTCTTGTTTTCAGAATATCTTCAATTTTCAATTATGCTTCTTGTCGTTTTGAAGTCCGCGCCAGAATCCTCCAATCAGGGCTATCGCGCCTAGAAGACAGGCTACGGTCGCCGAGTACAGAATTACCTGAACCATCGCTTCTTTCCAGAATTCGGCGCTGAACCCAGCACCGGCGATAGGTGTCGCCTCGCTTGTGCCGAAGATTGCCGAAAGCGTCAAAGCAAGCCAGAATCCATACATTCCATAGACAAGCGAGCCTACCGCGAGAGTGGACAAACCCTTTGTCAGCTGAACATATTTCCACAAGGCACCGGTTATCAGTAGAACCAATGCACCTTGTATCGCTGCAAGGTGGGATGAAAGTCCCATCCTGGGATTCAGAAACATCTGGATTGAAAGACCTGAAAGCAAGCCAATCAGAAATAGTACTGCGCCTGTCAGGATAAGGATTTTCTTGTGGATCTGATTCATTTGGTTTTCCTGCAATGGTTCGAATCTGGATAGTGCTTTCAACACGAGAGCTGTGAAGAGAATGGTATTGGGAGATACCGCATGATGCTTATGCCATAAGTCACAGGAATTCCTACCTGACATCAATTATCAGTAAGGTACTATCCTGAACGCGAGTCCGGATATTTTGTGATGAGCGGGGAGATGACCGTGGCAAGGACGGATTCGGGTTGAAACGTATTCTGGAGAACGCCAAGGCTGGTATTCGGCGAATTTTGAGCGATCAGCAGCATGGTGTTTACAGTTCCACCGGCGGCTTTCGGCCAGCTGACCAAGATAGATTGACCGTCGCGTCGGGATCCGATATTTGACCGGAAGATAGAGGGTTGATTATCCTTGCCCTACCGCGGAGTTGAACGGGGCCTGGGCGCTGCAGGGAGTTATGCGCTTCAGCCTCCCTGGTTACCAGCCGCCATGATGCCTTGGAGAGGGCAAGCCATGACCTGCATGCGCAAGCGCTGCTACTTTCGGTTTCTGGGAGTGATCTTCATTTTTGTGCTTATGCTGCCGGCGGCATGGGCCGGAGGAGATGAACTGGAAGGTCAGCCTGAAGCACGCCAGTGGTTACAGCACCTGCTCTGGGCGATTGAAATCGATCTGGCGACACCGACGATCCATGCGCGCAATCTCCATCACCTCTCCACGGCCATGTGGGATGCCTGGGCCGCCTACGATCCCCATGCGGACGGGTTCTTCTACAACGAGGAACTGGCAACTGCCGAAGACCTGCCGGCGGCCCGCGCCGAGGCCATCAGCTATGCTGCTTTCCGGCTGCTCTGGCATCGTTTCGAGGGCAAGCCCGAGGAATCCCCAGGCTGGCCGGTCACCGAACAGGTGCTGCTGGCACGCATGAATTCTCTCGGATACGACCCCGATTTCGAAGATACCACCGGGGACAGCCCGGCAGCCCTGGGCAACCGAATTGCCGCGCATATTATTGACTTTGGGTTGAGCGATGGCTCAAACGAGGGAAATGGTTACGAAAGCACCTACTACGAACCCATCAATCCCCCTCTGGACCCGGAGGTATTCGGCAATCCGGACATGATTTACCCCAATCACTGGCAGCCGCTGGAAATGGAAATCTGGTGTGACCAGCTCGGCAGCTGTCACGAACTTGACGAGCCAGTCGGTTTTCTCAGCCCGGAATGGGGCCATGTAACGCCGTTTGCACTCGACACGCAGGACCTGGATATTTACCCGGGCCCGGGGGACAACACCTGGCCGGTGTATCTGGACCCGGGACCGCCACCGCTGTTTGGCAGTGACTCCGACGAGGACTTCAGGGAAGGATTCATGGAGGTGCTGCGGAAATCGGCCACACTCGACCCCGACGACGGGGAGATTATCGACATAAGCCCGGCTTCGATCGGCAACAGCTCACTGGGTGACAACGACGGTAAGGGTTACGACGTCAATCCGGTTACCGGAGCACCCTATGAGGAACAACTGGTTCCCAGGGGGGATTACACCCGGGTCCTTGCCGAGTTCTGGGCTGACGGGCCGGCTTCCGAGACCCCGCCCGGTCACTGGTATTCGATACTTCACTATGTTGCCGATCACGAGGAATTCGAAAAGCGCTGGGAGGGCGTGGGAGAGATACTCGAAGATCAGGAATGGTACGTCAAGGCTTACCTGGCGCTCGGCGGGGCCGCACACGACGCGGCCATCGCCGCCTGGAGCGCAAAGGGCTACTACGATTACGTGCGGCCCATACTAGCCATTCGCTATATGGCCGAAAAAGGTCAGTCCAGTGATCCCGACGGACCATCCTACGACCCGGACGGGCTCCCGCTCGAAGAGGGTCTTGTGGAAGTCATCACCGAGGCCTCCTCGGCGCCCGGGGAGCGCCATGAGCATCTCGGCGACCACGTTGGAAAGATCGCCGTCTACTCATGGGCCGGTCATGTGGAGGAACCGGGCCTGGAGTACGCGGGTGTGGACTGGATCCTCGGTGGCTACTGGTGGCCGTATCAGTTGCCGCTGTTCGTCACGCCGCCTTTTGCCGGCTATGTATCCGGCCACAGCACGTTCTCCCGTGCTGCGGCAGAAACCCTGGGTCTGATTACCGGAAGCGAATATTTTCCCGGCGGCCTGGGTGAGTTCGAGATCGAGCAATACGGCTTTCTGGAGTTCGAAGTGGGGCCAAGCCAGGACTTGACCCTGCAATGGGCCAGCTATGCAGATGCGGCCGATCAGTGTAGCCTCTCGCGTATTTACGGTGGGATTCACCCGCCGGCCGATGATATTCCAGGCCGTTTGATGGGGTACGAAATCGGGCACAAGGCTTTTGAACGGGCATCACGGTTCATTGTCGGTGACCGCATATTTTCAGATCGATTTGCGAACAAATGAATGCGGCCTACATTCGAATCATTGCCCGATGCTGAGAATGAGTAAGCTTTCAATACTGATGATTTCGTGGGCAATACTTGTCTTTCCGGGTAGTGCGCTGGCGGAAAGTTCATGTGTGCCCGATGTAATCCATCACGACCGCTTTGAAGCATTCGTCACCATGCCCGGGCTGACCCCCTTCTCTGAGCAAGCCCAGGAACGCGGGCTGATCTATCCCATGCAGGATCATCCCGCAAGCTATGGATTCTTGGGTTACGGCACTGCCTTTGCCGACTTGAACGGCAACGGCCATCAGGATGTCGTCCTGATCGGCGCTGAAGACAACAGCGTCGGGGTTTTCGAAAATGACGGCAGCGGCCATTTCATCGACCGCTCCGAATCAGCGGGCATTCCCGACCTCCCCCAAGGGTCGGGCCTGGCAGTGGGCGACTACAATGGCAATGGCCTCCCGGATATCTATTTTACCAACTTTGGTCTGCCCGACATGCTGATCCGCAACGATGGCGACTTCGAGTTCAGCAATGTAACCAAACAGGCCGGACTGGGGAGCTGGGGCCGCGGCAAAGGGGCTTCCTGGGGCGATTTCAATGGGAACGGCTGGCTCGATCTCTACGTTACGAACTATACCGACGGTGTAGGTCCCGGCGGCGACATCCCTTCCACCCTGTACCTGAATAATGGAGACGGCACATTTACGAATGTTTCCGAAAGCCTGGGCGTTGCCGATGACGGCGCCGGATTCGAGGCCCTGTGGTTTGACATGAATCGCAATGGCTGGCTTGATCTGTACCTGATAAATGACCGTGGACATTTCCCCGCCTGGAATGCAAATCGGCTCTGGCGCAACGACAAGGGACATTTGACCGATATCTCCGAGGATTCCGGAGCCGGGATTGGACTGGATTCGATGGGCATCGGCGCTGGCGATTTCAATCGCAACGGCTATACTGATCTGTACATCACCAACATCCCCGGACAAGGTGGTTTCGAAAATCCACTGCTGATCAACCAGGGCGATGAAACCTTCGTCGAGCAATCCCACAAGTACGGCGTCAACAACCCGTACCTCTCCTGGGGTGCGCTAATGGTGGATTTGACCAACAATGGCTTTCTCGATCTATACGTGAATAATCAAGAACACGATGAACCGAACACATTGTATCTCAATACCGGCGAAAAGCCCCTTCCGGAGATGGGCCAACCCATGCAGGTAACGGGTAGATTGACCCCGAACTCCAGGTCATACAGTACCGCTTACGCCGACATCAACGGCAATGGCGGGATCGATATGCTGGTCAATGACCTGGGTGGTAATGTGCTGCTGTACGTCAATCGGGAGGGCTTAAAAAGAAACTGGATCCGTTTTCGCATGATCGGCGAGTACCCCAACCACCATGCAATCGGCGGAAATGTGGACGTTCTGGTCAACGATACCTGGCATTTCGAGGAAATCTACGGCTCTGGACACGGTTACCTGGGCCAGAATGAGCTGATTCTGCATGTTGGTGCCGGTTCGGCCCCTTGCGTAGATGAGATTGTTGCTCGCTGGCCGAGTCAGGGCCCGACCCGAACACTGAAAAATTATCCGATCAATGAGCTATGGGATATTTTTCCACCATCCCGCCTGGGTGATGTCAGTGGTGATGGATCGGTAGAATTTTCCGACCTGATGCATTTGTCAAAATGCTATGGCCAGCCGGTCAAGCCAGGCTGCGAGATCATGGATTTCTCCGGCAACGGTCATGTCGAAAAGCATGATGCAATCCAGTTTTTCAACCGCTACGGAGGAGAACTGACTGATTGCAATGGCAGCGGAAAGTGGGATCAGCTTGAAATACTTCTGGAACCTTCGCTTGACCAATCCGGGGACTGGCAGATCGACGCCTGCCAGGGTGGGCAGCGTGATATCGGGTCGGGCGACCGTCTCGCCAAGTTTCGTATTGACCACACCCCCATGACGGAGTTTTTTCGAAAACCCTGATAGCTTCATTCCGACGCACGAGGCCAAAGCTTGATGGTGATGAACCTGACTGCCCGCTAATCCTGAAAGTTGCTGGGAACAACGGGTGGGTCAATTTTAGATGCAAATCCCGGGTCAGTTTTAAGTGCAAATCAACAGTGTGGCAGGAGACGGTGTGGAATATGGGTCAGTCGCACGGTGTCGTCCTCCGGACAGGTCTGGAACAATCCTTGTTCCTACCGATGGTACTCTCCTGCCCGCTCTGGCTGATATACAACTTCCTCGATGCGGACTCGCAAGAAACCTCCACCAGGTGCGGGCCATTCGATCTGATCTCCTTCTGAAAGGCCCAGCAGGGCGCTCCCCACCGGTGCAAGGATTGAAATCTTGTCTCCACTTGAATCCATATCCTTCGGATAAACCAACGTAAGGTTAAAATCCTCCTCCGAGGACTCAACCCGAAACCTAACTCTTGAATTCATTGAGACTACGGTAGACGGAACGTCCTTTGGATCAACAACGCTCGCTCTCGCCAATTCGGCTTCCAGCTCCGCTTTGCCTGGAAAAGCGTTCCCCGGCAAGGAATCCAGTAACTTTTCGAGCCTTTCTGAGTCCAGGGATGAAACAGTGATCTTTGGTGTAGGATCCATCTTCATTCACCTCTTTTCAATCATTTGGTTACTCCTCACCAAATGCACACCTATTGCATCTGATGTTCCATAACTTCTCACTTCCAATACCCATTTCAGGCGGCATTACCATCCATATGGAACCGGTCAACAAGCAAGTCAAGCAATTAGCGCATAAACTGCGCCGGTGAGGGTGATGCCACATACGGAACAGGAGCTTTGATGGCCTACAGTGCCCACGGCTTGACGCGTTTGTCCAAATTGCAGACTGCAGCTTTAAGGAATTCCATGGCTGCAATCCCGACACCGAGAATGGCCCCTGCAACAAGTCTGTCCAACACGCCATCTCCACCTGCCCACCCGTAAACGAGTGCCAAAACCGCAGTGGCGACCAGGCAGCCGGCAAGTGACAGCAGCATCCCTGCTCCAGGGGAGCCCCCCTAAAAGTCTTCGAGGGGTCGTCCCGTAGCGTCAATCCAGCGCTTGTTGAAAAGCATCATGTGCCAGAGGGTGCCGAGGAAGAAGTAGGCAAGTCCACCTGTAACAATACCGGCAAGGCTCCACAAACCGAAGTCAATCATTTCAAGTGTCATAGCCTTCACCTATCATACATCTATTTAGCCGCCATTCATAGTTCAACATCTAATCCCGCAGAATTTTTTCCATTGCCTTGCCCTTTGCAAGCTCATCAACCAACTTGTCCAGGTAGCGTATTTTCTGCATCAGGGGATCTTCGACTTCTTCTACGCGGACGCCGCAGACTACACCTTTGATCATATGGCTATTGGGATGAATTGCGGGGGCTTGATCAAAAAAGGTCTGGAAATCGACATTTTGATCGATTTGCTCCTGTAATCCGCCTTGGTCGTATCCCGTCAACCAGCAGATGATCTGGTCGACTTCCTCCTTTGTACGGCTCTTTCGCTCTGCCTTCTGCACGTACATGGGATAAACCTTTGCGAATGCCATGGTGAATATGGGGTGATTGGACATCAGCTATCCTCTCGTCATCAGCAATCCAGTATATATATTTATAACCCAACTTCGGTGCTAATCGGAAGCGGCTCCACCGCCGCCCGAGCTGGCGCCGCGAACCAGCAGTCGATCTAGTCTGCTCATGCCCTGAAAATCAGACCCGGGCTCGAGATCATAATGCGCTCGGCGGTCTCACCAGAAGACTTCGATGGAATATCCGGCTTGATCGGCTGCATAGTACGTGGCTTGTGAATTCCTGTTTTCAATCCAGGCATCGACGGCAACCAAGCTGGCCGGGGCTTGAGGCCCTATTTGTCGGTCTTGAGGCTTAGCTGCCAGGATACGCCAAACTGATCCTGCAGCCATCCAAACAATGAACTGAAACCATAATCGCCCAAAGGCATGGCTACCTCGCCATTGCTGGACAAGGTTTCAAATACCTGTTGCAGTCGGTCAGGATCATCGAACTCAACAAACAACGACATCGCGGGGGTAAATGTAAAATCATGCATAGGCGGGCTGTCGAAGACAATGAGCTCATGTTCCCCAAACCTTACGTGTGCAAGGCGTAGCTTTCCCTTCATTTCTCCATCTTCGTGCAGCTCTCTATTCTGAACGTCAAATTCAGGAAAAACGGATTCATATAGCTCAACTGCCTCATCGGCGGCCCCCTGAAACATCAAATGTGTCGAGACCGAAATTGTCATTTTTGCCTCCAATTGCGCTGCAAAAAAGGCGAGCGTCAGTGCAAGTACAATTCTCATATGAATATCTCCATTCAATTGGTGCCTATGCCGGGCGGTGCCCGGCGACCTCCTTGCTGCTCCCGGGTTAATCAGGTTGAATTTGTCTGGATAAATAGCCTTATGGTGTCGACGTACGCTTCGGGATGCGTTGAATGGGGGATATGACCAGCCCCCCCGGAAAGTAGCGTTTTTCGCGTTGGGCATGAAGTCGGCGAGTTTCTTGATTACAGGAGCAAATATCGGGGGGCTTTGGTTCCCTGTTGTCAGCAAGGATGGGGGTAAGAACCCCGTTACCCAATGTGGATCGAAGGAAAACTGCTCAGGATCATTTGACTCGTCCAGAAAAGTCGGTGCATTCTGTATTGCAGTCTGCTGCATGTCGGGCGGCATCTGTGACCATGTGCCGGGTCCAAGGGCAACCGTTTCGACAAATTGCTCCGCGGCACCGGCATGATCGCCGGATTCAATTTTCTTGACTACAGCTTCGACTCTCTTTTCGGTTTCTGTGAGTGACTGCGCCAAGTCGGGGTCGCCGCCAAGCAGCGAGAACAGGGGCGGCTCATGGGCAATAAGCCCCCGGAAGAGTTCAGGACGTTCGCCGGCCAGCCGAATGGCAATCGAAGCACCAAAGGAGTTCCCTGCCACCCATGCCGGCGCAAGGTTCAGTTCCTCGATCAATGCCGCCAGGTCGGCTACATCTTCTCGCACACTTCCCTGTTTGTTTGGGTGCGAACTTCTGCTGTGGCCACGCCGGTCGTAGGTAAGGACCCGGAATGACTTGGCAAAATCAGGAACAACCAGGTCCCAGCTCTCGTGGGACACCCAGGACCCGTGTACAAAAACAAGGGGAATTCCTTCCTTACTGCGTAATTTATAGAAGAGTTCGGTATCATTACACGTCAATGTTGCCATATTTTCCTCGTTTTCTTGGCATTCCCTATTCTCATGCTCTTTCAAGGTTGGCTCAAGACTCAAGGAGCATTTGGACCAAGCCGCGCCACCACCTCACCCAATTCCTGAAAGAATCTCGCCTGTTCTCCCTTGCTTTTGGCCGAGATTACTGTTGCGACCGCACAGGCAGTCTCGTGGATCTCGGCACTTGCCATGGTCTGAGCCACAGCAGATGGATCTACAGTTTGTCGCTCATACCCTCTTCTCTCAAGAATGGTGTCGAATACGTGAGTCGTCAATGGCATGTTATAGAGCGCAGCGAACAGCGTTTCAGTTGAGTAGCCCTCCATGGCGCCAAGTTGCTGCCTGACTTCTGCCCAGGTTTCCAGGCGATCGAAAAAGAGCTCGCGGTTATTGCCCGATGTGGTTTTCAGGTAGCTCGCAATATACTCAAGCATTTGGTCTTGCTGATCTTCGCTGAGGAGATAGACATCGATGCAGGAAGCAGCAAAGCCCAACTCCTGCGCCTTGCTCTCGTACGCCTGTCCGGTGGCCGGCAAAGAGGCCACGCCCTCGAAGGTCAAATTGAAGCCATGGGATTGCACAGCCCGCTGCAAATACTCTTCCGGGACCGGGCCAGGTATCGTCTGTTCATCCCGCAAGATCCAAATCAGGGCACCGATTACAAGCACCATGGCGATGATGAGTGTGGCTCGCATTCAGGTATCGCGGTACTGCTGGTTCAATATCATGACATTCAGTTTAGCCGGGAAGGAGGCGGAAAGGTAGGGGGCGAAGAGCCCGTTGTCAGGCATTGTGCTCCATCCGCTTCTCCATTAGAACCCAATCCCCGGTATGGGGGCAGTTGGGGAAGGGAATGATTGGTCGGCGTGCAATGATTTGGTATCCGAGTTTTTCGTATAGCCGGAGCGCCCCTGCGTTTTGTTCAGCCACGATCAAGCTAAGCGTTTCGGCGCCGGACGAACTCGCAAGTTGCTCGGCCGTTTCCATGAGCTTACGCCCGACACCTTGACCGCGATATCTGGCATCAGTGGCCACGGCATTCACATACCACGAGCCGGGAACCTCTGCCTCCAGCTCCACGAGGGGTCGAACGACCGGAGGAACCTCTTCCAGTGGCCCGATTTCATGGGGATCCGGCAAACGATAGCTGAGCAACATCCCGGCGATTTCACCATCCACTTCTGCGATATGGGCATTGGTGTAACTGAACCCACCCTCTGCCTGGGCCACCCGTCGGGCACCAAACTCCAGGACATCTTCCTCCGGACCGGCTATACGCTCCCAGAGGTGAGCGGGGATTCCCTCACCTGCCATGTTCATCAGCTCCGCCAGCCTGGCAGCATGCTCCACTCCAGCCTTGTGAATTTTCAGCTCCATACCTGAACCTCCAACTACAGCCATATTTTAGGGAGCGAAGGGGTAAAACCTTCTGAAGGATGCCTGGCAGCGCCCCACTGAACCTGGAGGACTGGCTATGTGGCATCCGGCTCAGTCATCAGATGGATGATATTTGCCGGGCTGGAAACCCAGAACCCCTTGAATCCGTCTGGCAGGTGCTCGATTTCATCGCGGCGTCGGCACCCTTGCTTTTCAAGGTACTGGGCAGCACCGGCTACATCGCTTGTGCAAATTTCCAGCCAGATTTCTGCCTGGCTAAGGGCATCCACTTTATCGATCCAGAGAATTTTATCACCGAAGTCAAATCTCACAGACTCCGTGCTGCTCCGAGCTTGTTCGGAAATCTGCCTGAGTCCGAGAACATCCCGGTAAAATGCAACAGTACTATCGTACTCGTGGGCGGGCACCTTCATGGCGATATTACGGCCTGGTGTAAATTTTGGATTCAACTTCTAAAACCTCCATGCTCTTTCTTTGAAAGCATATAGAAAGCAGACGGTTGACACTGACTTCATGAATAATTCGATATACACCTTCTCGGACTCGGCGAGGCTCTTTCACTGACAATGTCTGGCGGGAAACATTACTTGAGCGCGTGGCCCAGGTCTTTGATTGACTCATCCGATTATTGCCGATAAGGTACCTTTGAACCTGTGTAGTGATATCGCGGGTAGACTATCCCCCGCTACAGTTTATGTGCACACTTGAGCTCTGTCAGTGCGGTAACGAACCTAATTCTTACGTGCCCTTTTCCGGGGCTTCCAGGTTCGTTGAATGGTTCAATTCCGGCGCTTCCAGGGATCCCTGATAGGAGAGTGCAGTGCGAACATCAGCCAATGTGCGGAAAGTTATGCGGGCGTTAGCAATTTTCATGCTTTTGCCATTAGCGCTCCCACTTTTTGCCGGTGACGGAAATGGCGGGTATCGCCTGCTTGAACTCGACGGCCACAAGGTCAAATGGGGCGGACAACGGTTGGGTGTGGGGGCGAACATAAGCTACGCCTTTGCTGGTGAAACATTGCGGTTCAATGGAGCGCGCAACTGTGGTGTTCTGGCTCCTATGAAGGCACTCTCGGGTCCGGACCTTCCGTTCGAGACATTGGAGTACGAAGCCGCAGCAGCGTTCAGGGTTTGGGAGCGTGCCGCCAATCTGTCATTCTACAGGGTGGAAGATGTCCGAAATGCGGATATCGTCCTCGGTGCGCAGGGCGAGCCAATTGGGCGAGCATTCGCCAATATAACCTATGTTCCAGGCTCACATCATGGTGTGCGCGTCATCGACCAGGCGCTCGTGTGTTTGAACCCTGACCGAAAGTGGAAGGTTGGGTTCGACGGTGACAAGGATGTCTACGACATCCGCTATACCCTGATTCATGAAATCGGTCACGCCATCGGCCTGGACCACCCCGGTCCAGTGGGTCAGGTAATGGGATTTCGCTATACCGAAGCGTTTGCCGGACTGCAGCCCGGAGATCTGCGCGGCGTCCGTCAGCTCTACGGGCCTTCTGCCAATGACAGTGAACTCGAATCCCCTGACTACTACACCGAGCTCCTGGAAGGGCCGGCTGATACTGATTCCGTTGAAACACCCCCAACACTTTCGATCAAATAAGGTTTAAAGACAGCGGATAAAAGGCTCAAGCGGAACGCCGGGGGATTCTGCAATCAAAGCGCATTGAGAGCAGCGATCTACCCACACAATTGCCAGATTGTGAATGGGCGAATGGGTAAATCAGTCCCCGCAGGCGTCCTGCTCCAGCAGCCACTTTTTCGCCGCATCGAGTGCGGCTTCCGCCGACGTGACCACGTCCGGCTCGATACCGGCCTTGTAGACCTCACCGTTGCGATCCGTGGTATAGGCCACCGGGAAGACCAGACGCGCCCCATCTTCAAGGGGCATGGGGACATTGGCGCTGGTCAGCCCTGCAGTAGTCGAGCCGAATGATCGCGACAGATCGCGACCGACAAATGCGAGCGCCACGCCTTCGCCGGCGCTAGCAGTATTTTCGGAAAAGAGCACTGCGACAGGGAGGTCCGGGTCCCGCGGCTCGAACGGTTGACCAGACACGGCGATGCGCTCCACCGACTCCCCGACGCTGTTGACCTGCACGACTCCATTCCGATAGGAGGTTTCACCGGAATACATCTCGGAGCTGCCAACGTGACCATTGATAACGCCCTCGCCGGCCAACGGTCCGATTGCGGCGAGCATGGGCCAGACATTGCCGCCAGTGTTGTTGCGCAGGTCGACGATCCAGCCGCAAAGCGGGGCGGTGTCAATTTCAATCAACTGCCGGTGGGCCTGGTCGGCAAAGGCAGTCTGCTCTTCTTCCGAAGCGTTGAAGTGTTTGAACGACGGAACTTCCACCAGGCCGATGCGTTCGTCGGCACGCTCCACTGAAACCTGACGGATGTCATCTTCTCCCTCGGGTGGCGAGTCAGACTCGGTCCGGGGCCGCACGAAGGAAGCATGGGGGTCGTCCAGGCGCTCCACGGCGGAAGCCACGATGGCATGGGCGCGCTCCATGCTGTCGGCGCCGGCAGCTTCATCGATGGCCCGGTCGCGCAAGGTCAACCAGTCGATTCGTTCGGCATGGACGTAACGCTCCTCCATCAGATAGATGGCTTCCAGAACGTAGGCTTCCACCTCCTCGGCTGTCGCGGCAGTGACGCTGGCCGATTCGGCGAACCGGAAATCGTCGAACCAGGCGGTGCCGGGGCCAATGACCAGCGCGGCAATCATCACCGATTCGGCCTCCGGCAGCTCGGGCACGTGGATCTCGTACTCCTCCCAGTCCGAGTCACCGCTCACAACACGGCTGCTCATGTCTTCAGAAAACAGTGGCCCCTCGGGTCCATTGACCACCACCACCAGGGTCGCACTTTGCTCAATACCGCGGGTACGGATGTGACCGGTCAGTGTTCGCGGCGTGTCATGAACTACCGAACCGTCGACAGTCTGGCTGATCAGCGCCGAACGCGGAGCGTCATCTTCTTCGACCCGAAGACTGCGGTCGCCGGCCACCACACTTACCTGATCAAGAACCACGCGTAAACCATTGAGCTCAACGTCCCAGCCCCGCGGATGACCGTCTTCCCCGGCTTCACTGAAATCCGCGTTTACAAGTGCCTGACCGGCAAAAGCCTGCGGCCCAAACGCGATGCCCGGCAGAAAACTCAGCAGGATGAGAATTCGAAAAAAGTACTGCATGACCTGTCTCCCGATATCACAGTGCGACCCGGCGCACTTGCCAACCAAATACCTGCGCGTCTTTCATCGCAGTGTCAGTGCCAGAGACTAACCATGGACGGCAGAAGTCTGGTCCAGATAAAGGACATTTCCATCCGGGTCCGCCATCAAGGCGATAAATCCACCCCATGGTTGCTTGGTCGGTGGCATCTTGAAGATGACACCCAGTTCGGTGAGCCGTTCGTACTCGGATTCGAGATCAGTTACATCCATTCCCAATCCGGTGTGCCGGGCGATAAGGTGCGCTTCGTCCGGGCCAGGAACCGCGATTCCGAGTCCTACAGGGCCTGCTTTGAAGGAGGCGTAACCATGCTTGGGGGACGAAAATTCAAACTCCAGTCCAAGCTTTTCCTGGTAGAACTCAATGGATCGAGCGAGATCACTTACGAAGATATTCACATATGCGATATGCATGGCATTTCCTCCAGATGCCTGATGACGACCCAGTAGCTCGGTTCATTCTCGCACGCAGGGCGGCAAGTCTTGTATGGGGCAAGCTCAATCTACCGCTTCACTCCGGCTCTTTGGGCTCCCAGAGTTCAATGGGGTTGCCGTCCGGATCATGCAGACGGGCAAAGTCCCCGTTGGGGTGGCTCTCCGGATCCCCAACGGCAATGCCGGCCACTTCAAGTTGGGCAACCATTGCTTTGAGATCGGCAACGCGAAAATTGACCATCCAGGCCTGGTCTGGTTTCCCAAAGTACGTGGTGTCCTTGGCAAACGGCGCAAACACCGTTGGGCCGGCATCCTGCTGCCAGGGTTCTTCCTCGTAGCTCGTTGGCACAAGCGAGATGCCAAGATTTTCCTCGTACCACTTCGCAAGACGCTCCGGGTCTTCAGACCTGAAGAACAGACCGCCAATTCCCATAACTTTCTGCATATCATTCTCCATGGGTGTCTCTGCCATAGATGCTGGTCCCGGCGAGGCGAGGATGAGCATCGCGATGGGGAAAATCCGGAATGGATTCGTCATTTGGTGTTTTCGCTGTTCATTGTTCCTCCAGAAGCTTACTCGCGGACTTGACTCCGGTCCAGGGCTGGGCACGCAGGTCGGCCTCCGTGAACGGCCTGTGTGCTGCACCGACGATGAAAAGTATGCGCTCGTCGGGCCCCTTTGCCAGCGCTCGAAACAGCTCCCCGGAGATCTCTGCAGTGCGGGCGTGCCAGTACATCAGTCGTCGAGTGAATGCACCGGCCTCGTTGTCAAACTCTCGCAGCGTCTCCCACTGCAGCCGGCGATCCATCTCCTCGTATTCGTCGCTGTTGGTGTAACGCAGCAGCGCGACCAGGGCACCGGGCCCATCGTCGCTCCGCCAGGCATCCGCCATGATCGCCCGGTGCTTGTCCAAACGCTCCACCACCTCCTGGCTTTCGAGTATTTCCATGCCACCGTACCTGGTGGCTGCCTGCATTCCCCGGGTCTCGTCTTCCTGGGAGTCCGCAGTGCACAGCCGATACAGCCCCGCCTTCCGGGCCAGCGGGAGGCCTAACGAATACACCTCGTGAACCGAGTCGAGCGCTTCCTCCAGTCGTTGCCTGATGTGCGCGCCGAAAGTTGCGGTTGCCTCATCCCGTTCCGAATCATCGAGATAGGACCAGTTCAGCACCGCGGAGTGGAACTCGTAACCGGCGAGCTGCAGACCGATGGCCCGGAGCCGCTCTGCTGAATCCAGCTCCTCCCAGCGAGAAACGAGCCGTTTTGCATCGTCCCGTGCGTCTACGGGTCGTCGCTCGAGCATGGCCTGCATCTCCACACCGATCGGTCCGATGATCGTGGCCAGGGGTCGTCCAGCCGTTTCCGGGCGAAGGGTCATGGCGTTTCGTTCCGGGTCGGCCATCAAGGCCTCGATCCGCTCACCACTCATGCGCTCCACACAGACCTGGGTGGGCTCGAAGGCCGATAGCGCCTGCACCGCACGCGCAAGCTGTTCCTCATCCGGTGGAGTTTCAAGCCCCGTGAGGTGCGGAGTGCCAACCACCATCACGGTCTGGCCTGCAACCGGCGTGACGAGACACGCACCTGCCAACCACGCGGCAAACCCCGTGGCCAGGAGTCGAATCAATTGCCTCCGGCAACCAATCATTTCCCTGGGGCACCCATTCATAATGGTCCGGAAAAACTTCTGAATACTTGATTGCACTAGCTTCCCCAAATCCTGAACTAAAACTAGGAAGTTGTATGACGCTCCCGTGCCTCTGCTGCCATATGAAATACCGCACGCGCGACCAGCCCAAACAGCAGGAGGAACAGCCCAAGGCAGAAACCAATAATGAAATGAGACGTCCCGGATTGATACATCGCCCCGTAGATCGGACCTGCGAAAAAGGCACCGAGGACGTAAGTCACGACTGAAAGCAAAGCCAGGAGCCCACCAGTCGTTGCGACCAGCACGGCTGCGATTCTGGAGAGCGGGTAAGGACGGTCGCGTAGAAATTTCATAGGGACACCAACATTTACTTAACTGGTCCGGCCCGGGTGTTACCCGACGTCAGGTCGTTGATTTGGTTGGGCCAGACTTCGTTCTTAATTGTAACGATCCAGCGTTCCAGCAACAAACTGCTTTTTCATATGGTTGATGGCCTCAAGAACTCCATCCGAGATCTCCCGATCAGTCAGCCATCGGTATCTCCGGCCTGTGTTCTTGGCCCCAAGAATGACTTGGTGATAATCAAGGTTTGAAGGTGGATCGAAGTCATCCAACAACCGGGCTGCAATCCCCGCCGGGTTGACCGAGGCACTTCCAATAATATGGACAAATCCAAACGGCACCTTACTCTCAGCCAGAGCGATTGCAAGTCGCAGAGTAAGCTGATCGTCATGAACCCAAGCAACAGCGAGGTCAACTGGGCATGTGTTGGAGACATGTTCTTTTATCTGAGTGAGAAACTCGTCCGAATGCGACCAATCGAGCTGAATCTGGTGGTGGACTGTGGGACCATTATGCAGCGCTTTATCAAGGCGATCAAGAGATGCCTCGGTGCTTGCCACGGAAGTAAACTGCCTGGAACCCGCAGCAAGCTCAACCGAAGCGTCTCGAAGCATTCCAGTTCCTCCGACTACGAGCGCATGTCGGTACATGTTTACGAGAAACCCCGACCAACGCTGGAAGTCAACCGCCACCCGGGTGGCGTGCTGCACAGGAATGCTAGAGAGAATCGGATACTGGCTCGCAAGTGACTTCCGTTCTTACCGAATTGGCAATAAAGCAGTTCTTGTGCGCCTGGTGGTGCATCGTTTCCAGCTGGTCAAAAGTTGGCTGCCTGTCCCCGCTGAAAGTGACTTTCGGTCTCAGCGTCACTCGGGTCATGGCGATCTTTCCGTCGAGATTCTTTTCGAGAACGCCGACAGCCATATCGGTGTACTCATCTACTACGAACTTCCGTTTGGCCGCAATCCCCAGGAAGACAAGCATGTGGCAACTGGAAAGAGCTGCCACCAGGGCCTCTTCCGGATCAACGGCCGAGAGGTCTGACATTGGGACGGGTACAATATGGGGTGAAGAGGAGGCAGGAATTATTATCCCTCCGTCAAACCGCATTTCGTGCCTTCTCGAGTATTTGTTGTCGCTGAAAGGCTGATTGCCTCGTGACCAGGCAATTTCCACGGAGTATTCAGACATTATGTGCTCCTTATGGAACCCATTATAAATGGCAGACTGCGGTGCGGCGTGGCACTTGAATTACGCATCCAATGGCGTAGTCATCTGCGCTACTCACATCCTTAGTCATCAGTAAACAGATCCATTTCGTTACACACATGCCCCATAATGCGGTCGTACTCCTCTTCATCCACGCTTTCCGCGACAACGTAGCAGTACAAGTACGATGAGACATAGTGGAATTTGTATTGCTCTCTTGATTTCTCATCATGAGAGTAGTCTTCAGCGACCTGGGCCTGTGTCTCATCCTCCATTTCCTCGATGAGTAAATCATCATTATTCAAATTATTCTCTTTCGCGTATAACTTCGGGGCAAGGGTATACAGGTCTTGCAGTGGTATATTCCTGCTATTGGCTTCTTCAATTGCCTCCTCAAGGGAGCTGCTGGCTTTCTTCAACCATCTGTACATTAGTCACCTTGCCACGCCAGTGGCTCACGTTAAGACAAGTTCGCGCCGCCACGCAATCAAATATGGATTTACCATTGCCCAAGTCGAATGAATGTATATAGTTGCTGGTTTTCAGCATGGCTTTATCTGGAGCCGCCAGAGACCAGCTTTAGCGGCGCAGGGCGTCATATCATTTCATTCACTGGATCCTGTTTTCACAGGCTCCCTGTCTCGACCCTTGACAAGATAGGTCTTGTCAAACTCCGAGATCCATTGCTCAATTGTTTCTTCGTACAGCTCGGGTACCCTTTTCGGCACAAGAAAGGTGGTGAAGGCCATCGTTGCCCTCATACATTCTGGAAATCCCCGACTGCTCCATATGCCCCTGGCATTCGGGAAAGTTATATCGATAAGTAACCGTATATTCTTCTTCGCTCAGAATCTGGAATTCACTCCCAGGGCACTGTCTTTCCCGCGTGGCCTTGAATTCTTCGACATATTCACGCGCAGCGCGCTCTTCATTTTCAAAGAACTCGATTGTGATCATCTTGGACCAGTTATAGACGGATTCACCTTCCGGTATAAATTCCCGGATATAGCCTTGCTCAGGACCAAAGTCCCTTTCAAAGCAAACTTTGTTGATTTGCACTTAAAACTGACCCGGGATTTGCATCTAAAATTGACCCACCCGGTGTAGCCATCAGGCGCAAGGCTCAAAACGACCATTCGGTTTGCGGGATCGGTGGTCGGTGGTCAGCATTCGGTCGACAAAGCGACCAAGCGACGAAACGACAAATGTGCTGGCCCGCCAGCGCATTCCCTCCAGGCACGCTACCGCCATTAACCTCGAAGGGCTCCCTCAGGCCATTGATCTTCAAGCAAATTTTCGGGCGGAGGGGGTGAAAATCTGAGGGGTTGCTCCCGTTTTTTCCCCTCAAGCGCCGGGAATTAGTCTGCATTGGGTCGTGGGCCGAGGTCAAATCCGGCCCGGTTTGCCGGGGCCGGCAGCGGGGTGGGTGGCGGCCTGGTGGTAGACTCGGGGGCCTGAACCCGACCCGGGAGTTGCATCATGTTGAATCGAATGATTGCCACGCTGGCGCTGTTCTTTCTGGCTGCTTCGGCGAATGCCGGGAGCCTGGTGTTCGAAGAGGTCAAGCTGATCGATGTGTCCGAGGGCACGGTATCGGAGCCGGTACGGGTGGGCATCAGGGATGGGTTTATCGTGGACGCCGATGATATTTCCGAGCCGGATGCGGTGATCACCGATACCGGCTACCTGATGCCCGGCCTGGCCGAGATGCACGCCCATGTCCCGCCCATGGACGACCCGCAACGTGTGGAAGACACCCTGAAGCTCTACCTTGCCTTTGGTGTGACGACCATCCGCGGAATGCTGGGCGAATCCGGGCACCTGGAATTGCGCCGGGACCTGGCTCTTGGTGATGTCACGGGCCCGCGGCTGATCACTTCCGGGCCTTCGCTCAATGGCAATTCCGTGTCCTCCCCCGCCGATGGGGCTGCGATGGTGCGCACCCAGTCCGAGGCCGGCTACGATTTCCTGAAACTCCATCCCGGGCTCTGGCCGGAGGCCTTTGATGCCATTGTCAGCACCGCCGACCGGCTGGGCATCGACTACGCCGGCCATGTTTCGGTTGCCGTCGGTATCGAGCGGGCCATCGAGGCTCGCCAGGCGACCATCGATCACCTGGATGCCTACATGCAGGCCCTGGTGCCCGAAGACCACGAGCTCCACGGCACCGATCCGGGCTTTTTCGGGATCAACGTGGCCACCGCCGCCGACCCGGACCTGATCGGGGAACTGGTGCGAAAGACCGTCGAGGCCGGTGTATGGAACGTGCCCACGGAAACCCTGATGGTCAACCTGGCCGGCACCAAGTCCGTCGAAGACATGCTGGACCGCCCTGCCATGGCCTATATCCCTGCCGATGTGCGGGAACAATGGGGTGAGCGGGTGGAAGGGCTGCGCGCGCAGTTTTCCGACGAACAGCGGGAGGCGTTTCTCGACATTCGCAAGCAGCTGCTGGCCGAACTCCACCGACAGGGTGCGGGCATTCTGCTCGGCGCTGATGCGCCCCAGATCATGAACGTCCCGGGCCATGCCGTCCACGAGGAACTGGCCCTGTACGTGGCCGCCGGCATGACCCCCGCCGAAGCACTGGCCACCGGCACG
>SLIZ01000266.1 GCA_007135395.1 Wenzhouxiangellaceae bacterium | reverse complement strand
TCCGGGAGATTCACAACGACTTCCTCGAAGTCGGATCCGACCTGGTCGAGACCAACACCTTCAACTCCAACCGCATCAGCCAGGCCGATTACGATGCCGAGGACTACGTTCCCGAGCTCAATGAGACCGGCGCACGAATCGCCCGGGAAGCCTGTGATGCCTTCGAGAAGAAGAATCCGGACAAGCCCCGATTTGTCGTCGGGGTCCTTGGCCCGACCAACCGGACGGCTTCCATCTCGCCGGATGTCTCCAATCCCGGATATCGGGCGGTAACTTTCGATGACCTGGTGGAAAACTACGAAGAGGCCGCCCACAGCTTGTTCGATGGTGGTGCCGATATGCTCATGATCGAAACGGTTTTCGACACGCTCAATGCCAAGGCAGCGGGCTTTGCCGTCAACAAGGTGTTTCAGGAGCGCAAGGCCCGCTGGCCGCTCATAATCTCTG
Organism: Wenzhouxiangellaceae bacterium; assembly: GCA_007135395.1. Lineage (GTDB taxonomy): Bacteria > Pseudomonadota > Gammaproteobacteria > Xanthomonadales > Wenzhouxiangellaceae > SLIZ01. The sequence continues at coordinate 6,473 of SLIZ01000266.1, read as the reverse complement.
GCACCATCACGGACGCCTCCGGGCGAACCCTTTCCGGCCAGACACCGGAGGCCTTCTATTACTCGATCAATCATACCGGGGCCCAGGCAGTCGGTTTCAACTGTGCCCTGGGTGCCCGCCAGCTAAAGCCCCACGTGGAAGCCCTGTCAAAGGTGGCCGAGTGCTATGTCACAGCCCACCCGAACGCGGGCCTGCCCAACGAAATGGGCGAATACGACGAAACGCCGGAGCAGATGGCCGACCAGATCCGGCCCTTCCTGGAAGACCGGCTGGTCAACATCATCGGTGGCTGCTGCGGCACCACACCGGACCACCTTTCCGACATCCATGAACTGGTGTCGGGTGCCAAACCAAGACAGGTAAAAGCATGAGTAGACGATATACACGCCTTAGCGGGCTCGAACCGCTTGTCATCACGCCGGAACTGAATTTTGTCAATATCGGGGAACGTACCAACGTTACCGGATCGGCCCGGTTCAAGCGCCTTATTTCCGAAGACAAGTACGATGAGGCGGTTGAAGTGGCGCTCGAGCAAGTCCAGAACGGGGCCCAGATCATTGATGTGAACATGGACGAGGGTCTGCTTGATTCCGAAGAGGCCATGGTCACCTTCCTCAACCTGATTGCCGCCGAGCCGGACATCAGCCGGGTCCCGGTGATGGTCGACTCTTCGAAGTGGTCGGTCATCGAAGCCGGCCTGCAGTGCCTCCAGGGCAAGGGCGTGGTCAACTCCATCAGCCTCAAGGAAGGCGAGGAAGCCATGCTTGAACAGGCCCGGAAAATTCGCATGTATGGTGCGGCCGTGGTCGTTATGGCATTCGACGAGAAGGGCCAGGCCGACACCAAGGAACGCATGCTCGAGACCTTGTCCCGGGCCTACAAGGTGCTGACCGAACAGGCGGACTTCCCACCCGAGGACATCATCTTCGATCCCAACATCTTTCCCGTGGCCACGGGCATGGAAGAACACAACAACTATTGCATTGAGTTCATCGAGGCCACCAAAGAACTGAAAAAGCGCTTTCCGGACTGTCATATTTCCGGCGGCGTTTCGAACATGTCCTTTTCCTTCCGGGGTAATAACCCGGTCCGGGAAGCCATGCATTCAGTTTTTCTCTACCATGCCGTCAAGGCAGGCATGGACATGGGTATCGTCAATGCCGGACAGCTCGCCGTCTACGACGATATCGATGAGGAACTTCGTGAGCTGGTCGAGGACGTCGTCCTCAACCGCTCACCGGAGGCCACGGAACGCCTGCTTGAGGAAGCGCCCAAGTTCAAGGGTGAGGCCAAGGAGGAGAAAGCCGATGAAAGCTGGCGTCAGGAGCCGGTGGAAAAAAGGCTCAAGTACGCCCTGGTCAAGGGGATCGACAAGTATGTCGAGGACGATACCGAAGAAGCACGTCAGAAATTCGACACGCCCCTGCAGGTCATCGAAGGCCCCCTGATGGACGGCATGAACTATGTGGGCGACCTGTTTGGAGACGGCAAGATGTTCCTGCCCCAGGTTGTCAAGTCGGCCCGGGTTATGAAGAAGGCTGTAGCTGTACTCATCCCCTACCTGGAAAAGAACGCCAAGGGTGAACAGAAGAAAGGCAAGGTGCTCATGGCAACGGTCAAGGGGGATGTCCACGACATCGGCAAGAACATTGTCGGGGTGGTCCTGGCCTGCAACGGCTTCGACGTTCACGACCTGGGTGTCATGGTGCCGCCGGAGAAGATCCTGGCCGAAGCCATCGAACACAACGTGGATATCATCGGACTTTCCGGCCTGATCACCCCGTCTTTGGACGAGATGGTCACCATGGCCGAGATGCTGCAGAAGGAGAACTACGCGAAGCCCTTGCTGATCGGTGGTGCGACAACCTCAAGGGCCCACACCGCGCTGAAGATCGACCCATGCTTTGATCAGCCAGTTGTGTGGGTCAAGGATGCCTCCCGCTCCGTCGGGGTTGTGCGCAAGCTGACCACCGAGGAGATGTATACCGACTACGTCAAGGAAATCCAGGAAGACTACGAGTCCTACCGGGAACGCCAGGCGAGCAAGAAAAAGAGAAAGCCCCTTCTCGATCTGAAGAAAGCCCGCAAGAATGCCTTCAAGCCGGATTGGGATGCCCATACACCGGAGCCGCCAGAGCACCCGGGCACCCACGTGATCGAGGAATGGCCCCTGGATGACCTGGTTGATTACATCGACTGGACGCCGTTTTTCCAGACCTGGGAGCTGTCGGGCCGTTACCCGGACATTCTCGAAGATGATGTGGTCGGCGAGACGGCCACCAGTCTCTATAATGATGCCCGGGAAATGCTCAAGCAGATCGTCGAGGAAAAATGGCTGACGGCAAAGGCCATGTGCTCCCTGATTCCGGCAGCGTCTGACGGAGACGATGTGTTGCTCTACACCGACGAGTCCCGGGAAGAAGTGCTCGAGCGCATGGTCTGCCTGCGGCAGCAGTCCGACAAGGCCTCAGCGAACCTGTGCCTGTCGGATTTTGTGGCACCAAAGGATTCCGGCATCAAGGACTGGATGGGCATGTTTGCCGTGACTACCGGCCTGGGCATTGAAGAAGCCCAGAAGAATCTGCCGGAAAACGATGATTACGCCGATATCCTGCTGAAGTCCCTGGCCGACCGGCTCGCCGAGGCCCTTGCAGAGGCCCTGCACGCCAAGGTCCGCCGGGAACTGTGGGGTTATGCAGCCGACGAAGATCTGGACAACAAGCAACTGGTCAATGAAGAGTACCGGGGTATCCGACCGGCGCCGGGATATCCGGCCTGTCCGGACCACAGCGAAAAGCAGAAGCTGTTCGACCTCATGGATGTGGAAAAGACCATCGGTATTTCGCTGACCGAAAGCTTTGCCATGTTTCCCACCGCTGCGGTCAGCGGCTATTACTTCGGTCACCCGGAAAGCAAGTATTTCGTGGTCGGAAAACTCAGCAAGGACCAGGTGGCCGATTACGCTGAACGCAAGGGCATTACCATGGAGCGGGCGGAGAAATACCTGCGGCCGAACCTGGATTACTAGTGGGCGAGCATCAGGAATTGAGAAAGCTGAACACGAAGGGGATGGAGGTGCCATATGCTTCCTCCGCTTGTTGGGAAGCCTGTCCATTTATTCCTTCCCCCGCTTGCGGGGGAAGGTCAGGACGGGGGCGTGCGCAGGCGGGGGAGGGAATGCCAGACCGATCCCGAGTAAACGGGATTTTCACGTGGGATCTAGTAGGTTCGGATTTTCATGCCAACTCAGGAGCCGATATGGCACGCTGGGAATGTTCGATAAAGCCCTCCGACCTGGAAAATGCCCGGGCCTGTATAGGCGCACTGGCCGACCAGGTATTCGAAGTCGAGGCAGACAACGCCGATGAGGCTATCGTCAAGGCCGAGGCCCGGATTTCGGAGCAAAGACCCATGACCGGCATGCCTGCCGACAGCCTGGAGGACTGGCTGGAAGCCCGGCCGCTTGGCGAATGATCGGCCGGTCTTCCGCAGCCCCTTTCACGGGTTAATCGAAACCCTGCTGGTCAACGACCCCGCCTGCATTCCCTTACCTGATCGGATCCCTGGCTGAGCAGGCCCGTCCCGCGTCAGCCGGGTTGGCTCCTGCCTGAAACCTCAGACCCGGGAATCGGCCTCCCCTTCACCGACCACTTCCTTCTCGGCTACCGCGGTTTCATCGGTTGAATCGACCAGCAATGAAATGGCGCCATCTCCGGTTACGTTACAGGCGGTACCCAGGCTGTCCTGGGCCATGTAGAGCGCGATCATCAGGGCGATCGCCGTCTCCCCGAACCCCAGCATGGAACCCAGAAGGCCTACCGCAGCCATCACGGCCCCTCCGGGCACACCGGGAGCGGCCAGCATCACAAGTCCCAGCATGAGTATGAACGGAAGCATGGAAAGCAGGCTGGGCATGGCCAGGGCATCCTGCATGACCATGACGGCAACGGCGCAGGCCACAATGGTGATGGTGGATCCGGCCAGGTGGGTTGTGGCACAAAGCGGTATGGTGAAGTTTGCCACCCGCTCCCGAACCCCGTTCTTCTTTGCACACTCCAGCGTTACGGGAATGGTGGCCGCGCTCGACATGGTACCCAGTGCCGTGAAGTAGGCCGGCAGCATATTTCGTATCAAGCCTACGGGTGAAGCACCTGCCCGAAGCCCGGCAATGACGAACAGTGCAACAATCCAGGTCCAGTGCAAGGCGACAGCCAGGGCCAGAACGATGCCAAAGGTCTGAAGGGTTTCGAATACCGTCCCGGCTGCTGCAAGCTCGGCAAAGATTCCGGCAATGTACAGGGGCAACAAGGGAATGATGACAGTGACAAGCAGGCTTGTGATTACATCCCGGCCTTCATCGAAAAACTGCTTGAGTTGGGTCGCACCGGTTGCGGCAATCCCGAGCCCGAAGATGAAGGCTGCAGCAAGTGCACTCATGATCCCCAGCAGGGGTGGAATCTCCAGTTCCAGGAAAGGTTCCAGGGTTTCGCCATTATCGGTAGCCACCGTCGTAGCCTCGGCCGAGAGCATCGGAATGATCACACTGGCAGCCAGAAAGGCCAGGACGCCGGCAAGGATGGTTGAGGAGTAGGCGATACCCAGGGTCCTGCCCAGCAGCCTGCCGGAGTTACGCGGAAGGCCCGCGATTCCGCTGGTGATGAAAAACAGGATCAACAAGGGAATGGTGAAAAACAACAGCTGCCCGAACAACTCCTTGAAGGTCAGCAGGACGCGGGTAATCCAGTCCGGCGCAAAAAGGCCGATCAGGATACCCAGGATTATCCCGGCTATTAGTTTGAGTATCAGCTTCATTTAATGCTCCCCGTATGAATCGTTTATCTGGTTTTGTGTTTTATCGGTAACTGTGCCGGGCTGGTGGTTCTCTAGTGCCGGCACTGCCAACCCATGACATGGCCCAGCTCATGGAAGTACTCCATGGTCTCCGGCTGCCAGACATCCCCGTCTTCGGCCTCGAAGAAGAAGGGTTGACGCTCAACCTCATCAGGGGCCACCTGGTTCATGGTCTCGGCCTCATATAGCCGTCCATTGATCATGGTGTGGGTGACATATTCCGAGCGACGGAGATCCTCCAGGGGATTGCCGTCGATAATGACCAGGTCGGCCAGCTTGCCAACCTCGATGGAACCGATATCCGAATCCATGCCCAGGTAACGGGCCCCATCGATGGTCGCCCCGCGGATGGCCTGCCAGGGGGTAAACCCGCCCTGCTCCATCATCCACATTTCCCAGTGAGCTGCGAGTCCTTCCCGTTGGCCGTGGGCACCGATGACAACCGGCACGCCAAGCTCGTTGAGCCGGCGGGCATCCTCGGCCACATGGACATGGTTGTAATGCTCGTCCGGCGCGGTCTGGCGGCGAATGGATCGCGGGTAGAGAACCGAACGGGGGGTGTAGCGCAACAGCCGCTCGTTTTTCCAGACCTCCGTTCGGTCATACCAGTACTCCTCTCCCATGAGTCCGCCATAGGCGACTCCGAGGGTTGGCGAATAGCCTACATCGGTCTGGCTCCAGAGCTGAAGGACATCGTCATAGGCACGCTTGACGGAAAGGGAGTGTTCGATACCGGTATGGCCATCGACGATCTGGTTGAGGTTCTGTTCCAGCCGCATGCCCCCTTCAGGCACCACCATGATGCCCAGGTTTCGTGCCGCCTCGAGAACCTGCTGGCGCTGGTCCCGGCGATTGTAGTTGTAGCTCTTCACCGAGATCGCACCGGCTTCCTTGAGCCGGCGCACATGAAACTCGGCGTCTTCGTAATCATCGATTCTGGCAGTAGCGCCGGGAGACAGGGCCCCGTACAGGATGCGTCCGGTGGAGAATATCCGGGGTGCAACCACTCGCCCGGCCCGTTGCAGCTCGGCCATGGAAAAGATTGCATCGGTGTCGTTGGACGGGTCATGAATAGTGGTCACGCCAAAGGCCAGGTTGGAATACTGCATCCAGTTCTGCTTCGGCTGGAGCTGGTTGTTGCTCATCGCACCATGGGCATGAACGTCGATAAGCCCAGGGATTATGGTCTTGCCTTCCACATCGATTTCCAGGGCAGCGTCGGGAATCCGCACGTTGCCGGTCTCGCCCACAGTCTGGATGCGGCTGCCGTTGATCAGGATGGTTCCATCCTCGATCACTTCTTCGTCCCCCTGGGCATTGCGCATTGTGACGATCCGGGCCCCAGTCAGTGCAATCAGGCCGGATGGCCGATCGGCCTCGAATTCGAAGGAAAGATCCCGGCCTTCGGTTTCCGGCTCGGGCAACTCCTCGGGTGCATCCTCGAGGAAATCAAAAACCTCGTTCAGATCCCGTCCGTACAGCCTGGAGGCATGGGACCAGTTCAAGCTCGAACCCTCGTCGGTCCAGTGCAGGCCGGAACCGGCCCGGGCGGAAACCTGGCGTACAGGGAAATCCCGGGCCTCTGCGCTGGCACCCAGCTTCTTTCCGGCCTGCACAAAAGG
>SLIZ01000002.1 GCA_007135395.1 Wenzhouxiangellaceae bacterium | reverse complement strand
GGGCACAAGCTTGAAATCCTGTAAACCTTTGAAGAGGGAGAGTTCCTATGAATCTTGCAGTAAAAATGGCCTTTGCCGCAGTTCTGGCCGGCCTTGCCCCGTTCGCCGGGGCCAGCGTGGTAACCATCAACTCCGATGGCGACGACGGGCTGGCCACTTCGGGCAGTACCACCTGCGATACGGGCAACACGGTGAACATCCCAGGGGTGGGCGATGTGCCCGAATGCACCCTGCGCGCGGCCGTGGAAGTGATGTGGAACTCGTCCGGCGGCGGGATCATCGAGTATGCCAATGCGCTGGACTGCAGTGATCTGAACACCATTCAGCTTACTTCCGGCGATCCCCTGCTTCCCCTCCGGGATCCGGTCACGGTCAACGCCGATTCCCATCCCTGCGCCGGTGATGGCGGCCAGGACCACTATCCCCTGATCTTCATGCCGGCCTCGGCGGGCTCGACAAGCTATGGTCTCAGAATCGAGTCGGATGACGTCGTGATCGAGCGCATGGCCTTCTCCGGGTTCAGTGTGGCCGGCATCATCGTCGAAGAGTCTTCCGGTGTCGTGCTGAGGAACATTGAATCCAGCTTCAATAGTGTTTTTGGCGTGATTTTCCAGGATGCCTCCGCTGCGGTTCTGGAAGGTAGCCTGATCCAGAGCCAGATACCGGATTCAGCGAATAACGTCGGCCTGTTCAACAGTACCGGCGTGGTCCTGCGCGGTAACGTGATCGAGAGTGCCGGGCAGCACGGAATTTTCTTTGGCGGTGGCAGTCATTCCAACTTCATTGGTTCGGTCATGGGCGAATTTCCGAACCAGTTCTGTGCCGGCAACGAGATACGGAACAACGGGGGTTCGGGCATCGTGGCCGCATCCGGGGCAGGTGGCAACACGATCCAGTGCAACGAGATCCTCGATAACGATAGGGACGGGATTCGACTGGCCTCGGATCAGAACCTGGTTGGTTCAGGACAGGATATCGGCGCGCCGGACCTGATTCCCCGGGGCAACCAGATCCAGAACAATGCATGGGTTGGAATCCGTATCACAACAAGCTCCGGGGACAACACGATCGCACGCAACCTGATCGGTGGCAGTCAGGGTGATTCGGCGGACGGGAATGGTCAGCAGGGAATCCTGGTTTCCGGCGGTGAGGACGGGGGCAATCAGATTTCCGAGAATGCCATCCGCTACAACGATTGGGATGGGATCCGTGTTGAAGATCAGGGGCGGGCGATCATTCGTGGCAACTACATAAGCTCCAACGGATTCAACGGCATTCTGTCGAATCGAAACTTTGTCAGTATAGGCGGTGAAGAGGAAGGCGAGGGCAATGTGGTGGTGCTCAATGATAGCCATGGAGTCCATTTGGTCACCCCGGAAGGTCCCGGCTTTCCCGGCATCGCGGGCAACCATATCGGAACCGATGAAGACGGCTCGGCGCTGGGCAACGGGGGCTATGGCATTTCTGTCAACGGCGCGCTGGAGCTGGTCAGAATCGGTACCCTTGCCATGGCTGGCTCACCGCGGGCACCCAATGTAATCGGGTTCAACGACGAGGGAGGTATCAGGGCACTCAATGGAGTCAATGTCCGAATCACCAATAATTATATTGGCACCAATGCCGATGGCATGGATCTGGGAAACAGCTCGGTGGGTGTGCGAATGCATGGTCACGGGGGCAGCGGTGGCCGGGTGGGCTATCTGCCATCGGTGGTCATCGATCCGCCAATCGAGGTCGATGGCAACGTGATCGCCTTCAATGACGGCCCGGGCGTGGAGCTGCAGGAAGGCGACAATCAGGATACGGTGGAAGTGCCCATCCGCGGCAACAGCATCCACTCCAATTCCGGGCGGGGCATCGATCTGGGGCCCGGTGGTGATGCGGTTGATCCCGGCGGCGGAGCGACCGGGCCGAACATGATGCAGAACTTCCCCGAGTTCATTGATGCCGATACCTACTACAACGATGGCACCGGCCAGGTGGAGTTCAATTACCGGGTCCGGACCAATACCGGCAACGCCAGCTATCCGTTGCGGGTGGACTTCTACCTTGTCGACGGGACCGATCCCCAGGGCAAGACCTGGATTGGTTCGGACTCCTACCCCGCCGGCAGCGCCAACAATTACCACTCCGGCAGTTTCGAGCCGGCCGCCTGGGCCGGAACCATCGAAGGTCACATCACGGCCACGGCCACCGACGATGATGGCAACACCAGCGAGTTCAACCCGGATCCGGTTTCCCTGTCCGAGGTTGACCAGGGTGACGAAATCTTCCACGACCGCTTCGAGATCAACGGCGCCGGCGGCGAGTGCGCCGGGAACTGCGGCGGCATGGCCGACTCGGGCTGCTTTTGTGATGAGGATTGCGAAGGTTTCGGCGATTGCTGTGATGATGTCTGCCTGGACTGTCCGGAACTTTCCCATTGTGAAAACCCGGATGCAGGCCACTTCGACGGGATGATGGATGAGCCGGACCCGGACCATTCCGCCGTGCGGCCCCGCAGACCCGACGCCCCTGGTCTGGCACCCTGAAGCGCCCGGGAGCAGTAAGTTGGGCCGAATCGGTTTCCACTGACTGTTTCCAGACTTGCCGATTCATGAAACCGCCCCGGCCTGCCTGAGCCGGGGCGTTCTGCCCGGGAAGCCAATCGGCCATTCCCGAACGGCCATCTGGATTCCGCTACCCCTGTTGCCGGAGGTGATTACCGGCGTCGCAAGATCTTCCTGCCAGATGTTTTCCGGACTCTTTCGCGCCGGAAAATCCGTATAGCCCCGCCCCTTCCTTGAGTCCGTATTGCCCATCCGGACGGGATCCGCCGATCGGGAATGGCCCCTTTTCCCGGCGCTTGCGTACTTAATAAGTGCAATGAACCCCTATATCCCCTCCCAATGAATCTCCGTCCAAGGGCCTTTATCAAGCCGTTGACGAAAAAGCCAAGGAGCTTTCCTGACATGAACAAGAAAAATCGCGGGTCACGGACCCAATTCATGAAGTGGGCCGGAGTTTTCGGCCTGGCCATGATTCTGGCCGGACCCCTTCAGGCTGGCGGGGCGTCAGAGACGTCCACGGTGGAACCGTTTGCCGACCCGGGCGGGGTATCCGGGCGGGGTGCCGAAGGCCATTGGTGGGTTGGCCCGAGCGATATCGGCAACTGCCACTTTGACAATATCCAGGACGCGATCGATGCAACGGCCAGCCTGGGAGCTGATTGGGGCACTATTTCCATTCGACTCAGCGGGCCGAACAGCCTGTACCTGGGAGAATCCTACACACTCAGCCTCGATAACTTCGAGAATGTGACTACAGTCCGGATCATCGGAGGCTATGAGGATTGTACGGGGCAATCGAGTGGTACCACTGTACTGGACTCCGATAATGGCACACGTCTATTCAACATTTCCAACAGCCTCGATTACGACGGTGCGCCCCGGGAAATCCGATTGGAAAACCTGGTAATCCAGGGCGCATTCCACGGCTTCGAATTCGGCGGTGGCGGCATACTGGTCCATGGCACCCCGGGGAGGCTGTCGGTCAAGCTGGAAAATGTCACCGTACAGGACAACCAGGCCCTGGCAACCAGTGGCGGGGGTGGTGGTGTCATGGTTCGGGCAAGAAATACCCGGAATGGCGGCGGACCAATGCTCACGGCGGACAACGCGACCATCATCGCAAACAACTCAACCAACGGAAATGGCGGTGGCGTGGCCTGCAGAAGCCTGGTCGGGGATCTGGGCACCGGGACCCTGATTCGCTGGGGTGCCGGGCCGATAGCCTCCAACCAGGCCGAAAACGGCGGTGCAATCTCCATCGAAGGGGGATGTTCCAGGAACTTCTTCTACAATGGCGCATTCCTTGCCGGGATCATCAATAATGAGGCGGTCGATGCTGGCGGGGGCATCTACCTGGAAGGTGACGGAAGTTACATCTCCGTTCGTGGTGATGAATTCGAGGGGTTCGGCAACCCCGCTTGGCGCGTGGACCTGATTACCAACGAAGCCACCCGGGGGGGTGCTGTCTATGCCCGGGATGCCTCGGAAGTATTTCTGTTCGATGTGAACGTTGGCGGCAATACGGCGGAAACCGGTGGTGGTGCCATCTACGCCAATGCCGGCCCGGCGGTGGTCACGGTGGGGCGCATTGGTAACACCCCCTGTGATGATTCAACTTTTGGTCGCTGCAGCTACGTGCGCAATAACGCGGTTACCAGCGGAGCGGGTGGCGCGTTCCTGGCGCGCAATGACGCCACCATCAACGTTTCCAACACCTTCGTGGAGGGCAACTCTGCGACCGTGCGAGGCAGTGTGGCCGCGGTCAGCGGCGCGGGGCCGGGGACGGTCAATCTCGAGTCGGTCCTGGCCACGGGCAACCATACGGCGCCGGACTTGCTCTACGCACTGCATGGACAAATCGATGTCAGGTTCAGCACGATGGCCGATAACCAGGATTTGACCCGTGCCGCTTACGCCCAGGGCTTTTCCGAGGCCCAGCCGGGATCCATCGGCCTGTTTTCAAGCATTTTCTGGGAAGATTCGGGCATCGTCGCCGATGAGGCCAATGAGAACTCCACCATCTCCGGCGATTGTGTGATCGGATGGCAGGACCCGGATGATCTTCCCGTTTCCATTTCGGTCTACCGGAACTACCACCCCATGTTCGTCAGCCCGGGCAGCGGTGATTATCGGCCCGGCCCGGTCTCGCCGGCCATCGACTTTTGCGATGATAGTTTCACCCAGCCCGCCTTTCCTGACCTGGACGGCAACACCCGGGGGACTGCCCACCAGGGTTCGCCAACACGGCCGAACCCGGGCCTGGGCAATTTTGACCTGGGTGCCTACGAGACCGACTGGGAAGAACTCGCCGACGAGCTGTTTCAGGACCGGTTTGAAGGCGGGACCTGTTTCGGGTTCTGCGGAGGGCAGTCGGGTGCGGGATGCTACTGTGACAACGGCTGTGTGGATTTCGGGGATTGTTGCGATTCCGTTTGCCAGGATTGTCCGGAATTGGTCCATTGCACCAGCCTTCAGGGGCCGGAACTGGAAGCCAGCCTTGGAGGCTTGTTCGACATGGGACGGGATCTGGAACACAGTGCGGTTCGGCCCCGGCGGCCGGTGACAGAAGCCATCCTGCCCGGCTCCTGACGAACGGCTGCATGCGCGGCAATTGATCGGCAGGCTTTCAGTTTGCCGAGCAATCGCCCCGGTTGGCGGGACTCCGGGGGATCAATTGGATCCCCCGGGGCGTTTCTGCTTCCTGGCAGGGAAACCTTGGCAATATCCCGTTGAATTGATTAGTATCGGGGCAGGAAATCTGAAGACCCTGGCGAGATGCCGGGGCGTGCGAGAATCGATGATTGACGCCGATGGATTCCGGCCCAATGTGGGCATTGTCTTGGCGCGGGAAGATGGTCGGGTATTCTGGGCACGGCGGGCCAGGCAGGACGGTTGGCAGTTCCCCCAGGGTGGCATGCGAACCGACGAGACCCCGGAAGAGGCCATGTTCCGCGAACTTCAGGAAGAAACCGGCCTGAAGCCGGACCACGTGGAACTCCTGGGGGCCACCCCGGGATGGTTGCGCTACCGTCTGCCCAAGAGATTTCGCCGGTATAACCAGAAACCGGTTTGCCTGGGGCAAAAGCAGGTCTGGTTCCTGCTCCGGTTCCTGGCCCGGGACGACGATGTCCGGCTGGATGCGACTTCCGACCCGGAATTCGATGATTTCCGCTGGGTGGATTTCTGGTACCCGGTGGACAACGTGATTCCCTTCAAGCGCCGGGTCTACCGGCGGGCACTGGAGCACCTGGAGCCTTTCGTTCCGCGGTTTTGCAGCGAGTCGGATCTGCCTCGAGACTGACTGGCCTTCATCCCTGCCGGCCCCGCGTTGCGGCCGGGCCGCTATAATCCCCTGTTGCCGATACCTCGAATGTGCCTTTTCCAATCGAGGCCATCGCCTGTCAATAACTGGAGTTTCCTGATGAAATTGATTTTTTCCCCGCTCTGTCTTCTTGCAGCCTTCGTGATGACCTTCAGCGCCCAGGCCGGGCAAGACGACCACTTTTCCGACGAAGACCTGGCCGTTGCCCGGGACCTTATGGAGCAAGGACTGGCCGGGGACGGTGGCTTCGAGGTGGTCAAGGACCTCACCACCCGGATCGGCCCGCGTCTGGCGGGAACCGAAGACGATGCCCGGGCCGTGGAATGGGCGGAGAACTGGCTCAATGACATGGATTTCGACAAGGTCTGGCTGGAGCCGGTGACGTTCCCCACCTGGACCCGGGAAACGGAGCGGGTGGAGGTTCGTACGCCGAAAATCCAGTCCTTCGAGGCCCTGGCCATCGGTTTTTCTCCGGCCACCCCGGAAGGGGGGCTTGAAAGCGAGGTTGTCATGTTTGATGACCTGGCAGACCTGGAGGCAGCCGAACCGGATGGAGTGGAAGGAAAGATCGTTTTCATCCGGAATCGCATGGAACGGGCACGGGACGGATCCGGTTACGGCCCGGCGGTACAGGCCCGCTCCCTGGGTGCCAGTGTGGCTGCTGAAAAGGGGGCAAAGGGTTTGATTATCCGGTCAATCGGTACCTCCACCAATCGTTTTGCCCACACCGGGACCATGCGCTTCGATGACGGCATGCGCCGGCTTCCGGCAGCAGCCATTTCCAACCCGGATGCCGACCAGTTGGAGCGGTTGATCGAACTCGGTGAGCCGGTTGAGCTTTTCATGGAAATCGACGCCCAGGTCAACGAGCCCTACACCAGTCACAATGTGATTGCCGAGATCACCGGGTCCGAGAAGCCCGAGGAAATCATTGCCCTGGGCGCCCACCTGGATTCCTGGGATGTAGGTACCGGCGCCCTGGACGACGGGGCGGGGATTGCAATCATTACCGAGGCCGCCCGGCTGATCCTGGAATCCGGTCATCGCCCGAAGCGATCCATTCATATCATCTACTTTGCCGCCGAGGAAATCGGCCTGTGGGGTGGCCGGGCCTGGGCGGAGAAGCATCATGAGAATTTCGACAAGGTCCAGGTAGCTGCCGAGTCGGACTTCGGTGCCGGGCAGATCTATGAACTCCGGGCCCGGGTGGTCGACGAAGCCTGGCCGGTCATCCAGTCCATCCAGACCGTGCTTGAACCCCTGGGGATCGATCTCGGTGAACGCCGTGCATTCGGAGGACCGGATTTCAGCCCCTCCCTTCCCTACGGGCTGGCCGTGGCCGACCTGCAGCAGGATGGGACGGATTACTTCGACTACCACCACACCGAAAACGACACCCTGGACAAGATCGACCCGGAGGACCTGGCCCAGAATGCAGCCGCCTATGCGGCCTTTGCATGGCTTACAAGCCAGTCCCCGATCCAGTTCGGCTCCGGCCAGGCCCTGCTGGACGAAGAAGCCGCCGCCGAGGACTGAGCGCCGGGGCACGGGTTTTGCACCGGGCGGGCTGATCAACTGGCACGGGACTTCCGTGCCAGTTGACAATGATTCTCATTCAAGTATCATAGGCCCATGTATATCTGCATCTGCAATGCGGTCACCGACCGCCAGATTCTGGAAGCGGCCGCCGAAGGCGCCGGGTCCCTGAACGAGCTCATGCAGAAAACCGGCTGCGGCAGTTGCTGTGGCTGCTGCCAGGACGAAGTCGAAACCCTCCTCCACCAGGCCCGCCAGCCAAAACTGTCCAGCCCCTCGATTCCGATCATGGCCGGGTAGGGGAATCGTCGTTTGGTCGTTTTGTCCACTGACTACTGACCACCGACCACTGTCTTCTGTCATTTGAACCTTGAACCTTGAGCCTTTTTCCCGGAACCCGGAAACCGGAACCCGTTCACCCATTAGCCCCTTAACCTCTTAGCCTCTAAACCTTTTAGCCTGTCCCACCCCCCTACAACGCCTGCATGAACACCGGCACGGCCAGCGCCGCCTGGTGGACCTGGGCGTTGTAGTAGTGAGTGGGAAAGGGGCGATGGCGGATGTCTTCTTGTCGGAAGTCGTCCAGGGAGCCGGATTTTGCAGCCATGGTGGCCGACCACCAGCCGGACGGGTAGCAGGGCTGGGGGAAGCCCAGGGTGCGGATATCGCCGAATCCCGCCTTTTCCATGTTCTGCCGGATGCCCGCGATCAGGTGGGGATGGAGCAGGGGGGATTCGCTTTGCTGGGTCATGATTCCGTCCGGGCCCAGGGCCCGGAAGCAGTCGGCCACGAATTTCGGCCCGAACAGCCCCTCGGCGGGCCCGACCGGGTCGGTGGAATCGATGATGATCACGTCGATGCTGCCCGGGTCGATGTTTCGCATGTACTCCAGCCCGTCTTCGAACAGCAGATGGGCCCGAGGGTCCTCGTTGGAATCGCACAACTCGGGAAAGTGGATCTCCGCCAGCCGGGTGACCCGTTCGTCGATCTCCACCTGGGTGGCCGAATGCACCTCCGGGTGTCTCAGCACTTCCCGCAGGGTGCCGCAATCGCCCCCGCCGATGATCAGGACATTCTTCGGTGCCGGGTGAGAGTACAGGGCGGGGTGGGAGAGCATCTCGTGATAGAGGAAATTATCCCGGCCGGTCAGCATGACAAACCCGTCGATGACCATCAGGTTGCCCCACTTGGCGGTCCGGTAGATGTCGATGGTCTGGAACTCGGTTACCTCGTGGGCCAGGTGTTCCTCGATGACCCAGGACTGGGCCGAGCCGGCTTCCTTGCACACTTCCGTAAACCATTTCCTGTCTTCGGGCAGCATGGGCAGCTCCGGTTGAAGGTGAGGGTATTCTAAAGTTACCGGGGTGTGGGTGTCAGGGAAACGCTTTACAATCCTTTCCCATGATTGACTGGACGCCGGATCGATCCCGCAGCCTGTATGCGGTTGAACAGTGGTCGGAAGGATATTTCGACGTTTCCGACGATGGCCTGTTGCAGGTGCTTCCCGCCGGAAGATCGGGGCCCCGGGTGGCCTTGACCGAAGCGGTGGATCTGGCCCGGGAGTCCGGCCTGCGATTTCCCCTCCTGCTGCGCTTTCCCGACATTCTGAAAAGCCGGGTGGCTGCCCTGAAAGAAGCGTTTGCCGCGGCCCTGGAAGAGCACGACTACCCGGCAGGCTATACCCCGGTCTACCCGATCAAGGTCAACCAGCAGGCAACCGTTGTCCGGACTCTATCCGGCGAAGCGTCCACCGGACTTGAGGCGGGCAGCAAGCCTGAACTCATCACCGCCATTGCATTGAGCAAGCCCGGCGGGACGGTGATCTGCAATGGCTACAAGGACGCCCAGTACATCCGCCTGGCGCTGGCCGGCCAGCGCCTGGGGCTGAACGTGGTGCTGGTCATCGAGAAAGCCGGTGAATGGCCGCTGATCCTGCGCGAGGCCCGGGCCATGAATCTTGAAGCCCGGGTGGGTGTGCGCCTGCGACTGGCTTCCCTGGGGGCCGGAAACTGGCAGAACACCGGGGGTGAGCGGGCCAAGTTCGGGCTTGGCGCCAGCCAGTTGCTGGAACTGCTCGACGCCATGGAACAGGCCGGTTGCCTGGACTGGCTGGATCTGCTGCACTTCCATATGGGCTCCCAGATCTCCAATCTCCGGGATATCCAGCGCGGTGTCCGGGAAGCCGGGCGCTACCTTACGGAATTGCACGGCCGGGGTGTGAGCGTCGGTTTTCTGGATATCGGCGGCGGCCTGGGGGTGGATTATGAAGGGGCCCGTTCCCGGTCCTGGTGTTCCATGAACTACAGCCTGGCCCAGTATGCTTCGGCCATCGTCCAGGGGATCGGGGATCTGTGCCGGGAACGGGGCCTGCCCATGCCCCATTTGTTGTCTGAATCCGGGCGGGCGCTCACTGCCCATCACGCCGTGCTGGTGACCAATGTCACGGCCCGCGAAGCGGTGCCGGAAAATGACCGCAGCCCGGAGTCTGCCGACCATCCGGTTCTTGCAGGCCTGGCCGGGATCCTGGCCGATTGCGGCCGGCGGGAGCCGGAGGAATGCTGCCTGGAGGCCGAGCACTTTCTCGATGAAGGCCGCAACCTGTTTCTCTATGGCGACATGAGCCTCACGGAACGCGCGCAACTGGAGCCCATGTACTTCTCCATCCTGCGGGCCGTTCGGGGTGAACTGGACCCGGCAAGCCGGCGACACCGGGAACTGATCGACCGGATCGACTACAAGCTGTCGGAAAAGTATTTCATCAACCTGTCCATCTTCCAGTCCCTGCCCGATATCTGGGCGATCAACCAGGTCTTTCCCATCTGCCCCCTGCAAAGGCTGGACCAGAGGCCAGACCGGCGGGCGGTGCTCGAGGATCTGACCTGCGATTCCGACGGGCGAATCGACCAGTACGTGGAAGCCGGCTCCCTGGAGCCCACGCTGCCCGTTCATTCCTTTGATGCAGGCAGTGACCCCTACCTGCTTGGCTTTTTCATGGTCGGTGCCTACCAGGAAATCCTGGGTGACATGCACAACCTGTTCGGCGATACCGACAGTGCCGATGTCGTGCTGGAAGACGCAGGCATCGGGCTGGCCAATGCCCGCTCGGGGGATTCCGCCGATGCCCTGCTCGATTATGTCGGCTACCAGCCCAAGGAACTGATGGCCGCCTGCCGGGCCCGGGTGACCGCCGCAGGCCTGGACCCGGAAGAAGCTGCCAGCCTGGAGCGTCTGCTGGGGGAAGGGCTGGCTGCCTATACCTACCTTTCCACCGCGTAAAGCTGTCGGACCCGGCCTTGCGGCGGCCGATCAATGCCGGTACGATTGAAACGCGTGAATTTCATTCACGCGTGTCAATCTTCACTTCCTTAATAAGGAAACCGTAAATACTACGGCGCCCAAATCGAATCACTCGTTACCACAAGCCTGAAAAAAACCCGATCCGATCTTGCATCTTGGGGGAAAGGTCAGGTAACCCTTCGCGCCGGCTGGCCGGCAATCCAGGAGTTGTATATGAATTTCAGATCACTTTTTCCACTTTCACTGGCCTCGGTGCTGCTTGCCGTTTCCACCATCGCTTTTGCCGGTGGAGACCGGCAGCCCCCGGTGAGCTGGGACATGGATGAAATCGCCCCGGCCTCGGCCCTGCCGGCCATGGAATTTCCGGCCATCGATCCCCAGGCCCTGCGGTCGGAGGATATGGAGACCGCCAAGCTCGGCGACCCGCTCCAGTTTGCGGTTCCCAACAAGTCCCGGGTCGACCCCCGGGAAGACGGGCAGTGGGAAACCCTGTCCAATGGTGATCGAATCTGGCGGCAGCGCTTCGATGTTCCCGGCGCCACGGACATCAACTTCGGCTTTTCCGGCTTTTACCTGCCCGAGGGCGTCCGGCTGCATATCTACGACACCGACCGGACCTTCTTCCAGGGCGGCTGGGGTTCGGCCAAGAACAAGGATCACGGCGAGTTCTGGACGCCGGTGGTTCCAGGTGACTCGGCGGTTGTCGAGGTTCACGTGCCGGCCGGGGTCGACGAGGATCCCCTGTTTGTCCTGGAGCAGGTTTCCGGTGGATACCGGGACATGTTCGGCATGGACGATGGACCCCACATGCGCAATCACGGTGATTGCAATATCGACGTGGAATGCCCGGAAGGCGACGACTGGCGCGATCAGATCCGTAGCGTGGGTGTCTACCAGCGCAGTGGTTCCTTTGCCTGTACCGGCCAGATGGTCAACGATGTACCCAATTCCCTGACCCCCTATTTTCTTACCGCCGATCATTGCGGCGTGACCAGTGGCAGTGCACCTTCGCTGGTGGTCTACTGGAACTACGAGGCCCCGGAATGCGGTGACCAGGATGGCGGGTCCCTGGACCAGAACCAGTCAGGCTCTTCCCTCGTGGCCACGCGCAGTGATGTGGACATGACCCTGGTGGAGCTCGATGAAGATCCCCTGGAAGAATGGGATGTGCATTTTTCCGGATGGGATCGCAGCAACGAGCAGCCCGGTGGTGCGGTAGCCATCCATCATCCGAGAACCCACGTCAAGTCCATCAGCTTTGCCGAAAGCGAGCTGGGCACCACGCCGAGTTGCATCGGTGGTGGCACACCGGACACCCACTGGGATGTGCCTTTCTGGGATGAAGGAACAACCGAGCCGGGTTCTTCCGGTTCCGGGATCTGGAACCCCCAGAACGGTCGCCTGATTGGTTTTCTCTCCGGAGGCCTGGCCGCCTGTGGAAACCAGGAGTTCGATTGTTACGGCAAGTTTGCCGTGGCCTGGGACGGCAGTTCTGCCAGCGAACGGCTGAGCGACTGGCTGGACCCGGACGGCGTCAACCCGGACGGTATCGACGGCAGTGACCAGGACGGCTTCAATATCGCCCCGGATGCCACGAGCTTCAGCCAGTGCAGCTTCAACGATATCGATATCGATGTGGATATCAATCAGCAAGGCGATTTCGCCGAGCCGGTTACCCTGAGTGTTGCCGGTCTGCCGTCCGGTGTTACCCATGATTTCTCCGTCAATCCGGTCACACCCCCCGGCGACACCGTGTTGTCCCTGACCGACCTGGACGAAGCCGGAACCGGGACTTTCGATTTCACAATCGATGGAGAGGCCGGTGACTTCGATGATTCGGCGGCCATCAGCGTGACTCTTTCCGACGATGATCCGGGTATCCCGTCGATACTCGAACCCTCCGATGGTGCCGTGGGTGTCAGCCAGAATCCGACCCTGGAATGGTCTGCGGCCGATCAGGCATTCGAATATGAAGTCCAGATCGCCACGGATGAAGACTTTTCCGATGTGGTCTACAGCGCGGTGGTTGATACCACCGTGCACGAGGTCGACGATGAACTCGACAGCAGTGTGGAGTATTTCCTGCGGGTCCGGGCCAGCAACGAGTGTGGCACCGCGGACTGGTCGGAGACCTCATCGTTTACCACCCTTGCCGAGCCCGGCGATTGCCCGATCGGCACGGACGCGACCAGCCTGTTGTTCGAGGACTTCGCCGACGGTGAAATTCCCACCGGCTGGAGCACCGAGGGTTCTTCCGGCAGCGTGACCTGGGTGGCGTCAACCGACCAGGCCCATACCGGCGACTACTCCGTGTTCGCCGAGAATATTGCATCGGTAACCGACCAGCGCCTGGCCACACCTTCGGTCACCCTGCCCGGGGATGCCAACAACCTGTTTCTCAATTTCCAGAACTGGCAGCATATCGAGTCTTCTTCCGGCAGCTGCTGGGATGGCGGTATCCTGGAGATCTCCACCGACGGGGGCGGTTCCTGGGAGCAGGTCATGGATGATGACATTCTTGTCCGCGAGTACGACGGGGAGATCGGAACTGGCTTCAGTAACCCCCTCGACGGCAAACCCGGATGGTGCGGCGATCCCCGGGATGAATGGGAGCGCTACTCGGTGGACCTGTCCGGCTGGGCCGGCGAGGACGTCAGCTTCCGGTTCCGCTTCGGCACCGATTCCTCCGTATCCCGGGTAGGCTGGTACGTTGACCAGGTCGATGTTCTGGCCTGCCAGATTGACGACGGCGGCCCTCCAGAGGAACCGGTCATCAGCGTCAGCCCGGACAACCTGGATGCGACCCTGACCACCGGGCAGTCCACCACGGCTTCGCTCAATATTGCCAATGCCGGCGGTGGTGAGGATGAACTGGAGTGGAATATCGACGAATCCAACGGCAGTTGCGAACTTCCGGACTGGCTGTCCATCGACCCGACCAGCGGAGAACTGGGCCCGGGCGATGACCAGGATGTGGATGTGAGTATTGATGCGGGTGAATTGGGCGAGGGCAATTACCAGGCTGACATCTGCATTGCCAGCAATGATGCAGACAGCCCGGTTACCACGGTGCCGGTCGACCTGACCGTCACCGAGGACCTGATCTTCTTCGACCGCTTCGAGGAAATGCTCGACTAGCTCGGCCGGCAGGCCGCCGGCCCCACGGCGGCGGCCGGAAAGTAGCGACCTTGGGGCCGGCGAAGCGTTCGCCGGCCCTTTCTTTTTCCGATTGGCTTTTTTCTGGCTGGTGACCTTGCTCGGCCAGCGCAAGGCCGTGGGGGCGACCCAAAGGGCTTGCAGCACGGTTCCGGCGCGCTGTCGCTCGCCTTTTGAGTTCCGTGCAGTCTTGGTTCCAGGCGGGGTTGGCCTGGCACGTTTGGTGCCCGCCGGGTGCCTTGCTCGAACAGGGTGCGGCCCGTATACGCCGGGCCCTAGTCGAGCCGGGCAGCGATGCGGGCCATCTCCAGGTTCTGTTCGATCCCCTGGAGCTGTCCAAGGCCGGCCTGGTAACGCGCTTCCAAGGCCGGGTCATCGAAGCGGATCTCGCCGTTGGCCACCCGCCATTGGCCCGGGTGGTCGTCCAGCGCATCGATGAGCTGCTCGATCTGATCGATCGCCTGTTGGGGCAGACTGTCGTAGTCCACACCCCCCTCGGGAGTCGGTGGACGGCTGGCCGGGTCATGGAAGCTGATCAATCGGCTCAGCTCCGGTCCCAGCCCGGGAATGGCCGTCTGGCGATAAAACCGGCCGGAGATTTCCAGGTTTTGCGCCTCGGCCCAGGTCATGAGTTCCCGGAGGGCTTCGATGGTCTGGCGACTGTCTTCAAGGCCGTCGTCTGCGGCCAGGCGCGCCGGGTCCAGCACCGCGTGGTACCCGGTCTGGTCAATCCGTTGCCTGGCTTCAAGCAGGAACTCGGCCAGGTCTTTCATGTGCTGGCGGTGGGCGTGCTCGAGTCGGGCCAGGGCACCGGTGTACTGGCCACCCGGCCCCACCAGGGTGTCGAAGGACGCCGACTCCAGCGTACCGTCCCAGGCGGCAAGTCCGATGACCGACGGATCGATCACCATGTCGGACAGAATCGACCATTCGGCCTCGCTCAGACGCTCGGTCTGCGGGCACCAGGAGTGGTCCGACATCTCGAATTTCACTTCGGTGGTAAAGCGCCGGTCCACCGGCTCGCCTTCCCGGCACGCCGGGACAAAGGTCCACTCGCTGATGGCGGCGGTGGTGGGCCGATCAAAGACCGCCCGGGGGGTGCTGTCGGTGATCTCGATCTGCCTAACCTGTCCGTCCGAACCCACCACTGCCTCGACATGGACCTTGCCCTCAAGGCACAACATGGCGGCATCCGGGGGATAGGCCGGTTCGACCTGATGGACCCGGGTCGGTTCCTGGTGATCGCTGTGGCAGGCCGCCCTGTCGGGATCCTGGCCCGGTGCTGCCTGGAGCGGGCTGCCCGGGAATCCATGGCCAATCAACGCAAGCCCGAATACCAGAAATTGGATTTTCATGCCGACTACCTTCGCGCAAAGCCTGGCGGAAAACCTACCACAGCCCCGCGGGGGACGTAAAATCACCGCCTGGTGGCGACCATCCCGTCAGACCTCCCCGTAGTCCCGGCCTTGTCCGATCCAGCGGCGGATCAGCAGCTCCGCCGTTTCCGGGGTCTGGTCCAGGATTCCGCTACCGGCGGCCGAGGCGGATTCGAGCAGCGCGTGGTCCCGGGCCAGGTCGGCAATCCGAAAACGCATCATGCCGGTCTGGCGGGTGCCCAGCACTTCGCCGGGGCCGCGCAGTTCCAGGTCCCGTTCGGCGATCACGAAACCGTCCCCGGTCTCGCGCATGACTTCCAGCCGCGCCCGGGCGGTGGCCGAAAGCGGGGGGCGGTAGATCAGCACGCAGGCCGATTGCCGGCTGCCCCGGCCGACCCGCCCGCGCAACTGGTGAAGCTGGGACAGGCCCAGGCGCTCTGCATTCTCGATGATCATCAGGCTGGCGTTGGGTACGTCCACCCCCACCTCGATGACCGTGGTGGCCACCAGCAGGTCCACCTCGCTGGCGGCAAAGCCAGCCATGACCGATTCCTTCTCTCCGGCTTTCATGCGCCCGTGAATCAGGCCCACCCGGGCGGCTGGCAGCGCCGCCCTGAGGGTTTCCACCGTGGCCTCGGCGGCCTCGGCTTCCATTTCCTCGGTCTCCTCGATGAGGGTGCATACCCAGTAGGCCTGGCGGCCGGCCTCCAGGGCCGAGCGGATGCGCGCGATGATCTCTTCGCGCCGCTCGGCGTTGATGGCCACCGTGGTCACCGGCTTGCGCCCGGGGGGCAGCTCGTCGAGCACGGACACATCGAGACCGGCGTAGGCGGTCATGGCCAGGGTTCGGGGAATGGGTGTGGCGGTCATGATCAGTTGATGGGGTATGTGGAAGTCCTTTGTGCCCTTGCGAGCCAGTTCCAGGCGCTGGTGAACACCGAAGCGATGCTGCTCGTCAACCACTACCAGGGCCAGGTCACGGAATTCCACGCCGGCCTGGAACAGGGCATGGGTGCCGATGGCCACCCCGGCTTGCCCCTTCAGGGCTTCCAGGGCGTGCTTTCGCGCCCGACCCTTGACCTTCCCGGCCAGCCACACGATCTCGATGCCCAGTGGTTCCAGCCATTCGGCCAGGGTCTTGTGGTGCTGTTCGGCCAGGATTTCCGTGGGCGCAACAATGGCTGCCTGGCGGCCGCTGCCTGCGGCCAGGGCAAGGGCCCAGGCCGCCACCACGGTTTTACCCGATCCCACGTCCCCCTGCAGGAGACGACGCATGGGCCGGGTGCCGGAAAGTTCGGCCTGGAGTTCCCCGATGACCCGCTTTTGGGCACCGGTTGGCGTAAAAGGTAAATTGGCCAGCAGCCGGGCCGCCAGCCCTTCCGGGTCCTTCAGATCCCGGGCCTGGTGTCTTGCCCGCTCCCTTGTCAGGCGGACCATTGCCAGGTTGTGCCCCAGCAATTCCTCGAAGGCCAGGCGTCGAATGGCCGGGT
Organism: Wenzhouxiangellaceae bacterium; assembly: GCA_007135395.1. Lineage (GTDB taxonomy): Bacteria > Pseudomonadota > Gammaproteobacteria > Xanthomonadales > Wenzhouxiangellaceae > SLIZ01. The sequence continues at coordinate 5,996 of SLIZ01000002.1, read as the reverse complement.
GACGGCCATCGGCCAGGGCATCCAGGTCCGCGTCCGGCGGTGGACGATGGGCGGTGAGAATGGCCTGGGCCAGGCCCATGCCGGTCTCGTCCGGGCCCAGGGGGTCGGCCAGGAGTTCCGGTTTTCTGGCCAGCCGGTCCAGCGCCTGGTCGATCAGCCGGGCCAGGTTGGCCTGGGCCAGCCCGGTGGTACAGGGATAGATCGCCGTGAGGTTTTCGGGCAACGGCGGTGGCCGGTTGCCTTCCAAGGGTGTGACCTGGGGGTGGACCATTTCCAGGCCTTCCGGTCCGTGCCGGACCTCACCGTAACAGCGCACCCGCCTGCCCGGGGCCAGCATGCGTTTCTGGTTCGGGTAGAAGCGAAAGAATCGCAGGGTGAGCTGGCCCCGGGGTTCCTCCAGGAGGACCAGCATGGAACGCCGGCGACCCGGGCGGATCTGCTGGTCGGCCACGGTGCCTTCCACCTGGTGGGATTGCTCGGGGCGGATCCGGCCCAGGGGGGTGATCCGGGTCCGGTCCTCATAGCGCAGCGGGAGATGAAACAGCAGGTCGATTTCCCGGACGATACCCAGGGCTTTCAGCCGGGCGGCCACGTTGGGCCCGACGCCTGGGATTTCGGTAACCGGTCGGCTCACGGGACCGGGGGGTTGCCAGTCCGGCGGATGCCCCGAATCCCCACGGGATTCAGTCGGCCCGGGCGATCACGGCATCCATTTCCACCGCGACTCCCTTGGGCAGGCCGGAGACTTCCACCGCAGCGCGGGCCGGGTAGGGGGGCTGGAGGTATTCTTCGAAAACCTCGTTGACGGCGGCGAAATTATCCATGTCGGTCAGAAACACGGTGATCTTCAGGGCCCGGGACAGGTCGGTGCCGGCTGCCTCGGCCACCGCCGCAAGGTTGTCCAGGACCCGCCGGGCGAGCGTTCGGATATCGCCCTCGAGAACCGTCCCGCTGGCCGGGTCCAGGGGAATCTGCCCGGAAATGTAGACCGTGTCGCCGTGAATGACCGCCTGGGAATAAGGCCCGATGGCTGCAGGAGCATTGTCGGTATTGATGGCTTTTCGTGTCATGGCCTTCGTCTGAAATTCGTTTCCTTGCAAGGATAGCGCAGAAGCGAATTGCATCCTCTACGAATTTTCCCGGGTGACCCGCAGAACATCCGAGTTGCGGCGCAGGCGGCGCATGGCCCGGGCCAGGTGAGCCCGGCCGCTGACATTAAGGATAAAGTGGAGAACGGCGGTTTCCAGGTTACTGTCCTTCTGGTCCACCGTCTCGATGTTGGCATCGGCCTGGCCGATACTCGAGGAAATTGAGGCAAGAACACCCGGCCGGTTGACTGCCACAAGCCGGAGCAGAACCGAGAACCTGCCCTTGATCATGGCATCCCAGTTGACCTCCAGGCACCGGTCGGCGTGGTTTCGGCGAAGCTCGGGCACGTTGGGGCAGTTGGCCCGGTGGATGACAACGCCCTTGCCGGGGGAGACATAGCCCATGATCCGGTCTCCTGGAATGGGGTGACAGCAGGCAGCATAGGAGATGGCGCTGCCCTCTGTGCCGGTGATGGTCAGGGTATCGGCCAGGGTTTCATCTTCGCTCCGCCGCCGCCCGATGGGCAACAGCCTGGCGGAAACCATGCCGGCCAGCAGCTCTCCCCGGGCCAGCTTTTCCAGCAGTTGCTCGAGTTCGTTCATGCCGTTTTTCTTGAGGAACCGGTCCAACCGCCTTTGCGAAACGGATTCCAGGGAACTGTCCCGCTTGGCCAGGGCCTGGTCGAGCAGCCGGTGACCCAGGGCCACCGAGTCTTCCTGCTGCAGGTTCTTCAGGTGGCTGCGAATGGCCGCCCGGGCCTTGGAGGTAACCACGAATTCCAGCCATTCGGCCCGGGGTTCGGTACTTTCGTCGGTAATGATTTCCACCATTTCGCCGTTGGAAAGCTCGTAGTTGAGCGGAACTGGCCGCCGGTCGACCTGGGCGGCCCGGGCATGGTTGCCCACGTCGGTGTGGATGGCATAGGCAAAGTCCAGGGCTGTGGCGTTGGACTTGAGGTCGATAATCTTGCCCCGGGGCGTAAACACGTAGATCTCGTCGGGGAACAGTTCGGACTTGGCTCCCTCGATGAATTCCATGGCATCGCCGGTATGCTTCTGGGTATCGACCAGGTTGAGCAGCCATTCCCGGGCCCGTACCACGGCGCGACCATCCGGTGGACCGGACTTGTACAACCAGTGAGCGGCTGCACCCTTTTCGGCCAGCAGGTCCATTTCCTCGGTACGGATCTGGATCTCGATGGGCACATCGTAGGGCGAATTCAAAACCGTGTGCAGGGACTGATAACCATTGGCCTTGGGCAGGGCGATGTAGTCCTTGAAACTGTGGGGTTTGGGCCGATAAAGGCTGTGGACCACGCCCAGGGCCTGGTAGCAATGAGGTTCGGACTGGGTGACGATGCGAAAGGCGTAGACATCCATGACCTCCGAGTAGGTCAGGGTCTTTTCCCGCATCTTGCAGTAAATGCTGTAGGGGGTTTTCTCCCGGCCTTCGACCCGACAGGGAATGCCGGCCTCGCTCATGCGCTTTTTCAGCGTACGGGTAATCGATTCCAGGATCACCCGACGGTCGCCGGCCACGGATTTCTGCCGTCGGGCAATGACCCTGTGTCGGTTGGGGTAAAGATGGGCAAAGCCCAGGTCTTCGAGCTCCGACTTCAGGGCATTCATGCCCAGTCGCTCGGCAATGGGGGCATAAATCTGCAGGGTTTCGTTGGAGATGCGGCGCCGGGCTTCAGGCGACATGGCGCCGATGGTGCGCATGTTGTGCAGCCGGTCGGCCAGCTTGATGAATATCACCCGCAGGTCCTGGCTCATGGCCAGGAGCAGCTTCCTGAAGCTTTCGGCATCCGCTTCCTGGCGGGTGCGAAACTTCATCTTGTCTAGTTTGGTGACACCATCGACCAGATTGGCCACGTCCTTGCCGAATTCCCCGGCGATCTGTTCCTGGGTTACGGGTGTATCTTCTATGGTGTCATGCAGGATGGCCGCTGCCACGGTCTGGTAGTCCATCCGCATGCCGGCCAGGATGGAAGCCACTGCAAGTGGATGGTAGATGTAGTCTTCACCGGTCCGCCGGGTCTGGCCCTCGTGGGCCTCGGCGCCGGTTTCGTAGGCCCGGAGTACCAGGGCCACCTTGTCCGGCTCAAGGTAGGTATTCAGCAGATCACGAAGTTCACGAACGGGGCCGGGGAGCATGGTCGGGAGCGGCCAGCAGGACTGTCAGTCGTCGTCTTCGGGTTCCTGGCGAACTTCGGCCTGGGCGGCGGCCATCTGGGCGTCCAGTTCGGCCTGGAGCTTGTTGAGCATCTCGTCGTCGACCTTGTCTTCTGCAATCTCGCGCAGGGCGATAACGGTGGGCTTGTCGGATTCCTCCTCGAGCAGCGGTTCGGCGCCGTTGGCGATCTGGCGGGCCCGCTTGGAGGCGGTCATTACCAGTTCGAACCGGTTTTCAACATTCTGGATACAGTCTTCTACGGTTACGCGGGCCATCTCGGGCCTCCGGGAAATACAGTTGCAAGCCTTCTATTGTAGGCTAAAAAGCTTGTCTGCTCAATTGTTTGAGGGGCTTTCGGCTGGCGTGTCATTCGCCGAACTCGTCCTCGTAGTCCCGAATGGAGGCTTCGACCACCTTCAGGGCCTGTTCCCGGCCGTAGATCTGCTCGATGGACACATCCCCGTCCTCTCCGGGCAGGAGCTTGTAGGTGAGGAAATAATGCCGCAACCGCTCTGCAAGTACCGAGGGAAGGTCCGAGATATCCTCGGCCTCGCCCCAGACCATGTCGTTTTCAAGTACCGCGACAATCTTGTCGTCGGCCTCGCCCTGGTCGAGCATCTGCAGCCCGCCGATGACCCGTGTGTTGAGCAATACCTCGCTGCGGCTGATGCGCCGTTCACTGAGTACGCAGATATCCAGCGGGTCCCCGTCACCTCGCCTGGCGCCGGGCATGAGCTTGCCGACCCGCTCGCCGCAAAAGGTTCGCGGGATGAAGCCGTAAAGGGTTGGCGGCTGGGAGGAAGTTCGCTGGGGTCGGTCTACCCGCATGTAGCCGGTTAGCTTGTCGATTTCGTACTTGACCGTATCAAACGGGGTGATCTCGATATAGGCATGGACATTGGCCGGCGGATCCCGGCCTGTGTCCAGTCCGTGCCAAGGGTGAGGGCGCCAGCGGTAGAAAGGTTGGGGAAAACCCATGGTGAGAGATTTCGCAGGGAAATGAGGGGCTATTATACGGTGCCGGGGCAGCTTGCAGGAAGTGAACGTCAGGACCCGGATTTGTTTGCCCGATCACCAATACCCCCGGGGGGTGCGGGAAAAGAGTAGACTTGCCGGAACAGACCAAGTCGGGGGTCGGAGTTTGAGATCATGACCAACAAACGGTTCGATTACCGGCAACTCGACGACCTGGTTCATTCACGGCTTCGGCTGTGTCTGCTGCTGATGCTTGAAGCCCGGGGTGAGAGTGCTTTTGCCGAGATCAAGGAGGCGCTTGCGGCGACCGACGGGAATCTGATCACTCACTTGCGAAAACTCGCGGACGCCGGCTGTATCCGGGCCAGCAAGGAATCCCGGCGAACCACCTACCGACTGACGCCACTGGGGCGCAGAAACCTCCGGCGATACCGGCGAACCGTCGCCGGACTTCTGGACAGCGAAGAAGGCGACCGGCCGGGTTGAGTCAGGGAAGAAACAAACCCTGGAGATCGTTGAGAAACCGGGCGCCATGGATGGTGCGGTGGATGGTTCCGTTGTCTACCCGGATCAGTTCCAGGCTTTCGGCCCGCTCCAGGGCCGATGCCACGCTTTCCGGGTCCACGCCGGTACACCGTTGGAGCTCGGAGAGGTCAATGGGGGCATCAAGGCGAAACCGGTTGAGGAAGAATTCGAAGGCCAGGTCTCTGGCGGCAACCTCCTCGAACAGGCTTCGGAATTCGGCCTTGCCAGCGCCCGCGTTAAGGTAGATCCGCGGCTGGCGCTGTTTGACGGTGCGTACCACCCGGTTTTCCGCCGGCAGGCTGAGCTTGCCGTGTGCGCCGGCACCGATTCCCAGGTAATCTCCGAAACGCCAGTAATTCAGATTGTGCCGGCAGGCCCGCCCGGGTTGTGCCCAGGCCGAAATCTCGTAGTTTCCGAACCCGGCAGCGGCCAGGCTTTCCCCGCAGGCAATCTGCATCTCCCAGGCGGATTCATCGTCGGGCAGGGTTGGTCGGTGGCGGGCAAAAACGGTGCCCGGCTCCAGGGTCAATTGGTAGTGGGAGATATGGGGCGGGGCGAATTCCAGGGCCTTTCCGATGTCGGCCAGGGCCTGGTCCACGCTCTGACCGGGAAGGGCAAACATCAGGTCCAGATTGAAGTTGTCGAACCCGGCCGACCGAACCAGCTCAATGGCCCGGGCCGACTCCCGGCCGTCGTGAATGCGGCCCAGGCGTTCGAGCATGGAATCATCAAAGCTCTGCACCCCCAGGCTGATCCGGTTGACCCCGGCGGCCCGGTAGGCCTCGAACCGGTCGTGCTCGACCGCGCCCGGGTTGGCCTCCATGGTGATCTCGGCGCCCGGGGCGATCGTCAGGCGCTGGCGAATCCCGCTGAGCATGGCATCGATATGGTCGGCGGAAAACAGGCTGGGTGTCCCGCCCCCGATGAATACCGCCTGCACCGTCCGGCCCCACACCAGCGGCAAATCCCCCTCCAGGTCCGCCATCAGCGCCTCCACGTACGCCGCCTCGGGCACCTCCCCGGGCACCCGATGGGAATTGAAATCGCAGTACGGACATTTCTTTACGCACCAGGGGAGGTGGATGTAGAGAGTCAGGGGGAGGGGGTGGGTCACGGAAAAAGGGTTCAGGGTTCAGGGTTCAGGAAAAAGGCTAATGGGTGAACGGTTTCCGGGTTCCGGTTTTCCGGTTTCCAGACAAAAAGACTAAACGACCAAGCGGCGAAGCGACAGT
>SLIZ01000035.1 GCA_007135395.1 Wenzhouxiangellaceae bacterium | reverse complement strand
AGGTCAGTGATTTCGATGATCACAGCGTCGATCTCATCGACCCGGCCATTTCGGTCAGCAAGACCGGTGATGAACTGATCAAGTTCGGTGACGAGATCAACTACACCATTGGCTTTGAAGACATTGGCAGTGGTGAACTTGGTACGTGTACTGGTACTGATACGATTCTGGGTGACCTGGGCGAATTCGAAGCCGGAGTTTACCGTGACTTCTCCTATACCCCGCCAGCGGATGGCTCGGTGGACAACACGGCGACTATTGTCTGTGATGTGCTTGGTTTCGATAACCAGGTCGAGGATTCCGACAGTCATTCCAGCCAGGTAGTCAGTCCTGCCATCGAAGTCACCAAGACAGGAGACTCGATTGCCAAGGTTGGTGATGAGATCAGCTTTACGATCGGCTTTTCCAATATCGGATCAGCTGCACTGAGCAACTGTACCGGGTTCGACACGGTATTGGGTGATCTGGGTTCGTTTGAATCCGGAGTTACGCAAAACTTCTCATATACCACCAGCGAATCCGATCCAAGCCCGCTGGAGAACACAGCCACGATTACCTGTGAGGTTGACGGTTTCGACAACCAGGTCAGCGACTCCGATGACCACTCGGTCGATCTGATAGATCCGGCCATAGAAGTGACCAAGTCCGGTGAAGATGTAGCCAAGCTGGGTGATGAGATCATCTATACGATCGGCTTTGAAAATGTCGGCTCCGGTGCTCTCGGTGTCTGTACCGGTACAGATACGGTGCTGGGTGATCTGGGTGAGTTCGAGGCTGGTGTATCCAGGGAATTCTCCTATACACCAGGAGAAAAGGACCCGAACCCGTTGGAGAATACGGCCACCATCACCTGTGATGTCGCCGGCTTCGACAACCAGGTCAGCGACTCCGATGACCACTCGGTGGACCTGATTGATCCAGCTATCGCGGTCACCAAGTCTGGTGTTAATGTTGCCAAGCTGGGTGACGAGATCATCTATACGATCGGCTTTGAAAATGTCGGTTCCGGTGAACTCGGGGTCTGTACGGGTACCGATTCGGTACTGGGTGATCTGGGTGAGTTCGAGGCCGGTGTATCCAGGGAGTTTTCCTATACACCAGGAGAAAAGGACCCGAACCCGCTGGAGAATACGGCCACCATCACCTGTGATGTCGCCGGCTTCGACAACCAGGTCAGCGACTCCGATGACCATTCGGTGGACCTGATTGCGCCGGCTGTCGAGTTGTCCAAGCAATGTCAGCCCGATCCGGTCCAGGTTGGACAGGACATCTCCTGGATCATCACTATCGAGAATACCGGCACGGGTAGCCTGACCTGCCATCTGACCGACGAAACGGCCGATATTCTTGAAAATGATATCGGCCTGGAACCTGGCGAGAGCGTGGACTATGACGCCAGCAGACTGGTTGTGCTGGATGATTACCCGCTGATCTCCAACACCGCGGAGGTTTCCTGTGACGTTGATGGGTTCGACAACCAGCTTGAAGATGTAGCCACGGCTGATTGCGAGGTCGAAGTCCCCGGAGAGGAAGTATGCCGGACACCGGGCTTCTGGGGTACCCACGGTGGTACGGAGAATCCACGCGCATCAAATCTGACTCAACTGGTCATCGATGCTGGTGGCCCGCTTTCGATCTGTGGGCGGGATATCGACAATACAGATGTAGGTAACCAGGAATCGGCCATCGAGGCCATGTGCGTGTCCGTCCGCGGCTTGCAGCAACGACAGCTCGCTCGTCAGCTTACCGCCATGGCTCTCAACTGTATCGCAAGCGGTGGTGATGCCGATTGTAGTGGCACCAGTGTAGATGGGCTCTTTTCAGCGGCCAACACCGCTTGCGAAGACGCCAATCTGAACCCGGTTAAACTCGAAGGATATATTGCCCAGGTTGATTGCTTCAACAATGGTGGGGCCTGGGATGCAGACGCAGGTGAGTGTTTCTGGGATGGTTCCGAGAACTGTCAGGATCGGGATCTGACGGAATTCACCAGCATCTTCGACGGTATCCATCCGTTCCCCGGACCGGCCGGAAGCCCGAAAGCCTGCCGGGATGCGATCAACAATGGCATCTACGTGGTACCTGTGCCGTAAGCCCTGAAACAGCGGGGCACGAGTTCGTGCCCCGCTATACCTGGAAAACCATGCCGGGGCGTCACCAGACGCCCCGGTCTTTTTATTACTCTTGCCATCCGATTGCCCAATTTGGACGCCGCAAATCGGGACCGGAACAACCTCAGAAGGATGGACCACCGGGTGTCAGGGTTCGGCACGGATTCGGGGTGTTTCGCCGACAGTTCCCGGGCCTGGAGCTGGCTGACTAGTGGAGGGAATATCTCTCAACGGGCAATCGAGGGGCCGCCGGGTTTCAGGTGGTGGGTCTTGATCAATCGGTACAACTGGGCCCGGGAAATCTCGAGGATTGCCGCTGCCTTGCACACATCACCGCCGGTTTCCCGCAGCGTATTCGTGATGGCGTTCCGTTCGGCTTCCATGCGGGCGGTTTTCAGGCTCATGCCCGGCCGGCCGGCCGGCCCCCGGCTTTCCAGGGCGTTCGGATCCAGGCCGAGATCGTGCAACCCGATGGTCCTGCGCTCACACATCACCACTGACTGCAAAACAAGATGCTTGAGTTCACGTACATTCCCCGGCCAGCGATATCGGCTCATTGCTTCCAGGGCATCGGGTGAAAAGCGGTGTGAGGACAGGCCCAGACTCCGGGAGTATTCCTCCAGGAAATATTCGGCCAGAAGTCGATAGTCATCCCCCCGGTCTCGCAACGGAGGGACGTGCACATGCAGACCGTTGAGGCGGTAATAGAGGTCTTCCCGAAACTGGCCGGTTTCCCGGCAGGCTTTTTCCAGATCCACGTGAGTGGCGGCAATGATCCGGACATTCGACCGGATGGGCTTTACGCTGCCCAGCCGCTCATAGATGCCGTCCTGGAGAAATCGCAGCAGCACGACCTGGGTGGACGGGGCAAGATCACCGATCTCGTCGAGAAAAAGGCTTCCCCCTTCTGCCATTTCAACCCGCCCCGGGCTGCGCTTGTCGGCACCGGTAAAAGCACCTTTTTCGTACCCGAAGACTTCGGCATGGAACAGATCCGGTGGCAAGGCGGGACAGTTGACGGCCACCATTGGCCGGTTGTGGCAGCCCGACTGCTGGTGAAGCTGGCAGGCAACCAGTTCCTTTCCCGAACCGGTTTCGCCGGTAATCAGTACCGGCATTCGGGTTCGAGCCACCTTGGAAATGGTATTGCGCAGCACCCGGACGGGCATGCTTTCCCCAATCAGGCTTGGCGTTGCGTGCTTGAGTTCCAACAGGCGTGCAGCCGAAGGGCCGAAACCTGACGGACCTGGATGTATGCGTTCACTATGCATGGGCTCTTACCGACTTGCCGTGTTCGTGGCCCCAAATTTCAATTTGATCCCGTTTATGCCTTCCCAGGGCTGACTTGGCCCGGGAATGACAATCGTGATCGGTGCTGCACCCGTGCCGTCAAAGACCAGGTGCTGTCCTTCGGTACCTGCGGGAAGCTCGAGAAGATGCAGAACTTGTGGACTTGAAAAGACTTCCGGAGAAAAGCTGATCGGTACGCGTTTTCTGCCGGACACCGCAAGTTCCATTGCCGCTTTCAGCGGGCAGTTTGCGGTTCGGACCGGTGTGCAGGCCCGAAGACCGTTATCTTCCAGGGTATCGACCAGGTAAACTTTGGGCAGCCTGCCCTGGCGTTCGAATGCACCGATATCGGTATAGCCGCTTGCAAAACGCGGGTCCCCGTTGCCCCGCTGGTCCCAGACCAGCCGGCGGCCTTGCGGGTCCACGGCTGCTTCGTTGCTGCCCAGATTGATTACCGGGCTGTCCCCGTTGACCGCAAAAACCGGTGTGGGCCCATTGTAGTAATCAAGTCGACCGAGCCTGGGGTCTTCCTGGATGATGGGATTGCCACAACCTTCGCCGTCGGCGATGAACAGATTATGGGTGGAATGAATCAGTGTTCCCTTGTTGATACACTGCGAATCGGATTCACCCCAGACGATGGAGTTGGCGAGCGAAAGCCTGTCCTCGCTGTAGATTCCTCCACCGGAATTGGCCCGGTTGGCATACAGGGTTGAATTTGTGACCGTCAGTTTGCCTTCCAGGCTGGCAACAGCTCCGCCCTGGCGTGCACTGCTGTTGGCAATGGTGGAGTTGACCAGATAGGTGTTTCCCCCCTGGTTGACAATCGCCCCGCCGCGATTCCGGGCATGATTGCCCAGAAGGCTCACACCTTCGACGATCAAATCCCCCTGGTTGAATATTGCGCCTCCGTCCGAATCGTGGCCCCCGGTCAGCGTGATGCCGTTCAAGTGCAGGCTTGCCCCAGGCTCGACCCGGAATATCCGCTGTCGGTCCTGGCCGCTGATCGTCACACCATACGCTTTCCATAGCAACTGGTCGATTCGACCGTCAATGACGACCTGGCCGTTGATCTCTGGTAGTGGACTACTCAGTTCGATCGTTTGGGGAGTGCTGAAAAGTCCGCGGGAATCCCCAAAGTGGATTCGGTAGGCGGTGCCGGAATCCCGGGCTTCTTCCAGGGCCGAACGCAGGGTTCCCGGCCCCGCATCGGCGGTGGAGGTAACCTGGAATTCCGTAAATGCAATCTGCTGCCCGGTTTCTGCATTGGCTGCCGCTGCCAGCAGCAACCCTGCCAGGAGCATGCTTCCCAGCAGGTGTCCGGCACTGGCTTTCATGGGTAGTGTCCTGCGGCGATGGAAGCGGCCGGTTGCACGACGACTTCAAACTCGTTCGAGCCCGGTGACTGGGTAAATCGCTTGGTTCGAAATCCCGGAGCCTGCACGGTAACCTGATAGTCAAAACCGCCCAGATTGGTCATTGTGAAGTGACCACCGATGTCCGAAAAAGCCTGGCGATGGGAAGTGCTGGTCACTTCTGAATAGTGCATCGACCATTGCAGGGTAATTCTTGCCTGCGGAACCGGATCACCCCGGGTGTCGATCACTCTCCCGAACATCCATTCCCCGCCCCAATCCAACGGGAATTCAACATACCTGGATTCTCCAGGCTCCAGTACTACGCCACCAGCCTGGAGGCGTGGCTGGGAGGCCGTTTCAAGCTGTACGGGGCCTGCAGGTATTCCCTCGGCCTGAAAGTATCCCGAACCGTCTGTCGTGATCGGCACCCTTGCGTTTTGACCGGAGTCGATGGTTTTCAGCCACAGCGTGAAGTGGCCCAGCGGCTCACCTTCCGGGTCCAGGACCCGGCCGCTCAAGTCGGCATATTCCGAACCCTCCAGGCGTACATCATGAACAGTGTCGTACGGCCCGACCTGGAATGGTTCCGATACATAGGCCTTGAAGTTGGCATTGGCATCCACCCCCAGGCGGTATGAATCGCCGACTTCAATCCCATCGAACCGAAAGTCCCCCCATTGGTCACTAATGGTCCGCCGGTAATTGCCGGGTTTTGGTGAAGTGATCCAGATGCGGATTCCACTGATCATTTTCCCCCCCGGCCCGATGACCTGCCCGACAACGTCGACCTTCTGGCCGACGGGTTCAAGCTCCACATCCAGCCGGTATTCACTGACTTCCAGATCCATAGCTGTCTCCACCCGCTGGCGCAGCTCGCGATGGTCCTGGTGGGCAAATTCCAGGACGGGGGCCTGCCCGCCGGGAAGGGAATCGGCAATGATCTCGTAGGCTCCGGCGGTATCGGCAATCACGGTGGTCCCCGAGCCCAGCGTACGTACCCGGGCACCGGACAGGGAATGGCCGGACTTGTCGCTGATCAACCCGTAAACATGAATCTGCCGCTTGCGCTGGAGTCGAAGCTCGGCGTTGTCAACACCGGTTCGGACCCGCAGGTAGCCGCCATGGTGATCGGTGCTTTCGGCCACCGCCAACTGGTATTCACCATTGTCTTCCAGGCGGTCGAAGCTGAAGCTGCCCAGTGCATCGGTCACCTGGATCAGTTCATTTCCCGTGCGGTTTCCGGCTCCCGGCATCCCCACCGGCCTGGCCGAAACCCGAATGCCGGACAACAGGCTGCCGCTGTCGTCCAGAACGGCCCCGGAAATGGACCGTGCGGGCGGGTCCGGTTCATCGGGCTCCCCCCGGCTATTCGAAGTCCGTATCCGGATACCGGCTGATTGGGGATCGGCAAAACTGGAAGACCAGGGCCATACCGCCTCGGCGTCGACAAGGGTGGAAGCGTCGCGGCGCCGGTTGAGCCGGGGGTTTTCGTTGTCGCCTGGAAGCGATGCAGGTCGCTGTTCCCTGGCAGAATCGGCAATCGCCGCGGATTCGGGCAAGTCTTCCGGTCCGGAAGTGGCAGCCGAATGCTCCTGGCCACTGCCGGACGGTTCGGTGGCCTGGAAAACGGCAAGCCCGAGCAAACCGGCCAGGACAATGGAGAACAGGCCAAGCAAAAGCCGTCTGCGACGGTTATTCGATCGCCCAGCCGGTTCCCTGATCAAAATCGGAACCTTCATACCCTCTACCCTCGATACTCAACATCCCTGCCTCCGGCAGGTGCCCCCGTTGATTGACGCGCACACTCAGCATGGGTGCTGGTGCATTGCTTCTGAAAAGGCCTGTTATGTGATCAAGGTTCGTCCCATGCCGTTCGGACCGACACTATAACGTGATATATATCACATTTCAATACTATCAGTGTGCAGCCTATCGCCACCAGGATCAGGCCGTGCAGGACTTCTCCGGGCCGGATTGAAGCGGTGCCCCTTCGCCGACTTCCAACTGCCTGACTGCTGCAGACCGGCGACTTTCGGGCACTTGTTTCCAGCCGTGTAAGACAAGCACCTACAGCCCCTCGCTACCCGTCCTACAGCAGCGCGCCAGATGTCCTACAACAAAATGCGAGTCCTGCTGATACCGGCAAATCCGGCCGAATCCTAATCTGATCCCTGTCAAGACCTGGAGCGTTCCTGAAGTTCGGCTCCGGATTCATTCACCAAGAAATGGGGATCTGCAATGAACCGTTTTATCATTTTTGTTACCGCACTTTTTT
>SLIZ01000182.1 GCA_007135395.1 Wenzhouxiangellaceae bacterium | reverse complement strand
CCTGGTCTATTTCCCGGGTTCGACGATTTCCAACTTCACCCACGACGAAGCCCGGGACTTTCTCACCCGCATGGGCAGAATTGCCGGAGACGATGGCCTCATCCTGATCGGGGTGGATCTGGTCAAGGCACCGGAAAGGCTTGTCGCAGCCTATGATGACCGGGAAGGGATCACGGCGGCGTTCAATATGAACCTGCTTGATCGCATGAATCGGGAACTGGGTGCAGACTTCGACAAGTCCGGCTTCCACCACGAAGCCCGCTGGAACGATGTGGAACGCAGGATCGAGATGCACCTGGTGGCCCAGCGCCCGATGACCGTCCGACTGGGCGACCGGGAATTCGAATTCGAAAAGGGCCAGTCAATCCATACCGAAAGCAGCCACAAGTACAGTATCGAAGATTTCCGGAAGCTGGCCGAAAGCGCTGGCCTGGTCTGCCTGAAGACCTGGACGGATCCGGAGGGTCTTTTCAGTACACACCTGCTAAAGAACCTCTGATATCAGAGGTTCCCTAAGCCCCGGGTAAGGACGTTTCTGACTCCGGTGGCGGGAGAGGATCGACCGGGCGACCGTGGCGCATTCTCAAGGCGTTTCGGTAGCACTGGCTGGCCGCATCCATGCGCCCGTCCCGGTCCATCACCCGGCCCAGGGATTCCCAGGCTTCGGCCGTGGGGCGAGACTTGACCACATCTTCCAGGCATGCAGCAGCTTCCTCGAACCGGTTTTCCCTCAGGTAAAGTCGCCCCATAGCGAGCTTGAGGCTGGGGTCGTCGGAATGTTTTTTCTTCCACTTCAGGCACTGTGCCAGTCGTGCCGGGACATCCTCCCCGGCTGACCCGGAATAGGTATCAAGCAGTTCCGGAGACCACTCCCTGTCAAGGCATCGCCGAATTTCCGGCTCGGCCAGCTCCGACCGGCCCAGGGCTGCTGCCCGGGTAGCGAAGGCATTGACTACCCGGGGACTCTGGTGCACCCGGCGGGGCAACTGGCTCCAGATCTGTTCCAGACGTTGCGCATCCAGGGCATCTTCCAGTTCCCGGGTGGCAGCCAGTTCGACCAGTTCCTCGGCCCGCTTCTTGTCCATTACCCCGGAACGGCGCAGGGCCGGAGCCAGCAAGCGAACGTCCTGCCAGCGCCCGGCCTCCTGATAGGCCTGCAGCAGCATTCGCAAGACGCCGGGATGACGCGGCTTCTTCAGGTGCAGGTTTTCCAGCACCGGCACGGCAGCCCGGGTATCGCCCTCGGCGGTCAGCAGGCCGGCCCGGGCCAGCCCGGTGACGAAACTGCGGTGTCCGTAGCCGGAATCGGCCAGCCTGAGATAGTGATCCCTGCGCCCCGGCTCGGCCTGGCCCTGTGCGGCCCGAGCAGCGGCCAGGTAGCCCACGGTGGAACCTTCCGACTTCAATGCTTTCTGGAGCAGCTTCTCCGCCCGCTGCCAGTCCCCCTCGGAAAGCGCGAGGAGACCGTGCTCAAGATTTCGCTCCCGCCAGACCTCCCGGGTCTTTCGTACCGTGCGGCCGGGAAGGCGAAGAATTGCCAGCGTCAACGACAGGGCCAGCCAGATACCGATCACGGCACCGGCAAGCACCAGCAAGCTGGATTCCAGGCGCCACCCGGCTACATCGATCATGACATAACCCGGGTCGGCCAATATTCGGGGCGCCAGCCAGGCGGTGACCAGCAATGCCGCGATTATGACCAGGATGATCAGGATTCTTTTCATGAATCCCGCTCGATGAGCGACTGGAGCATGGATGCGGCCTCACCGGTCTCCGGCACCGTATCCTCCCGGGCACCGGACCGGATCCGGTCGATGCTTTCCAGGGCGGAAACAATTTCCCGGGCCTGGGGATCGAACCATTCCTCGAGGGTCTGCTCGACCCGTTCGAGACCCGATTCCAGGGCCGACAGGTCCCTCCGGGCCACGTCCAGCTCCAATGCCGCCAGACGCGTCTTCAGGTTTGCCCGAAGGCTGTCGGTCTCCGCCGGTGTCAACCACTCCCCTTCCCTGCGCCGGACCTCGACCAGGCGGGAAAAGGTTGACCGGGCCCGAGCCATCCAGCCTTCGTCATTTTCCTCGTCGATCTCCACCTCGGTCAGCTCGGTTTCCCGGACCGGCCAGTCGTCAACCGAATCGGCCCGTGCCCGGATTTGACCGGTAATTTCGTTCCATTCCGTCCCCTGCCCGGAATCCAGGGATTCCCTTTCCGAAGCTATGGCCCGGCGAACCGAGCCCAGCCCCGGGTCATCCAGCGCCTCGAGCCGGCTGCCGGCCCGGGCAAAGGCACTTCGGGCAGCCGCCACATCCCCGGCCAGTTCCAGCCGGTCCTGGCCCATCCTCAATAGCGCCAGGGCTTCCTGGAGACGAACCCGGCGCTCCAGGTCTCGCTGGGGCAGGCGAACCTCTTCGTCAGCCACCTGCTCGATGCGCTCTTCGAATTCTTCCAGCCGGCGGGCGACCCGGGTTTCAATCGCCTCCAGGTCGTCGGAAAGCTGACCGACTGCAGATTCCAGGGATCCCAGGGGCAGATCTTCCAGATCCCCGGCCAGACGGTCGACGCGCCCGGCAATCTCCCCGGTCTCGGCCTGCCCGTCCTGCATGGCCTCTTCCAGGCCCGCCAGGCGTTCATCCAGTCCAGCAAGTTCGGCTTCCAGGGCTGCAAACTGATCGGGATCATCGACATGATCCCGGTCCAGATACAAGACCAGGGACAGGCCCAGGCCGGCCAGGGCCAATACAAGGGCCAGACCAACAACAATTCCGCTCCCCCGACCGGATCCGCCGTCGTCCCCGTGTTCATCCTGACCCGAAGCATTTCCTCGCTGCTGGCTGGCCGCCGGCACCGGGTCGTTCCGGTCGGGTTCCGTCGGACCTTCGGTTTTTTCGTCGGACGGATGGTCAGTGGTGGATTCAGGCTCCACTACTCGCGGATCTTCGGAAGCATTGGCGCTTTCAGGGCTGTCACCGTTGGCTGGATCGTCACTCGCCCGCCCTTCCCGGCCTTGTTCAGAGCCCGATTCCGGCTCCTGGTCCCTGTTCGGATCCTTTTTTTCGCTCATGAGTGCAGTCCGGCCTTTCAGGAATTCTCGATCAAGTGTCCATGCTACCTAAATTTGACGGCCCGGACAGGCTCTTGAAGCCCGGAATCAACGGACCTGTGCTGCGGCCTCTACAACCGCCTCATCGTCCATACCCGGGACCACCTGGATCCGTTTCAGCCCAAGCTCTTTCGCCTGGACCTGGACCCGAGGGGAAGGTACCAGCCAGAGCGCCCGGGCAGCCGGAGTTCCTTCAACCTGCTCGAGATTACCAACCAGTCGGGCAAGAATGGCCCCGCTTGAGGCCACGATCACCAGCCGGTGGCAGCCCGGGAGCCTGGTCCGTATCGGCTCGGGCAGGTCCAGGGGTATCCGGCGATAGACTTCCAGCCGCTCTACCTGGGCACCCCGTCTGGCCAGCCGCCGGCCAAGGGTCTGCCGTCCCCCGGAAGCGGCACAGATCAATACTTTCTGCCCCGATACATGCTGCAAAGCCTCGAGCTCCAGCATGGCTTCGGTGGTGAAATCGCGGGCGGGGGCATGAATCCGATCGAGCCCGGAATCCCGGGCAACCCGGGCCGTTCCCGGTCCGGGAACGAGCACCCGACAGGACCGGAGAGCACCGATATCAACAAGTTGGAGGGTATGGGTAACAGCCGCAGGGCTGGGCAGGACGATCCAGTTTACCGGGAGCAGACTGCGCAATCTTGTTGCCGTTTCCCGAGGCGAAGCGGGTCCGGCAAGCCTGAATGCCGGGGCCAGCAGGGGGTCCAGGCCGGCCGCCCGGACCCGGGCGGCCAGCCGGCTGGCCGCAGGCTCCGGCCGGCCGATGAGGATGCAGGTGGTGTTTTTCACAAGCCGGAATTGAAAAGGGCCGGGTCCCTTTCGGGAACCGGCCCTCGAATAGATTCCGGGCGTCTGGCTTGCTCTACCAACGTGCAGGGGGCTTGCGTGTTGGCGTTGGCAGTAGGGGGACGCACATCAGCAGCACAAGCCGTGGACGACACCCGGAAATTTAACTGGTCAGGATCACTTCTCTGGAACCACCCCGTTTGATCACCTTGGTATTTATACTCACACAAACTAATTGGAATGTCCAGCCCCATTTCTGTGAACTCCCGCGCCGGCTAATCCAGTGCGCCCAGGATCTCACGACCCCCGGATTCCAGCATCTTGCGGGCAGCCTGACGACCCAGTTGTGCTGCCCGTTCCGCCGGACCGCTCACGCTTTCTTCACAAATCCGGCGACCATCCGGGCTGGCCAGACGCGTCTGTAAATGAATTTTGCCATCCGCGTTCCTGTGAGCCAGGGCGGCCAGCGGCATCCGGCAGTCCCCGCCAAGCTCGGCGACCACCGCCCGCTCGGCGGCCGCGATTACGGCCGTTTGCCCACAATGCAGGCACTCGATCCTCTCCCTTACCGCTTCGTCGCCGGCGCGGGTCTGGATTGCAATAATGCCCTGGCCGGGGGCGGGCAGCCATTCGGGCATCTCAAGGAGGTTTTCCAGGTATTCGTTCAACTCCAGCCGCTCCAGGCCGGCAGCGGCCAGGATGATTGCATCGGCATGGCCGTTCTTCCACTTGGCAATGCGCGTTTGCACATTGCCCCGCAGCGCAACAACCTCCAGATCCGGCCGAAGCCTTAACACCTGGCTTTGCCGCCGCAATGAAGATGTACCCACCCGGGCCCCTTCAGGAAGGGCATCAATACCACCGGAAACCTTGCTCAACCAGGCATCCGCCGGATTGGCCCGGGCCAGGTATACCGGCAGCTCCAGTCCCGGGGTCATCCCGGCCGGGACATCCTTGAGGGAGTGAACCGCCATGTCCGCCTCACCATCCAGGATGGCCCGTTCGAGTTCCTTGAGAAACAGCCCCTTGCCTCCGATCTCGGCCAGGGACCGATCAAGGATTTCATCACCCCGGGTACTCAAGGGCACAAGCCGGACCCGAAGGTCCGGATGAGCCTGTTGCAGGCCCCTGGCAACATGCTCTGCCTGCCACATGGCCAGACGGCTCTTGCGCGTGGCAATTCTCAGGCTTTTTCGCGTTTCACCCGGCCTGGTTTCCTGGTCTTCGGCTTTCATTTCTGGCCCTGATTCCATCCATTCATCTCCCGGTCAGTGCCCGCTTGAGGGCGGCAAGATTCCGCCGGCTTACTTCCGGCTCGATCGAGCAGGCGTCAATTCTCACGCAGGCTCTGCCCTCCCCGTCGCGAAACAGCTCGCGAACGTGGGCCCGGGGTACCAGCGCATTGCGATGAATCCTGATAAATCGGTCCGGGTGGGCTTCTTCCAGATATACCAGGGACTCCTCCACAACCACAACGCCACCCGG
Source organism: Wenzhouxiangellaceae bacterium (assembly GCA_007135395.1). GTDB lineage: Bacteria > Pseudomonadota > Gammaproteobacteria > Xanthomonadales > Wenzhouxiangellaceae > SLIZ01. The sequence goes on along the minus strand of SLIZ01000182.1, from coordinate 17,550 downwards.
GTAATGCACGCTGGTGTACTTGTCTTCGGCCAGGAGCAGGCGAATGTCATCCAACGGGATCACCACCAGCCGGTCGCCGACCCTTGCGGTCAGGTGATCCCGGGAAGATTCTCCCGCCTGGGTCTGGTTTCTGGCCCGCTCCAGGGACTCGGCCAGGCGCTCCGGGCGGATCGGCTTGATCAGGTAATCCAGCGCCCTGACGGCAAAGGCATCCACCGCGTGGTCTTCATGGGCGGTGGTGAAAATCACGGCCGGCGAGCGCCCCGCTCTTGCAAGATCCCGAGCCAGCGACACACCATCGCCGCCAGGCATGTGGACATCGAGCAAGAGCACATCCGGTGATTCGCTGGCACAGGCAGCCAGTGCCTGGCTGGCCGAGGCGGACGTGCCGCTGACCCGAAAGCCGGGCTGGCGCGACACCAGCTTTTCCAGCCGCTGCCGGGCAAGGGGCTCGTCATCCACGATGTGGACTTTCAGGTCCTCCATTTCGCTCCTTCAGCCCCCGGACCATTCAGCCGAGCCGCCGATCCAGCCAGCCATCGATCGCCTCAAGTTCTTCGGGACAGACCCCGTGGCCGATGGGCCAGGTCCGGAACTCCACCTGGCAGCCGGCCTTTTCCAGGCGCCGGGCGGCTGCCTGCCCAAGGGCCACGGGCACCATCGGGTCCTGGCTGCCATGGCCCATGAAAATGGCCAGGTCCCGGTTGGCCGGGGCCATCCATTGCTCCAGCCTGGCCTGGTCAAGCAGATAACACGACAGGGCCACGATGCCGGCAAGGGGCCGGTGTCGGGCCAGGCCACAGCGCAGGGCCACCGCCCCACCCTGGGAAAACCCGGCCAGTACAATGTCCCGGGGACTGTACCCGGATTCAAGCTGCTCATCGATCAGCCGGTCCACCGCAGCCACCGAGGCTGCGATGCCCTCGGCATCCTGGTCACGGTCAATGCTCATGCCCAGGATGTCGTACCAGGCTCGCATGGCCATGCCGCCGTTGATGGTAACCGGGCGGACCGGAGCATGGGGAAAAACGAAGCGGATACTGTGTCCGGCGGCTGCCTTGAGCTGGGGTACAATCGGCTCAAAATCGTGGCCGTCTGCCCCCAGCCCGTGAAGCCAGATGACGCAACGGGCCGGATCGGGGCCCGTATCCCTTACAACGGCTGCAAGTTTTTCTGGATGGATGTCATTCATGTCTACAAGTGTACTTGCCAAATGGCCCCGCAGGCCACGACCGGAGGATATTCGCATCTTCCTGGCCGCCCTCTTCCTGGCCTCGACGGCTGCCTGCGGTCTGAAGGGGGATCTCTACCTGCCCGACCAGGAGGAACCGGAAACGACGGCAAGCAGTGTCGCCGAAGAGGACCCGGAGACCAACGAGGACGAAGATGAACAGGATTCCTGAACCGGAGCTCATGGATTCTCCGCCCCAGGTCGACGCCTACGATGGGGCGGATTTTGCCGAGCCCAACCGGTTCTTTACCGACATACTGCTGGAGCGATTCGGCTCGAGGCTGGAAAAAACCGGCCACGTGGTTGACCTGGGATGTGGCCCGGGAAACATCAGCATCAGGCTGGCCCGGTTACTGCCCGGCTGGCAAATCACCGGCCTGGATGCCGGGCCGAACATGCTTGATCGGGCCGGCACCCGGGTGCGTGAAGAGGGCCTGGAAGACCGTATCAGGCTGGTTCATGCACACCTGCCGGAGATGCCGGGGGATCTGCGGGATTTCGACCTGGTCATTTCCAACTCTCTGCTCCACCACCTGCCCGACCCGATGGTCCTCTGGCATTCGATCACCCGGCTGGCCAGGCCCGGAGGCCTGGTTCAGGTCATGGACCTGCAACGCCCCGACAGCCCGGAAATCGCCCGGGAACTGGTCTCCGAGCATGCAGGCAACGAGCCGGAAATCCTTCAGGAGGATTTCTACAACAGCCTCAGGGCTGCCTGGACCATCGACGAAGTCGGTGATCAGCTTGCCCGGGCCGGTCTCGACGGCCTTTCCATCCGGTCCTTCACCAGTCGCCACTGGCTCGTACAGGGCACGATAGGTAGCAGGACATAAAGGTGAGCACGTTGAAATTCGACAAGCTGGAGGGGCTGGGAAATGACTTTGTGCTCATCGATTGCCGCGATGGTACCCAGGCCCCGGATGAGTTCCAGGCCGCGCGCATTGCCGACCGGCACAGTGGAATCGGGTGTGACCAGGTGCTTGCCATTCTCTCTCCCCGTGAGCAGGGGCATTGTGCCTACAGCATCCGCAATGCCGATGGCAGTTGTGCGGTCCAGTGCGGCAACGGTGCCCGCTGCATCGGCTGGTGGCTGCACCTGCGCGGGGAAACCGCCGGCCCGGCGGTCCTGGAAAGCCCGGGGGGACTGGTCACCGTTACCGTGGAAGGTCCCGAATTGGTGCGGGCAAGCCTGCAGGAACCGACTTTTCCAAAGCCTGTCAAGGACGGTCAATGGCCGGCACAAGTCAAGGTCGATGGCCGGTCTGTGCAGTTCTATCCGGTCGATACGGGCAACCCCCACGCGGTGGTCGTCCGGGAAAGCGGCGAGCCTGGCCACCGCCTGGAAAGCCTGGGTCCGGCAATGGAGGCCTCGGCCCTTTTCCCCGACGGGGTCAACGTGGGACTGGTCGAGATCCTGGACCACGAGACCGTGAAACTCCAGGTCCACGAGCGCGGCTCGGGGATAACCCGGGCCTGCGGCAGCGGGGCATGTGCTGCAGCCTGTGCGCTGATACGGGCCGGTCTGGCAACCAGCCCGGTCTCGGTCCTCCAGGCCGGCGGTTCTCTTGTGATAGAGTGGAAGGGAGAGGGTTTTCCAATCCAGATGACCGGACCTGCACGATGGGTCTTCAAGGGTGAAATCGAATGTCAGAACGTGACTCAATGAACCCGGAGGATGTGGCCGAGTGGCTCAAGGATCATCCGGATTTCTTTATCCGCCACCCCGAGCTGATTTCCAGGCTGGAATTTTCCCACGACACCGGCGCCGCCTCCCTGCTCGAGCACCAGGCCGTACGCCTGCGCGACGAAAATGCCAGGCTCAAGGACCAGCTTCGTCAGCTTGCAGGCATTGCCGGGCAGAACGAACGGCTGATGCAGCGACTGCATGATCTGACCCTCGAATTGAGCACCTCCGCCAGCCCGGAAGAACTGGTCAATACCCTGGCCGGCCACCTGCAACGCAGTTTTCAGGCAGACACGGTGATGTTGTGGCTGACCGATCCGGCTCCGGAATTATCCGGCCTGGACCCGGTACGCACCCTGCCTGCCCAGCTTCCCGACTGGCTCACCGAGTTGCACGGCAAGGACCAGCCCCTGTGTGGCCGCCTGACCCGGGAAAAGGCCGGATTCGTCTTCGAAGATCGCACCGATACCGTCGCTTCGGCCGCCCTGGTACCCCTTAAGTCCGGCGGACTGCTGTGCATTGGTTCTTCCCGGGAAGATCGATTCTATCCGGGCATGGGCACGCTTTTCCTCGAATTGCTGGGTACGACGATCAACAACCGCCTGGCCTGGCTTGAAGAAAGCCGCCGCAAGAGCGCCTGAACCGGCCCGCCGTGAACCTGGCAACGGCTTCTGCGGACTTTCTATCACACTGTCGCAATGAACTCGGGATGAGCCCGGCCACCCTGGATGCCTATGGCCGGGACCTGTCCAGGTTTGCAAACTGGCTCGGAAAGGCTGCAGGTGAACCGGTAAAAGACCTTGATGCCGCCACGATTCGCTCCTTTGCCGCCTCCGAACACCGCAAGGGGCTCAATCCCCGAACCATCCAGCGCCGCCTTTCGGCTCTGCGGCGGTTTTTTGCCTGGCTGATGGACAACGGTGAACTGGCCGACAATCCTGCCGCACATGTGAAGGCCCCCCGGGCCGGGCGCAAGCTGCCCCGGGTGCTGGATGCAGACCAGGTCACCCGGCTGCTGGAAATTCCCGACACCGGTCCGGTCTCCCGACGGGATCGGGCAATACTTGAACTCTTCTATTCCAGCGGCCTGCGGCTGGCTGAACTGGCCGGGCTTTGCTGGACGGATCTGGACCTGGAAGAGGGGCTGGTACGGGTAACCGGCAAGGGCCGCAAGGTCCGCCTGGTACCCATCGGGCGCCACGCCCGGACGGCGCTGAAGCGCTGGCGCTCGAACCAGCTCGAACAACCCGGTGCAGACATTGAGCGGGTTTTTACCAGCACCCGGGGCGGGGGATTGAGTGTGCGGGCAATACAGGCACGGCTAGCCCACTGGTCAAGACACCAGGGGCTGGACCAGCGTGTTCACCCCCATTTGCTGCGCCATTCCTTCGCTTCCCATATCCTGGAATCCTCCGGCGACCTTCGGGCCGTCCAGGAACTCCTGGGCCATGCCAATCTTTCAACTACCCAGATCTATACCCACCTGGATTTCCAGCACCTGTCGGAGGTCTACGACCGGACACACCCCAGGGCCAGGAAAAAGTCCTGACCCGGCACGCGGTCCTATTCCTCCTCCCAGGCCCCTTCATCCAGGGCCTGTTCGCCACCCAGATCGTCAAACAGTTCCTCGAGAAGGTCCCGGGCGCGGGATGCAAAGGCTTCCGGGACCTGAACCCGGATGCCACCGGGGCCCACGCTCATACCGAGCAGGCCGGCATGACCCAGGGAGTGCAGGTGGACCGGCACACCCTCGGATTCCAGTTTCATCCGGGCCAGCTGGGCCAGGCCCAGGTCAGTCAATTTTTCTACGGTTACAAGGCTCATGGACGAATGGGAGCTTGGAAGACGACGGATAGTCTAACGGCTGGCCGTGAGCGGCGAAAATCTCCCAACGCGAACCCGCCCGCGGAGTTCAGCTGCAAACCCGGTCCCGGCCTTCCCGCTTGGCCTGGTAGAGCAGCTTGTCAACCCGGGCGAGCATGGAGTCGACGGATTCCTTTTTCCGGCACTCGACGACCCCGAAACTGGCCGTGACCCGGTCCAGACCGGGTACCGGAAGTTCCCGGACCAGCCCCCGAAGGTCTTCGGCCAGACCGACCGCCTCTGCGAGCCGGGCATTGCCGACAACGATGGCAAATTCCTCGCCTCCCCATCGGGCAAAGGTATCCTGGCTGCGCACCCGGGCACCCACCTGGTCGGCAAGGGCCTTGAGTACCCGGTCGCCCACATTGTGGCCCAGCGTGTCGTTGACCGACTTGAAATGATCAATGTCGAACAGGATGAAGCTAGTTGAACCGGACTCCCGACCTTCGGGATTGATGGCGCTGGCAAGCCGCTCCAGGGTGTACCGGCGATTGTAGAGCCCGGTCAGTGAATCAGTGGTTGCCATGACCCGCAATTTTGCTTCAAGGGCCTTCCACTCGCTGATGTCCATCAGCGTTCCGCAGGCTCTCAATGCCCGCTCGTCGCGACGGCTGGTCACCATGCCGGTGGCCTTGACCCACATGAATCCGCCGGCCTGGTGACGCAAGCGAAACTCCGCGTCAAAGTTTTTCATCCGTCCCTTGAGGTGCCCGACCATCTGGGAACGAACCGGCTCCCGGTCATCCGGATGAACCATGGCCGCGATGGCCATCAGACTCGAGGCTTCTTCGCCAGGCTGAAAACCGAGCATCTTCACGGCCCGGTCGTTGAATTCAAAGCTGCGGCGCTCCAGGTCCAGATCCCACATCCCCATGGATCCGCCCTTCAGCGCAAGGCTCAACCGCTGTTCGCTCTGCCTGCGGGCGTGTTCGGCGGTCATCCGGGCGGTATTGTCGCTGAAGGTTGCAACCACGGCGTAGGGTGTTGTTTCCCCGGCGTGAAACAATGGCTGGGCATTGGCGGATATCCAGCGACGAACTCCCGATGCCAGATCAACCCCAAGCACAACGTCCCGGAAAGCCTGGCCATTGCCGAGACTCAACATGGACGGGTGTTCGTCTGCCGTAATCCCGGTGCCGTCCTCGGCCAGGAAGGTGCAGGGCAATTCAGCCAGGGTCCGGTCAACAAGCTCGTCCCGGGTGAGTCCGAGAATTCGTGCAGCACTGTCGTTGCAGGTTGCAACGCGCCCGGAAATCGAATGGAGAATCATGCCGTCGGCCATGGCCGCAAGCAGGGTTCGGAGCTGGGTCTGCTGTTCCTCGAGTTCCTGCTTCTGGGTAATCCGGTGGCTGATTTCCCGGGCCCATATCACAAACGCAGGTGCTTCCGAACCGCTGGCGGATACCGCAGAAACCGACAACTCGAACCAGCGACTTGTGTCATCGACTTCAACCTTGAGCTGGAAGGAGCAATCCTTGCTGTCTTCCCGGGAACGGATCAGCGCATCCTCCAACTGGCGACACGCCGGCTCCGGCAGCAGGTCGGCGTAGTGCCGTCCCAGTACCCGTTCCCCCACCGGAAACGGTCTGCGGCCTTGCCGGAACTCCACGATCCGGCCCTGGCCGTCGAGCTCGAACAGAGTATCGGGCAGACAGTCCATGGCCGCATTGAGGCGCTCGAACCGGGCAGAATCCCCGTCGCCATTATCGGAATATGCAGAAGCGAGCATGATCATGTCTGAATATATGCAAATATCATGCCGGGAAATTGCCCTGTGCCAACCGGGTCCCGGTTGATCGCACAAAGCAAGGCACAACGCGCCATCTTTGGCCGGTACGCTTCCGGCCTGGATGGCGCAAGCAGGTCAGAGTCGGACCGACTGGGGTGAAGCCGGCTTCAAGGACGCTGCTGCTGCCGAATGGCACGAAACTCGTTGCCCTCGTACCATTCCGGCCAGTCCTCGGAGTCGGCAAGCATGCGGCCGACCTTGTACATCAACTCCATATCCTCGACCACACCGCGGAAATCCCAGTCGGTATTGAATTCATCGGCCGTCTGGTGGTAGCGGTTTTCCGTGTAGTCGCGCTGCTGTTTCCGGCCATACTCCTCGCCCTTGTCCCGGTGCTGGATTCCCCCTTTGGCGTACAGGGCCGGAATGCCGGCCCGGGCAAAGTTGAAGTGATCGGATCGGTAGTAGAAGCCCGCCTCGGGGGTGGGCTCGGGAACCACGTGGCGGTCCTGGGTTTTCACGGCTGCGGCCAGGTATTCTTCCAGTTCGGAGTTGCCGTATCCGACAACCACCACGTCTTCGGTCGGACCGATCATCGTCATTGCGTCCAGGTTGATGTTGGCCACCGTCTGGGCGTGGGGGAATACCGGCTCGTTGACATAGTGTCTGGAACCCAGCAGTCCATATTCTTCAAGGGTTACTGCAAGAAACAGCACGGAACGTTCGGGAGGCGGCCCCTCACTGAAAACCCGGGCCAGCTCGAGTATCCCGGCAGTCCCGGAGGCGTTGTCAATGGCCCCGTTGTAGATACCCTCACTGCCGGGCACAGCCAGGTTTCGACCCAGGTGATCCCAGTGGGCGGTATAGACAATCGTCTCGTCCGGCCGGCTTTCCCCGGGCACCTTGGCAAGCACGTTGTAGGAGGTCCCCTCCCGAATGCGATGACGAACATCGGCATCCAGGCTGGCATCCAGGGCGGCCCACTGGAAATCGGCGGTCCTGGCCTGTTCCTTGAGTTCATCGAAATCCTGACCGGACCGGCTGAACAACTCCCGGGCCGAATCATCGGTAATCCAGCCCTCGATGGCCATCAGCGGCTCGTCGCCGGACTCGCCGAGTTCAAACTGGGGGCCGGACCAGGAATTGGCCACCACGTCCCAGCCGTAGGAAGCCGGCTCGGTTTCGTGAACAATTATGGCCCCGGCCGCTCCCTGGCGGGCAGCCTCTTCGTACTTGTAGGTCCATCGACCGTAGTAGGTCATGGCCTTGCCGTTGAACAAGGCTTCGTCATCGGTGGCAAAACCCGGATCGTTGACCAGGATGATGACCGTCTTGCCTTCCACGTCCAGGCCCTCGTAGTCGTTCCAATCGTATTCCGGGGCCACAACACCGTAGCCGACGAAGACCAGTTCACTGTCCTCCACGGCGTGCTCGCTATCGGGCCGACGGGACCAGATGATCATTTCCTCGGGATAGGAAAGGGTCAGTGACGAGTCGTCATCGAAACCGATAACCAGGTCTGAACGGTGCTCATTGTTGATTTCCCGCATCTCCACCGGTTGCAGGAAGCTGTCGCCGTATCCGGGCTCCAGGCCCATTTCCCGAAACTCGCCCACCAGGTAATCCAGGGTCAGCCGCTCTCCCCGGGTTCCCGGCGCCCGGCCCTCGAATTCATCCGAAGAAAGGGTCTTGAGGTGCTCGACGTAGATCGATTCACTGATGCCGGTACCAGGCAGCTCGGGCACTTCAAGGCCCCGGTCGTCAACCTGTCCGTCGGCTTGTTCGGCCGCCTCGTCACCCGGCCCGGTCTCGCCTTCCGGCGGCGGGGTGTCATTGCAAGCAACCAGAAGAATGGAAAACACGAACAGAAAAATGATGCGCATCATGGGGCCTTGTGTCAGCAGATTTTTTTCAGGAGCCCATTGTAACGAAAGTGGCGTGGTCAGCGCCGGGTATCGGACTCCCGGGCCCGTTTCCGGCATTCATCCTCGGGGATTTCGGGCCGGATTCCCTCCGCAGTAATGCAACTGCAACGGCCGGTCTGTTCGGAAATGGCACAAAAGACCCGGGCCTCCGAACGGGTTGGAATGACAGGGAAATCCAGTCGACCGTTGCCATCGACCGGCCCCCAGCGCTCCCAGGCAAACCAACCCGCGACAAACAGAATAATGGCGGCAATTAACAGTTTGATGGCCCGATCAGTATTCATGGGGTCGATTATGACCCAGACAGTCTCCAGAACCAAAAGGGGGCGCCAATCGGCGCCCCTCGGATCAGTCCTGCAGGTCTATCCTGCCCAACGGGCAATCAATCCCGCTGGCTTTCAATTTCCTGGATGATGCGCTCGTTGAGTACTTCGTCGGATCCGGCCTCGAACACGATATCCTGGTAACGTTCCCAGGACAGCCCGGCATCGAGCACTGCCTGCTGCATCTTTTCACTCATTTCAGCAACAAGCTCCTGCTGTTCGGCTTTCGGGGCATCTTCAAGCTGCGCCTCATAACGATCGGTCACGTCCTCGACGGCAATGGAAGCGGCTGCAAACAGCTCGACTTCCTCGTCGGTAACATCCCCGGCCGAAGCGGTAGCCGCCAGGCCGAACCCGGCCAGGAGAATCACTGCAAGGGTCAGGAAGCGACGAATGGCGGGTACTGTCGAAAATGTATTGCTGGATTTCATCAGGTTTCACTCCTTAATGTGATTTCTTTTCGCACTCCGATAGAAAACATTAGCACAGGGAAGTTTCAGAAGTGGTAGCCGGGGATTAACGACCTTTTAACATAACCGTTGATCAACCTTTTTCTATCGCGCCAGGCGAAGCTCGAATGCGATCTCGACTTCGTTTCGGATGAATTCGGTGTCCTCAAGATCCTCGTCACCGGTTCCCACATTGAAATCCAGGCGCCGGACCTTTGATCCACCGGTCATTTTCCAGTCGTCCCCGTCTGCTTCGAGCACAAAACTTACGGGGGTGTCCCTATCAATACCCCGGATCTCCAGCACGCCTTCGGCCTGGAATTCATCCCCGTATCGGGTTATTTCCGAGCTGGTCCACCGGGCCTCGGGGTAGCTGTCAACGTAGAAAAATTCCTCCTGCCTCAGGGCACCGTCCCGATCCCGGTTGCGCGTATTGGCCGATCCGGTCTCGACCCGGACATCGATTGTGCCGGTCTCCGGGTCACCATCGGTCATGCAGTACTCCACGACAAAGGACTCGAACCGGCCGGTGAAGCTGGAAGATTCCTGGACTCCGGAAAACTCCAGGCTGCCACTGTCGTGGTCAGCCCTGTAACAGTTCTCGGCGGCAACAAGGGGCCCCGAGCCGGCAATTGCAGCCAGCCAGACCAGCATCAACGCAGGAACAAGGGGCTTTGCAATAGCACCTGATTTCATTGGCTATTCCTTTTCCAGATCGGCAACATTCTTTTTAACACGTCGTCTCCCAACAGGAAGTGATGACGCAGGGCGGCGAGCAGGTGGACCAGGGCCACCAGCCCAAGGGTCAGCGCCAGCCACCCGTGAACGGCCCCGAACAGATCCTGCAGGGAATCGCTGGGCTCGATCAGGGCGGGAAAATTCACCGGCCCCCACCACTGGTCGGCATATCCGGCAGCCGAGGTGTACAGCCAGCCGGAAACCGGCATGGCAAGGATCAGCCCGTAGAGAAGCCAGTGGGTAAAGCCGGCAAGCTTCTGCTCCCAACCTTTCATGTTTCCGGGCAACGGTGGGGGACGATTGAATACCCGCCATAGCAGGCGCAGTACTACGAGGCCCAGCACCAGCATTCCAACGGTCTTGTGCTGGGTCGTCAGTTCCAGTTGTGCTCGAAAACCATCAGCCTGGTCGATGCGCCAGGCCCAGGTGAACTGGAACAGCACCAGGACCACGATTGCCCAGTGGAAAAACTGGGAAACCAGGCCGTACTGTGCCGGTGTGTTGCGAAGAGGCGGCATGCGGACTCCTTTGAAATCCAACCCGAAGGTGGATCAGCCAACCTCCGGGTAAGTATGCTGGTGCGTCACGAACCCAATATACTGCATATTCATGACCTCACCAAAGGCCAGCGTGAAGCTGGAGGCACCTGTGACAAAGCTCCTGTCCGGAGTACTGATCGTGATCCTGCTTGCCGGTTGCCAGGCGAGCCCCAGACCAGTGCCTGGCAGCTTCGAGGAAGCCGAACCGGCAGTCGACTTCCAGCTTCCTGAAGGCCGGAAATACGTCATCGACCCCGGGGCCTCGGACCTGCGAATCCTGATCGGTTCGGCGGGCACCCTGGCCCGGTTCGGGCATGACCATGTGGCCGGCGGGGCGGTGGTAGACGGCCAGGTTGTCATTGCCGAACCGTTTGGCGACTCGGGCCTGGAAATGACCATCCGGGTCGCTGACCTGGAGCTGGACCGTCCTGAATGGCTTGAAGCGGAGGGCATGGATACCAGCCTGACGGCTGAAGAGATCGCCCGGACCCGGGACAACATGCTTTCGGCCGAGGCCCTGGATGCCGAAACCTTCCCGGAGATCCGGCTGCAATCGGTGGCCGTTTCCGGACCCCGCTGGCAGCCGGACATCAAGGTCCGCATCACCCTTCGCGGTGAAACCCGGCAAACGGTGGTTCCCATCGCCCTGGAAATTTCCGATGACGGGCTGGTGGCTACCGGGAGAATGGTTGTCAACCAGTCGGATTTCGGCTTGGAACCGTTTTCGGCCATGGGCGGTGCGCTGGCGGTGGCCGACGAACTGGTCCTGCGCTTTCGCATCGTTGCCCGGAAACGCTGAATCCGGCACCCGGCTGCAAGTCGCCCCGGCATGTTGCTATCATTGCCCGGCTTTCCAACCCCTGATCCCAGCCAAAGGCCAAGGCATTGAACGAGACAGCCCGGACCGAAGACGCCTCCCCCACCGAACGCAACATGTTTACCCGATTTCTGGACACCGTGGAGTGGCTGGGTAACCTCCTGCCCCATCCGGTCACCCTGTTCGCCCTGCTGGCCACCCTCATGGTGTTCATCTCCGGGCTGTTCGGCTGGCTCGGGGTGAGCGTCGAAGACCCGCGGCCCACTGCAGACCCGGGGACCATGATCGAGGCCGTCAGCCTGATGAACGCCGAGGGCGTTCGCATGATCATGGGCAACCTGGTTTCCAACTTCGTCAATTTCGCCCCTCTGGGCGTGGTCCTGGTAGCCATGCTGGGGGTCGGAGTAGCCGAGAAGTCCGGCCTGTTGTCGGCCATGGTCCGCGGAATCGTGCTCAACGCCCCTAAACACCTGGTGACCGTGGCGGTGGTCTTTGCCGGAGTGATCTCCAACACGGCCTCGGAGATGGGCTACGTGGTGCTCGTCCCCCTGGCCGGCGCGATCTTCCTGGCCCTGGGCCGCCATCCCCTGGCCGGCATGGCTGCCGCCTTTGCCGGAGTGTCCGGCGGCTACAGTGCCAACCTGCTGCTGGGCACGATCGACCCCCTGCTTGCCGGCATCACCACCGAAGCCGCCCAGTTGATCGATCCGACCTACGAGGTCTACGCCACGGCCAACTGGTATTTCATGATCATCAGCACCTTCATGATTACCGCCGTGGGCTCGCTGGTCACGATCTTCATCGTCGAACCCAAGCTGGGTGTCTACGACGATTCCCGGGCCGATCCGTCGGTGCTCGACGACAGCCAGATGGCGCCGCTGGACAAAAAGGAGAAAAAGGGTCTGGTAATGGCCGGGTTCGGTGTGCTCGGCGTTGCCGCCCTGATCGCTTTTCTCGTCGTCCCGGAAGGCGGGATTCTGCGGGACCCGGAAGCCATCGGGGAAGGCTTTCTCGAATCCTCCGGGCCGTTCTTCCAGAGCATCGTGGCCTGGATCTTCGTGTTCTTCCTGGTCACCGGCTTTGCCTACGGGCGGGTCGTTGGCACCATGAAAAACGACCGGGATGTGATCGACGGCATGGCATCGGCGATTGCCACCCTGGGTCTTTACATCGTACTGGTCTTTTTCGCCGCCCAGTTTGTCGCGTTTTTCGGCTGGACCAACCTCGGCCTCATTACCGCCATTACCGGGGCGGATTTCCTCCAGGCCATCGGCCTGACCGGACCCCTTGTGTTCTTCTTTTTCATCATCATGTGCGGCATCGTCAACCTGAGCCTGGGATCGGCATCGGCCCAGTGGGCGGTAACCGCCCCGATTTTCGTGCCGATGCTGATGCTCGTCGGTTTTTCCCCGGAAGTCATCCAGGCCGCCTACCGGATCGGGGATTCGACCACCAACATCATCACCCCGATGATGAGTTACTTCGGGCTGATCCTGGCCTGGGCAACCCGCTACGACAAGAAATTCGGTATTGGCACCCTGATTGCAACCATGCTGCCCTACTCCATCTTCTACTTCCTGTTCTGGGTGGTCCTGTTCTTCCTGTGGGTGTTTGTTCTCGGCATGCCGGTAGGCCCGGGCTCTCCAACCTACTATGAAGGATGATGGATCCAACGGAAATCCGGCTGGAGAAATCCCGCCGGGTACTGGTCGTGGAATTCGAAAACGGGGAGCGCTTCGACCTGCCCTGTGAATACCTGCGGGTATTCTCACCCTCGGCAGAGCTTCGCGGGCATGGACCCGGCGAACCGAAACTGGCAGCCGGCAAGCGGGATGTGAACATCACCCGTATCGAACCCATCGGCCAGTATGCCGTGGCCCTTCACTTCGACGATGGCCATAACTCCGGTTTGTATTCCTGGGAAACTCTTCTTGAACTGGGCCGGGAGATGGAATCCAACTGGGCCCGGTACCTGGAACGGATGGAAGCGGCCGGGCTGGAACGTTAACCCCTACCCGTTGATATTGAACCCGTATAATCAACCTCGCCTTCAAATATTCTGGCAGGTCGTCTGGTGACAAACGAGAAAACGGATTTCGGTTTCCGGGAGGTCGATGTGGCCGAAAAGTCCCGGCTGGTAGGCCGGGTATTCGACTCGGTAGCCGAACGCTACGACATCATGAACGACCTGATGTCCCTGGGCATCCACCGGGCCTGGAAGCGCCATTTCGTGACCAATTGCGGTTTTCGCCCGGGCAACCGGGTACTGGACCTGGCCGGCGGAACCGGGGATATCGCCCGCCTTGCAATCGGCCGGGTCCGGCCCGGTGGACAGGTTGTGGTGGCCGATATCAATCGTGCCATGCTCACCGCCGGACGGCGCCGGCTGGATGACGAGGGCGAGGTCGCCGGACTTCAATGGCTTCAGGCCGATGCCGAGGCCCTGCCTTTTGCCGACCGCAGCTTTCACGGGGTCACGATCGCCTTCGGCCTGCGCAATGTCACCCACCGGGACAAGGCCCTGTCGGAGATGTTCCGGGTTCTCAAGCCCGGCGGGCAGGTTCATGTCCTGGAATTTTCCCGGGTCGATCTTCCTGCACTTGCCCGAATCTACGATGCCTGGTCGTTCAAGGCCCTGCCCCGACTCGGCCAGATGGTGGCCGGCGACGGGGAAAGCTACCAGTATCTGGCCGAGTCCATCCGCCGATTCCCGGACCAGCAGGAACTTGCAGCCCTGCTTGGCCAGGCCGGGTTCGAGCGGGTGGCATGGAACAACCTGTCCGGCGGAATCTGCGCCATACACCGGGGCATGAAGGCATGAGCCGCTATCTGACACCCTTGCCGGGCATGTTTGCCGAGTTGGTGGAATCGGTCATCAACAAGGCCCTGGACCGGGACCCGGATTCCGCCAGGCGCCTGGAGGCCATCGGCCAGCGACGGCTGAGGTTCGAGCTTTCCGGCCTCGGGCTGGAGTTGAATTTCCAGGTTCGGGACGAGCGGCTGCGGGTCCGGGCCGAAGACGATGCCGAACCGGATACGGTGGTCTCCGGTTCCCCGTCGGCCCTGCTGGCCATGGCCGTGCCGGATTGGCGCACCCCGGGCAGCGGGGTTTCCATGAGCGGCGATGCGGACCTGGCCCGGGCGTTTGAACAGATCTTCAGGCACCTGAATCCGGACTGGGAAGCCGTCCTGGTCGACCGCTTCGGCGAAGTACTCGGCCACCAGTTCTACCGCTTTTTTGCAGAAGCCGGGCAGACCGGGCGCCAGGTAATGAAAACCGGAGAGGAACAGATCGGGGAATACCTTCGGGAGGAAAGCGCCTGGGCCGTGGGACGACGGGATTTCGAGAGTTTTTCCCGGGAAGTCGATGAGCTTCGCGAGGCCATCGACCGCCTGGAAAGCAGGCTGGCCAGGCAGGGCCGAATCTGATGCGCAACCTGGTTCGACTGATCCATATCGTCACGACGCTGGCTCGCTACCGGCTCGATGAACTGCTTGAGGGCGTTCCGGCCATCCGAGCTGCCCGAATCGTCCGGCTGATCCCCTGGGGGCGCAAGCGGCTTCGCGACGAACCCAGGGGGGTTCGATTCCGGCTGGCCATCCAGGACCTGGGGCCGATTTTCGTGAAGTTCGGGCAGATTCTTTCCACCCGCCGGGACCTGTTGCCCCACGATGTGGCCGACGAACTGGCCAAGCTGCAGGAAGCCGTCCCTCCCTTTCCCGGGGAGATCGCCCGGGAACTGATCGAAAGCCAGTTGCAGATGACGATTTCCAGCGCCTTCCAGGATTTCGACGAGACGCCACTGGCGTCGGCATCCATTGCCCAGGTCCACGCCGCAAGACTGGCCGACGGCCGGGAAGTGGTCGTGAAGGTTGTTCGTCCGGGTATCGAAAAGCGGATCAGCCGGGACATCGATCTACTGCGGCGGCTGGCCCGACTGGTCCAGAAGTATCACCCGGACGGCGATCGGATCCGGCCGGTGGACATCGTCACCGAGTTCGAGCACGTTATTTTCAACGAGCTGGATATGCAGCGAGAAGGAGCTAACGCCTCTCTTCTGCGCCGAAATTTCGAGAACTCCGAAGATCTGTACATCCCCGAGGTTCACTGGCCCCTGACCCGCAAACGGGTGCTGGTCATGGAGCGGGTCAAGGGCCTTTCCGCCCGGCGCCGGGATGACCTGCTGGCCCGCGGAGTGGACCTGGAAAAACTGGCCCGCCGGGGGATCCGGATCTTCTACGGCCAGGTATTCCGGGACAACCTGTTTCATGCCGACATGCACCCGGGCAATTTCCTGGTCGATGCAACCGATCCGGCCGACCCGAGCTTCATCGCCCTGGATTTCGGGATTGTGGCCACTCTTTCACCCAAGGATCTTTATTACATCGGCGAGAACTTCCTGGCCATTTTCAACAAGGAATACCGGCGAGTGGCCGAGTTGCATGTGGAAGCCGGCTGGGTTCCGCCGGATACCCGGATCGACGAACTCGAAGGAGAAGTTCGCACCGTTTGCGAACCGAACTTCACCCGGCCGCTGGAGGAAGTCTCTTTTGCCGAAATGGTGGTCAGCCTGTTCCAGGTCGCCCACCGCTACAAGCTTACCCTTCAGCCCCAGCTGATCATGCTGCAAAAGACCCTGCTCAACATCGAGGCCATGTGCCGTGAACTGTACCCGTCCCTGAACCTCTGGGAAGTGGCCAAGCCGGAGCTGGAGAGCATATATCGTGATCGCAACAGCCCGGATCGTACGGCCCGGCGCATTGGCCGGCAAATCCCCGGGTGGATATCCAGGGCCCCGGAAGTGCCCGGCCTGTTGCTGGAATACCTGGAGCGGGCTGGCCGGGGGGAACTGTCGGCACGGATCTCCAGCCAGGACCTGGCCCAGCTCAACCAGGAAATGCGCAGGAGCAACCGGCGCACAACCGGCATCATCCTGGCGGCAGGCCTGGTAGTCGCCTCGAGTATTCTGGCCGCCTTCCAGGTCGAGCCCCTGGTCTCGGGCTACTCCGTCCCGGCAGCAGGCGGGCTTGTCCTTGCCCTGCTGGCAGCGGCAAGCGCCTGGCGAAGTTCCTGATCGCCGACTAAACCGCGCATTCCGTGCAAAACGGGGTGGCGGGATTGGCCTCGAGCCGATCACCGGCTATGCGTTCATGACAACGGGCACAGACGCCGTAGGTGCCGTTGTCGATCCGGTCCATGGCCGCATCGATTTGCCGCAACTGAACCTGAACCCGTTGATTTTCGGCCTTGGCCATGGCCTGCATCTGCATGGCATCCATGCGGGACAATCGGCCCACTTTCTGCTGATCCAGGGTGACGGTGGCACCGGCTTCGGCGCGCTCATCGGCACCTTCCAGGAGCTTCTCCTTCAGTGCCTCGAGTCGTTTTCGAAATTCCGCCAGTTCCTTCTTTTCCATACCGGGCTCCCTGCTGCTGCCATCACCTACTTTCGACCCGGCCCTTGAAGCTGGTTCAGCCGCCAGCGAGCCGAGGGATGGAGCATGGCCACATGGGCGGCCAGGGGTTCGGGAAGGTCCAGGCTCATCAGGCTCCAGTGGATCGGGTCCGGCCAGTCCTCCGGGACCCGGACGAGCCGGCCGGGTGCTCCCGGGGCGGTGACGATCTGATCCATGTAACCGGCCAGCCCGGTCCCGGCGGCCTTGACCATTGCCTCCTTGGCCGTCCATGTTGCCAGAAAATCCCGGGAAAGGTCCGGTTCTTCCCGCTTTTCCAGGTCGCTGCTTTCGACCGGGTGGAAAAAACGCCGGGCAAGCTCCCGGGCCCGGGCCATGGTCCGGTGGGCCTCGATATCCACACCAATGACATGGTTGCGGGCGATACCGATCATCAACCAGTCACCGCTGTGGCTGAGGCTGAAGCGCAAACCGGTGGCTGCCTGGGCGGGGATCAGCACCGGTTTGCCTGTCCCGGAACGGACCAGCCGGACGTCCTTGCCCGGGATATTCATGTAGGCGCCAAGCAGCAGGCGAAGCAGGAACTGCTGGCGAAGTCGGAGCCGGGCCAGCTTCTCTTTCCTGCTATCGCCGGCATTCCCGGTCGGAGTTTCATCCATCGGCCCGGCCTGGACCGGCAACTCGTCCGGCCGGGCCAGCCAGAGATCGGCCAGGCCTTCTTCCGGCAATTGCAGACGCCCCAGGGGCAAGCGGACGATATTCACCTCCCCGGTCATGGGCCAAAGCCCCGGATTCCGGCCACACCGAAAGCCCCGACCCGGCGCGCCCGGTCCAGAT
>SLIZ01000067.1 GCA_007135395.1 Wenzhouxiangellaceae bacterium | reverse complement strand
TCACCAGCCCATGGACCCACCCGCCGGACCCGAGGCCCGCCTGCCCAACTGGTGTCGTTTCCACAACGGCAATCCCTGCCTGACCTGGGTGGAGCCGCAGGACAGCGGCCACGCGATGAAGCTGGCCTGGCTGGAAGACGGCACATGGACAGAATCGATAACCGTGGCCAGCGGAGAAGACTGGTTTGTCAACTGGGCGGACTTCCCCGCGGCCATCGAACTTCCCTCCGGCGATCTTGTTGCCCACTGGCTTGAGCGAAGTGGCCCGGGGACCTACCACTACGATATTCGTTTCAGCCGCTCCCGGGACCGGGGGCAAAGCTGGGCTGACCCGCTGACCCCCCACCTGGATGAAACCCGCTCCGAACACGGTTTTGTCTCCCTGTATCCGGCAGACGGGGACCGGGCCGGCCTGGTCTGGCTGGATGGTCGTCACACGGCCGGCAACGATCACGGTGACCACCACGGCGGCGGGGGCGAGCCCATGACCCTGCGCACGGCGACCGTCACCGGTGACGGGAACCTGGAGGCCAAGCAGGAACTGGACGGAAAGGTCTGCGACTGCTGTCAGACGTCCGTTGCGCAAACATCGAACGGCCTGGTGGCGGTCTATCGGGGCCGGGAGGCCGACGAAACCCGGGACATCAAGTTCATCCGCAAGCACCAGCAGGATACCTGGAGCGAACCGGAAACCCTCAACGACGACGGATGGGTCATTCCCGGCTGTCCGGTCAACGGCCCGGCCGTGACCGCCCTGGACAATCGGGTTGCGGCGACCTGGTTTACCGGTGCCGAGCCAGCCCCCCGGGTACAGCTTGCCTTCTCCGACGATGGTGGCCGGCAATTTTCGAGCCCGGTGGAAATCGCCGGGGACCGGGCACTCGGTCATGTGGATCTGGTCATGCCGGATTCCGACCGGCTGGTTACCAGCTGGATGGAAACGGGCGAAGGGGGCCAGGCAGAGCTGTTCGTCCAGGAGTTTTCCCTTCCGGATCTTGCACCCGGCCCCATCCGGCATATCGACACCCCGGGTGACCGGCGCTCGGCCGGCTTCCCCCGCCTAGTTGCCGCCCACGAGCGCGTCTTCATTGCCTGGACCCGGGTCGGGGATGAGGGCCACTCCATCGCCACTTCCGAGCTCGACTTCCGGTGAATCTCCCCCAGGGGCTGTACTCTCCCGGGCTTTGGGTTGCTGCCCTGATCGCGTTGGCCGCCAGTCTTTTTCAGCCGGCCCAGCAACTGCTGCCCGATGCCCTGGCCCGAATCCCGGTCAGCCCAATCCTGATCGCCATCGTGATCGGCCTGCTGCTTGCCGGTATCGCCCGCACTCGGCCCACATGGGAACCGGGACTGAGCCTGGCCGCCGGGCCGTTGCTGAAACTGGCCGTGATGCTTATCGGCCTGCGCCTTTCCCTTGGCCAGGCAGGCAGCCTGGGCCTGTATGCATTGCCCCTGGTTGCAGCCGCCCTGATCAGCGGCCTGGGCCTGGCCTGGCTCCTGGGGCGCATGTTTCGCGTGGGCACCAAGCTGACCGCCCTGCTGGCCGTGGGCTCAGCCATCTGCGGTGCCTCGGCAATCGCCGCCACGGCTCCGGCCTTGAGGCCCCGAGCCGAAGAAACAGCCTACGCGCTTGCTTGTGTGGCCCTGATTGGCCTGGCGGCCACCATTGCCTACCCATGGCTGCTCAACCTGTGGCTGGCCGATGGTGGCCAGGCAGGGTTCGTCATGGGCGCGGCGATTCATGACACTGCCCAGGTCACCGGCGCGGCCATCCTGTACGAACAGACCTTCAACGACCCGGATGTCGTGGCCTCGGCCACCGTCACCAAGCTTCTGCGCAACCTTTCCATGCTTGTAGTCATCCCCCTGGTGGTTTTTCTGGCCAGCCGGGGTGACCCGGGCAATGGCAGCCGACCGGCCTTTCCGCTGTTCATCCTGGGGTTTGTGGCCCTGGCCGGCGTTCGAACCGCAGGTGATTACCTGGCAGGCGGGCACCCGGCCTGGGACGGCTTCCTGTCAGCCGCCTCGGTGGCCAGCGCCTTCCTGTTTGCCATGGCCATGGCCGCCATCGGCATGGGGATCCGGCTTACGGCTCTGAGGTCCATCGGCATCATGCCGGGCGTGGTGGCCTTCCTGACAGCAGTGGGCATGGGTGGGGTCGCCCTGGCGGTCGTGTTCCTGCTGGGCTGATAGGCCTTACCCGGGGGGCCACTTCATCGAGCGGCCACCCAGCAGGTGCAGGTGAATGTGATAGACCGACTGGCCACCCTGTGAATTGCAGTTCATGACCAGCCTGTATCCATCCTCGGCAATCCCCTCCTTTCCGGCCAGATCCCGGGCAACCAGGACCATCCGCCCGACCAGTTCCGCCTGGCTGCCGTCCAGGTCGTTTACGGTAGCAATGCGCTTTTTCGGGATGATCAGGATATGTACGGGAGCCTGGGGCTGGATGTCACGGAATGCCAGGATTTCCTCGTCCTCATGGACGATATCGGCGGGTATTGCCCGGCGGATGATTTTTTCGAAAAGGTCATCGGACATGTTGTTGAAAACTCCTCGTCTGATTCAGCCTGACCATGTTACCGCGGCCCGGAACGATCAGTTGGCCTGGCCGGAGTCGAGCCAGTCAAGCAGTGCATCAGCCGCTGTGTCAGGTTCCGGCAGGTCCTTCGGGTTCTCCCCCGGCCGGCCGGAGGCGCGCAAGGGACTGCGAAACGGCTCCGGTACCCAGGAAAGCACTTGCGGCCCCCGATCACCCAGTTCCTGCTGCCAGATGCCGACCAGCGCCTGGCGTGCCGCCTGGCCAACACCATAGGCGCCCCAGAAGGCTTTCTGTCGTTCCTCCGGACCATCGATGATCCAGACCGCCCTGGCCTTTTCAGTTTTTCGCATCAATGGGAAAAGCGCGCGCGTCAGCAGATAGGGCCCGGTAAGCGCGCATTGCAGGACACCGAACCACTCCGGCGGCGTCATGTGCTCCATGGGCTTGAAGCTCGGCAACTCGGCAGCCCCGTGAACAAGGGTATCCAGCTTCCCGAAGTTGTCGGCCAGCTTGTCGAAAAGTGCCTCGTAGTCGTTGGCTGATGCCCCGGCAAGGTCCATCGGATACAGTGCCGGCACATTGGATGTCAGCTGCTCGATGCGATCGTGGGTGGCCTCAAGACCCTTTCGGTCCCGATCAAGCAAAATGACCTCATCCCCGCGGCGGCACAGGGCCAGGCCCAGGGCGGAACCCAGGGCGCCTGCACCACCGGTTACCAGCCAGACGGTCTTCTCCCCGTTTTTCATGGTATTAGCCAGTCCTCTTTCGGAAGGTTAGAATCGAGCCTGCAATACTAAACCGGTTTGCTCATGCCCTTTTACGAATATGTCCCGCTCGGCGACGAAGCCTGCCCGGAATGCCAGGGGGCGTTCACGGTCCTTCAGAAACTGTCCGACCCGCGCCTGACCGCCTGCCCGGAATGCGGCCGGGCGGTCCGACGGATCATTTCGGCCCCTCATGTGGTCGCCGGCCAGGCGCACCGCCTCAAGGAATCGAATATCGAGAAAGCCGGCTTCACCCAGTACAAGAAGATCGGGCAGGGAGTGTATGAAAAAACAGCTGGCAAGGGTCCCGGGATGATCAGCTCCGGCGACGACTGAAGGCCGACCCCAAAGGATCCTCATCGATGGAACTGTTCAAGGTATTTCAGATCGAGGCAGCACATTTCCTGCCCAACGTCCCGGAAGAGCACAAGTGCCGGCGCATGCACGGCCACTCGTTCCGGATCGAGGTTCATGTCTCCGGGCCGGTTGGAGAGGAGACCGGCTGGATAATGGATTTTGCCGACTTGAAAGCGGCATTTGAGCCCATTTATCAACAACTCGATCATCGCCTGCTCAACGAGATCGAGGGACTCGAAAACCCTACCAGCGAAAATCTGGCCCGGTGGATCTGGAATCGGTTGAATCCGGCGCTGCCCGGGCTGTCACAGATTGTAGTACAGGAAACCTGCACGTCCGGCTGTATATACCGTGGCCCCTGAAAGGTCATGAGAAATCCAGTAAACTGGTACGGGTATTCTTGAAAGACATGCATCCGATAAAAGAAGGGGGAAACAATGATCAGTAGCCAGTCGGATGGCGCCGCCAGCCGCACCCTGTCGGAAGGGGAAATCGTTCTTCAGCCCAATCAGATAGTTACTGGCCACTACGTGACCAGAATGAACATCCCCTGGCTCGACTCTCCTTTCCCCCTGGAAGGCATTCTTGTCGAAACGGCCGAGACCAGGACCTGGATGGAAGATCATTGCAGCTGGGTCGTGGTTGACCTTGCCCGCAGCCATCCCCGCTTTCAACTCTCCCTGGAATCCAATCGCTCCCCGGGGCCGGCCCGAACCATGAGCAAACTGGCAAGCCCGAAGATCGACGCGCTTCGCCAGAGTACCGTGGGCCCGGAATCCATGGATGAAGCCCTCGCCGGCTACGATATTCTCAGCAGCCAGGTTCACCGGCTCATCCATAGCCTTGCCAGCGAGGAGAAGCTTGATGTTGTCCAGGCCAATAATGCCATCGGCCAACTGGCCTCCTCGCTGGAAAAGAATCTCGGTGCACTCGTCTGGCTGACCCGGATCAAGAACAGGGACAGCTACGATGCCGAGCACTGCGTGAATACCGCCATTCTTGCCATGGGCCTGGCCCATGCCCTGGAATGGAGCCCGGAGGACATCGAAATGGCTGGACTGGCAGGCCTGCTCCATGACCTGGGCAAACTGAATCTGGATTCGAAGATCCTCAAAAAGCCCGGACGCCTGACACCGGAAGAGTTCGCCTATGTGAAAACCCATACCACCAAGGGCTATGAAATGGTCAAGGGTGATCCCTCGGTACCCCGCAAGGTCGCCCTGGCCATGCTTGAACACCACGAAAGACCCGATGGACTGGGCTACCCAATGGGCAGGAAAGCCTTCCAGGTTCAGCCGATTTCCAGCCTGATCAGCGTGGTCGACGCCTACGATGCCATCACCTCCCACCGGGTCTACGATCCGGCACGCTCCCACCACGATGCCCTGAGCATCCTCTGGAAGCAGCGTGGAGCGCAGTTCGACCAGTCCATGGTCGAGACTTTCATCCAGTTTGTCGGCTGGGTGACCCCGGGTACCCTGGTCAATCTCTCAAATGGTGAGCTGGCCATCGTGATCGAGACCCGACTCGGTCAACGTCTCACACCCGTGGTGCGATTGCTCCGACAGTCAAGTCGAGGCATTGAGCCCGGTCCGGTCCGGGACCTTTCATCCAGTTCGGAAAAGCAAGCTGACAAAACCATTCGGGTCAACCAGATTCTTCCGGACGGAACCCATGGCGTGGACCTGAAATCCCTTTCCCGGGAGCTCGTCGCCGGGGCCTGAAATTGCCGAATCGGGAGCCTTCCCGGTGCTTTCGCAGCTGCCTGTTAGACTGAAAGTCCGTCCCAACCTGAAGTGACGACCCAACATGGAGACACGGGGGCGCCGATACCTGCTTGGACTGGCTGGCCTTGTGGCAACCCTTGTCCTTGCCGTTATGGCGGCATGGTTCCTGATCGATGCCGAACAGTTCAAGCCCCGGATCGAACAGGCCGCCTCCCGCGCCCTGGATGCGGAATTCGAAGTGGGTGGCGATGTGCGGACCCGTCTTTTCCCCGGTCCCGGACTGCGCCTGGAGGATATCCGTATTTCCGACGGGGAAGCCCCCTGGCTTGAAGCGCCCGCCATGCACTTGCGGGTCAAGTTGCTGCCGCTTGCCCGCGGCGACGTTCGGATACGCAGCCTGGGGCTGGTCGAGCCTGAATTTCACCTTCGTCGAGATACCGATGGGCGCCTGAATTTCCTGCCTGACCGACTCGACCCGGAAGATATTCCGGATCAGACCACTCACCTGCGGCGAATCCGGGCCCGGGACCTGTCACTGACCTTCACCGATGAGCTATCTGACGAGGAACACCGGATCCAGGCTTGTAGCATCCGGGGCGACATGCCGGGCAATGGCGCCACCGAAATTATCGACGGGGCGCTGCGCCTTCCCGATTTCGAGGCACGGATTGAGTGTGAAGGGTTGGCCTCCGGTCAGTCAGAAATCTCCGGACTTCGCGCACACCTGGAGCACCATCAGGGCCGGATCCGGCTCGACAGGCTGGAAGGCCAGATGTTCGGAGGTGGCCTCGCCGGTGAGATGGATTTCGATCTGACCGGCCCAGGGGGCCATGAACTGAAACTGATCCTGGAAGGCTTCGAACTCGCGCAATTTGTCGAAACCTTTCACGAGGGCCAAGCACTGGATGGAACCGCGGATTTTTCCTCCGAAGTGGTCTTCTCCGGGCTGACAATGGCCGACATGGTGGAAAGCCTGGAAGGAACGGCCGAGCTGGGCGGCTCGGAGTGGATTCTTC
The DNA here is from genome assembly GCA_007135395.1 of Wenzhouxiangellaceae bacterium. GTDB lineage: Bacteria > Pseudomonadota > Gammaproteobacteria > Xanthomonadales > Wenzhouxiangellaceae > SLIZ01. The sequence goes on along the minus strand of SLIZ01000067.1, from coordinate 806 downwards.
ATGGCCAGGATCTGGACGAAGCCCTGGGCCGATATGAATCCAGCCAGCAATTCAACCTGGTGGATGTGGGCGCCCTGGTTGTTGCCGGGCCGGCCGGACTGGCTGTCACCCGGGGCTACAGCTTTGCTAGCCTCTTCCAGGACCACGGTGAACAAACCCCGGTCAATGAACTGGTTTCGAATTGGGATATTTCCGGGGGCCGGGCCGGTGCAGGGGATGTTGCCTTTTCAACCGCCAAAAACCGGCTGGCCGTGACCGGCGGGCTGGATTTCGTGGGCCGCCGGTTTGACGAAATGATCGTCGCTGTCGTCGACAGGGAAGGTTGCGCCATGGTGGAGCAGAAAATCCAGGGTAGTTTCCAGAATCCGGAAATCGACGAGCCGAATTTCCTGGAAACCATCGCCGGGCCGGTGATCAGCCTGGTCGAACAGGGTGTGGAAGTGTTCCGCGATGAAGACTGCGAGATCTTCTACGACGGGAGCGTGGAGCACCCTAGAGACTGATCCCGATGCCCACCCCGAACCGGGGGCCCCGGTCCCATTCCCGGGTATCGGCAGGCCAGAGATAAAGATCTTCGGCGGACATTACCGGGTGCTTGTAGGGATAATCCCCGACCCGTCGTTCGTCAAGTCCCTCGACCCGACCCAGCACTGAGACAAACCTCCCGGGCCGAAAGGCTGCCGGCTCGAGAAACCCGGGATGCTCAAGCACGAAGCGGACCCCGGCATTCCGTTTCAGGCGCGGGCGGTCTGCCCGATCCAGCGGGTAACTTGCAACGACCAGTTCCGTATGATCTTCCAGGTTGC
>SLIZ01000064.1 GCA_007135395.1 Wenzhouxiangellaceae bacterium | reverse complement strand
GGCCGGCCGTCGTTCATGGTTTGCTTAACTGTCGATTTCCACCAGCTCGGCCTCGAAACTTCCGCCGCCCATCTGGGCCGGCAGCCGGCCCTCGTGGCGAATCGTGGTACGCGGGGAATCGGCCTCGAGCCAGAACACCTGGCCACCCTCTTCACCATCCAGGGGCTGGAGATCAATCCGCCAGGTGTCGAAAATGCCTGCCTTGGTTTCGATTTCCTCCGGGCCGGTCACCTCCAGGCGGACGATACGCTGGCGCTGCTCCATGCCCACTTCCACGTAGCGAATGGACGTGCGGAAGCCGTCTTCCAGCTCCATCCCGGCCAGGGCGATTTCCAGGGCGGCCTCGCCACCGAAGGCCGGCGCATCAAGCTGGATATCGATGGGAATTTCCTGGTCCCGGACGGAGATTGTTCCGGTCACCTCTCCGCTGCCGTATTCGACCCGGGTCACGGCACCGGTCTGCTCCCCGTGACGCCGGATAGGACGCAGGTTGTCGGCATTGACCAGAAAATGATCCGTGATCGAGCCCATGGGGCCAGACATGGCCCCGTCGATTTCCAGAACCGCCCGGCCATCTTCCTCACCGGAAGTCAGTTTTCTTTCCAGCTCCATGGAAAATTCCTGGCCCTGGAGGCTCAGCCGGGTGGTGTATTTCATCGTGCCCAGGCGTACGTGATCCGAGTCGACGGTGGGCAGCGGAAGGGTTCGGGCAGCGTCAAGACCGGAGGCAGCCTCCGGCATTTCCACCGTGTCCACGTCCACGGTGATTTCCGCCAGGCGGTTTGCAATATCCTCGTCCATCGAATCCTGGTAGCGGCCACCCAGGTGTTCGGCCAGGAAGGCCTCGATCCGGGCATACATGGCCAGGCGGTTTTCCCGGCCCCGGAACCCGTGACCTTCATCCGGTGCAACGATGAATTCCACCGGCAGATCGTTTTCCCGCATGGTCGCGACCAGTTGATCGGCCTCGGACTGGCGAACCCGGGGGTCGTTGTAGCCATGGACAACCAGCATGGGCCGGGAGATGTTTTCCACGTGATTGAGCGGCGACTGGCGCTCAAGTTGCTCCCGTCCTTCCTCGGTATCCGGATCCCCCATGCGCTGGGTGAATATCTTCCGGGCAGGTCCCCAGTAGGCGGGGATGGAATTGATCAGGGTCATCAGGTTCGACGGGCCGACGATATTGACCCCGCAGGCGTAGAGATCCGGCGTGAACACCAGCCCTGCAAGGGTGGCGTAACCGCCGTAGGAGCCGCCCATGATGCACACCCGGTCCGGGTCGGCGATGCCCTGTTCGACCAGGTAATTGATTCCGTCGGTGATGTCGTCCTGCATGGCATCACCCCATTCGTTGTTGCCGGCATTGAGAAATTCCTTGCCGAACCCGGTCGAGGCCCGGAAATTTGGCTGCAGCACGGCGTAACCGCGGTTGGCCAGGAACTGGACCTGGGAGCGGTAGCCCCAGGTGTCCCGGGCCCAGGGGCCACCGTGGATCAGTGCAACAACCGCCAGGTTTTCCCGTTCAACACCCTTCGGGTAGGTTATGTAGGCAGGAATCTCAAGCCCGTCCCGGGCGGTATAGCGGATTGGCTCCATCTCCGCCAGATGCTCGCTGTCCAGATCCGGACGGCTGGCATAGAGCTTTTCAATCGACATTTCCTCCCAGTCGAACAGGTAGACCGTGCCCGGATCCACATCCCTCGACATGGTAACCAGCACCAGCCGGTCGTCGTGGGTCTGGGGGCGGAAACTGATCTCGCCTTCCGGCAACTCCTCGCGCAGGAATGCCAGGGCCTCCTCGAAGCGCTCGGCCTTGGGATAGATGCGGGGTCTGTCACCCACGTAGCTGGTGGCCAGCAATTCGTGGTCGGCGTTGGACAGGATCACGCCCCCGAAATCCACCTCGCCTTCCGGATCGGTTTCAACCAGGGTGGTCTCGCCGGTAGCCACGTCCATCAGGTACAGGCTGGTCAGGTCCGTATCCTCGCCCCGGTTGCTGATGAACCAGGCCTCTTCTCCGCCGGGTCTGAAGCCCATGGGCCCGCAGGTTTCCTCCCAGGAACACTCATAAAGCGGGTCACCAAGGGAGCCGTCTTCTACCGGCAAAATTTCCGTGCCCCCGTCACGGGTCTGGCGCATGGCCAGGCGAACATTGCCCTCCAGGTCGCTGCTCCAGGCGGCCACATTCTGGTCGTTTTCGATGACCAGTTCCCGCTCGCCGGTTTCCAGGTTCAACCGGTAGACATCGTGCAGTGCCGGATCCCGGTCGTTGAGGCCGACGAGAATGGACTCCGGCGTCTCCCGGGGCACGGAGAGAATCTGGGCCCGGACGCCCTCCAGGTCAGTGAGGTTGCGGGCCGGCGGGACTCCCGAGTCTTCTTCCGGGTCGGCCTGGGGGTCAACCGCCCAGACGTGAAAATCCTCGTCCCCGTCCCGGTCCTGGACATAGAGCACGTAGCGACTGTCCTGGCTCCAGAAATACCCGGGCACGGGACGGTCGTCGGCGGTCAGGGGACGGGCTTCGTCGAAGGGCTCGTCAATGGCCTTGAACCAGATATTCTGGACACCCTCGTAGGGCCGCCGGAAAGTCATGAATCGACCGTCCGGGGATACCTGGGCACCGGAGATTCTCGGGTCATCGATAAACAAATCCCGGTCGACCAGGGGTGGCAACTCATCCAGGTAAGCCAGGGGCGCTACCTGCCTTTCGGCTTCGAGCTCACTGCCCTCTGCCATGGCAGAGGTGCTGGACAAGACCAGGCCCATGGCCAGAAAACCACTTGAAACCAGTAATTTGCATCTCATAGATTCATCTCCTTAAGGGGGGCAGGCAAAAAGAAAAGGGCCCGCTCTCAATCGGGTCATTCTAGCGGCAACTGGCGCTTTCTTTATGGGCCAGAAGTCACCGAGGGTCAGCAGGGCTTTAATACAGGCGGGAAATTGCTGTAATGTTGTTCGGTAGACAAACTTCAGGAGCAATTTTCAATGACCCGTGTATGTTCAAGTAGATGCAGCTTTCCGGAAACCGCCCGAGCCCTGGGCGGGATTGTCGCTGCAATTGCATTGTTGATGCTGCTTGCCGCCTGCGAGCCGGAAGATGCGCCACCACCGCCGGGTGCCGGTGCGCCCGAAGGGGATGAGGGGGATACCTGGGCCGTTTCACAAGTCCAGGGGGAAGGCTTTGTGCGTGTCCTTTATGTTCATGCCGACGGCTGGGCCTATACCGACATGCACGGCGATACCACGGGTGTAAGCGTGGAAATCATGCGGGATTTTGCCAGCTGGGTTCACCAGGAACACGGCGTCAATCTCGATGTTGTTCTGGTCGAGGTTACCGACTGGACGGAATTCTACGAACGGATCCGGGATGGCGGTGACGGATTGTTCGGCCTGGGCAATGTCACCATTACCGATGAGCGACGCGAGGAAGTGGCATTTTCCCCGCCCTACCTGGAAAATGTTGCAGTCCTGATCACCCACGAGGACATCGACGAACTGGAGTCAGTGGATGAATTGAGCGAGGCTTTTGCCGACCTCCAGCCCCTGGCCTTCCGGGGCACACTGCACCAGGATCGGCTTGAGTCGATCATGGAAGACCATGACCTGGACGTCGAGTTGGCCGAGTCAGGATCGAATACCGAAATCATCAACAGAGTCTCCGAGGGTGGCTACTTTGCCTACGTGGACGCCTACAACTACTGGCAGGCCCGCCAGCAGGGCGCCCCCATCCGGCACCACCAGGTCATGGACGAAGCGGGAGAAGAGTTCGGCATCATCATGCCGCTGGACAGCGACTGGCAGGCACCACTGGAAGAATTCTTCGAGTACGGAGATGGTTATCTCAACAGCCCCCGCTACCACGAGCTTATCGAGCAGCACCTGGGTACCGAGGTCGCCGATCAATTAACCCCCCACTGATCCGGGTCACATGGCTGCGGATGGGTCCTGTCCATCCGCAGCTATCCCCGAACCAGGGGGGTCAAATCTTGTAATATATAATTCAAATCCTCGGCCAGTTCGGCTTCATCTTCCAGTCGTCTGCGAACGTTTCGTATGGTTGCCCCGGCACTTGCGTACCCGGACAATCCAAATTTCCTTGCAATCTCGGCCAGCCGCATATCCCCCTTTTCCTGGCATATATACATGGCCAGGCTGCGGGCCGGCGACTGCACGCCGCGACCCCGGGTGGACTGAAGCAGGAATTTCCTGGAAATCCCGTAATAGTCCGCTGTTGCAGCCAGGATGGAATCGAAATCCGGTCGTGGATTAAGCCTGTCGATTGCGGGAATCTCCGGGTCGACTTCGACTGACTGGCCAACCTCCGCGCGGAACGCCTTGTCACCGAGAATCGCGGGCAATCCGGCTTTTCCGTAATCCGGCTCCGGATCCCCGTCAGCCTCCGAGCGTTCCACAAATCCCCGGTAGGCCCGTCGACTTCTGAAGTTTTCCAGCACCCGGCCCGTGTACAGCCAATCCGGAATTTCTTCATTTTTTCGAACATAATTGCCGAAACTCGACCAGGAATAGTCATCCAGGTTCTCAACCAGGCCGGCTTCCAGCGGGTTGCGATGAACATAGCGCGACAACCATGTCCAATAGACCTCGGCCTGAACCAGGACAGCTTTGTAGCGTCCGCGAAAGATCGGACCATCCCGGTTGCGGGCCCGGTTGTAAGTCTGGGTGTAGAGACCGTTGATGTGCCGCATCACCCGCCCGAGATTCGGCTCCGGGGTTCTTGCAAGCAGATGATAGTGATTGGGCATCAGGCAATAGGCATGGATTTCCACGCCCCATCGAGCCCAGGCATCATTCAACAGTTGAAGAAATTCCAGGTAATCACGCCTGCGTCGAAAAACACGGGTTCGGGCAAGGCCCCGGTTCATGACGTGATACCAGGCGCCGGGAAACTCGATGCGCAGGGGCCGGGTCATGGATTTCTCCCGTTCAAAACTATATATTACAAGATTTGACCCCCCTGTTTTCATGAATGGAGACATCTACAGCCAGATTCCGGCTCCGGGCCTGGTCGCCGACGGAATCCTGATCATTCACTTTCTGATCGTGGCGTTCGTGGTTTTCGGCCAGGCGCTGATTCTGGCCGGCTGGTACTACAAATGGGAATGGGTCAGAAATTTCTGGTTTAGACTGACCCATCTGGCCACGATCGGGTTTGTGGTGGTCCAGACCTGGCTTGGCCAACTGTGTCCGTTGACGATCTGGGAGCAGCGGCTCCGCCTGGTTGCCGGTCAACCGGTATTCGAGGAATCATTCATTCAGCACTGGTTGAGCCAGGTTCTTTTCTTCGAGCTGGACTGGTGGGTGTTTGTTGTTCTCTACACCGCATTCGCGGCCATTGTGGTGTGGAGTTGGTGGAAGTATCCGCCGGTACGCCAGCGTGACTAAAGGCTGATCGGGAATAACTATATATTACAAGATTTGACCCCCCTGTTTCAGTTGGCAAAGTCGGTGTGGAGCCAGTGGCGGATTTCGTGCATGGGGGGGACGTTGTCGACCGGCGGGGGGATGAGGCCGGGATGGAAGTCCCTTTGGAGGAATGGTTGGATCAGTTCCGGGTCGCGGCTGAGCATGTGGACGGGAACGGTTGGAGGCGCGTCAGTTCCGGTTACAAGGGGGGCCGGCTGGTGGTCGCCGATGAGCAGCACCAGGGCGTCCTGTTCCACGTGCTGTCGGACCCAGTCCAGGGCAACGTGCATGGAGTAGTCCACGGCCAGGGCGTAATGGTTTCGGACCTGTTCCATGTCCCGCCACAGTTCCTCCGGGCTGATGCCCGCATCCCGCCAGGGCTCGAATATCCTGCCGTCGCCGATCCGATCCCAGTCGTCGATCAGGGGCAATACCGGGGTCCACGGGGCATGGCTGCTGATCAGGGCAATCTGGGCAAACAGCGGGCCGGTTACCGAGGTCTTGAGGGACCGGGAGAAATGGTCGAGGGTGTACTGGTCGGGCATCGTCACCCAGTTCAGGGGCGGGCCTTCATAGCGCATGTCCCCGGCCTTGAAGATGGAATCGAACCCCAGCTTCCGGCCTTCCGGCCAGGGCATGGTCAAGGCCGGCATGACGGCCATGGTCTCGTGACCGGTGGCCTGAAAGTCATCGATCAGCGTGGCCGGGGCATGGTCGAGCATCATCCGGTACCAGAGCTGGTTGCCGATCTCGAGCCCGCTGAGGACCGTCGCATGGGCCAGCCATGACTGCCCGCCCCTGATCGGTGCATCGACTCGCCCGCTGGCCATGTGTATCCCTTCCCCGGCCAGGTTCTCCGACATGGCCGCCAGGCGGGGCAGGACAAGGGTGGAAAAACGCGGATCATCGACGGCCGATACACCCCAGGATTCGATATAGACCAGGTATACGTGCCGATCTTCAAGCCCGGGCAGGGCTCTTGCGGGCATGCCGCCAGCCTCCAGGGTCTGTTCAAACGCCTGACGATCCCGGTGGGTTCGGAAAACCTGACCGGCCTGGAAGGAAACCGAATCGACCACCGGAGCATCCACCCACCCGGGAAACCGCAAGCCGGCCGCGACCGCGACCACCAGCAACCCCCCGGCCAGCGCCATCATTACCGCCGTCCTTCGGGTTTGCCTGCCCGGCTCCCTTCGCCCTAGCAGAAGCCGGACCAGCGCCACGGCGGCGATGACTCCCAGGGCCGCTGCAACGGCCCCGCCGACCGCCCCGCCCAGGCCCAGGTTTCCTTCCAGCAGATGGAATCCGTTTCGAACAAGGCCGATGTCGTAGTAGAGATTCAATGGCCTTCCCAGGGCCTGGTTGACCGCTGCGGCCCCACCGGCGGCAGCCATGGAAAACACGCAGGCCAGGCTGGCCAGGAGGCGCACCGCCCCGGCCCACCAGGCCGCAGGCAGCAGCGCACACACGCCCACAAGAAACAGGGACTCCGGGGCAAGCTTGGGGACTCCGGGTGCAAATCCCTCGACATGCAGGGGCAGAACCAGGAGCATATTGAGCGCGAATGCGGCCAGGATCAGCTCGAGCCAGCCGGGCAGTTTTCCAGCCCCCGACTGGATTGCGTCCGGGGCCTGAAACCTGCCGCCGGTCACTATCGGATTCCCCGATTCCGGGCGGGGGCAGGCTTCACCCGTTGAGCACCTCGGTAAGAAGGTGGCCGGAACGGGTGGCCTTGGCTGAAAGGTAACGACGGTTGTGGGAATTGACCCGGCCGTACAATCCATCCCGACCGGCGATCTGTATGCCGCCCTCGGTCAGGGCCCGGATCTTCAGCGGGTTGTTGGTCAGAAGTCGGATTCGGCGGATCTCAAGAGCGGCCAGCATGTCCACGGCAACCCGGTAGTTGCGCTCGTCCTGGCCAAAGCCGAGAATCTGGTCGGCGTCCACCGTATCGTAGCCGGCATCCTGCAGGGCATAGGCCCGAAGCTTGTTTGCCAGTCCGATTCCCCGACCTTCCTGGGACAAATAAAGCAGCACGCCCCCGCCCATTTCCCGGATTCGCCCGACCCCGGTCCTGAGCTGCTCTCCACAATCGCATCGCAGGCTGCCGAACAGGTCCCCGGTCAGGCAGGAAGAATGCATCCGGACGGGCACATCCCGGGGCCACTGATCGGGCTGGCCGATCAGGACCGCGACGTGCTCTCGCAGTCCGTCGGGCTCGCGAAACAACACGAAGTGTGCATCTTCGGCATCTTCCAGGGGTACCCGGGCCTCGCTGACCCGCTTGAGCATGCCGGCGGCCTGCTCGAAACATCGGGCCGCGCTTTCGGCATCAACCTGCAGCAATTCGCCCCGGTCAATCAGGCGGTCGATCGGATTTTCTCGGGACGGGTCAATCCGGGCGGTCAATGCAGCCGGAATCAGCAGAGCACGGCGCATCAGGGCAAGTGCGGAACGCTCGCCCGGCCCGGCCGGCCGGGGGTCGAGAAACGGATTCGGGGACGGTGCTTGCTGCCCGAAGGCCTGGGCACAGATGCGGCGGGCATCCGGCTCGACACCGGCGGCCAGGGGCAGACGGGCCACATCGGCCCGGACTCGGTGGCCCAGTGCGCCGAGGCGATGACCGGTAAGGACCAGGGATGGCTGTTGTCCCGCGGTAACCAGAATTTCCTGCAAGACCCTGTCCCGGATTCCCTCGACCGGATAGACCAGGGTTCGAATTGCCTCGTCGACTATCACGACGGGCAATCCCCGTCGAAGATCAAAAATCGCCCGTTCCACCTGGTGCATTGAAACTTCCTCTATCCGCTTTTGACTTCGAACATTAGCCACAGTGTGCAGGCAAGATGTGAAGCCGCCCACCGATTCTCGTGCAGCCAACCGATGACGTGCAAGTTTCAGCCCACCGCATTGGCCAGAAAGAATCAAAGGCCACCCGCGGCATCGTCGCTGCGTGCACTGGGCGGAAAATCCGCCTTGTCCCGGGACGCCTGGTAGTCGTCCAGGGCCCACTGCACGGACGGAAAAGCCAGTTCGTTGACCGGGAGTGCATCGAAATCGAAAAGTTCCACTTCCTGTGATTCCGGTCCGGGCGCAAATTTCGGGCTGGCCAGGCGAGCCCGGTAGATCAACTGAACCTGGCTGATCCGGGTGATGGAATAGACCGCCAGAAGTTGGTCGATTTCCAGGGTCACACAAGCCTCTTCCCGGGCTTCCCGCAGGGTGCCTTCCTCCGGGCTTTCGCCCAGCTCCAGGTATCCGGCCGGCAGCGTCCAGAACCCCCGGCGGGGCTCGATGGCCCGGCGGCAAAGCAGGACCCGGCCTTCGTGAATGGCCACGCTGCCGACCACGATTTTCGGGTTTTCGTAGGCGATATGGCCGCACTGGTCACAGACCAGCCGTTCGCGGTCGTCATCTTCCGGGATTCGGCGGCTGAAGCTCACGGGCAGGCTGTTTTTGCTCATGGATGGATTCAATCGAAGCTGAAACCAGCAAACAGCATAAAGGCTTCAAGGGATCAATCGGAACAGCCGTTCCGGATCGGATGACCGGCATTTCTGACTCACCGGTATTGCAAATACGAATAATTCGCATTTACAATACCGCCCGTCGGCCAGCTTCCATCGCTCGCCAAAGAAATTCAGATCAAGAAAAGTCATTTAATGAAATCCCGACTCACGATTGGCTGCAAGGCGATCACGCTGGCGGTTGCCTTGCTGCTGGTCACCACCTGGGCTGCAAGCGACAGCGGTGATTCCGAACCGGGCCTGGTCCTCGAACGGATCACGATTACCGGAACAGCCGGAGTGGTCGACACCATTCCCGGATCGGCCCATTCCATCGACCAGGAGGAGCTCGACAGCAAGAGTTATTCCGACATCCACCGGATTCTGCGCTCCATCCCGGGAGTCAACGTTCACGAGGAAGAGGGCTTCGGGCTGTTTCCCCACATCGGGCTGCGCGGGACCCGACTGGAACGCAACTCCCGGGTGACCGTCATGGAAGATGGCGTGCTGATTGCACCAGCCCCCTATGCCGCACCGGCGGCCTATTACTTTCCCCAGACCGGACGCATGGACCGGGTGGAGGTTCGCAAGGGTTCGGCTGCCATCCAGTACGGCCCCTACACCACCGGCGGGGCGATCAACCTTATGTCCACTCCCATTCCCGACGAGGTCTCCGGCAAGGCCCACCTGCTGTTCGGAAGCCACGGCAGCCGGCGGTCCCATGCCTGGCTGGGCGGGGCCGATGACCAATGGGGCTGGCTGGTGGAAGGCTATTCCTCGGCCAGTGACGGCTTCAAGAGGCTTGACCCGGTGACTGGCGAAGGTCTGCCCAACGCACCGGAGGCCGGAACCGGCTTCGAAGCGGACAACTTCCTGGGCAAGCTGCGGTGGAACTCTACCGGCGGGGGAATCTACCAGGAATTCGAATTGAAACTGGCCATGGACGACCGTACGGTCGATGACACCTACCTTGGCCTGACGCCGGAAGATTTCGCCGCCGATCCGTTTCGCCGGTATCGGGGCTCCCAGCTCGACCAGATCAACACCGACCACAGGCAGATCCAGTTGCGGTACTTCATTGCACCGACACCGGACATCGACTTGACCACCACGGTCTACAACATGGATTTCTCCCGCAACTGGTACAAGCTCCACGAAGTCCAGGACACTCCCGGGGGAAGCTTCCGGGGCATCTCCGGAATACTCGCCGCCCCGGATGACAACACCAATGCATTTGCATGGATCCAGGGGGAAAGCGACACCGGCGTTCTGGGCAATGTCCGGGCCAACAACCGGGAATACTACGCCCGGGGCGTGCAATCCCAGCTGGCCTGGAACTTTGATACCGGCAACATTGACCATGCACTGGAAATCGGCCTTCGCTACCACGAGGACGAGGAAGACCGCCTGCAATGGCAGGACAGTTTTCGGATGATCGATGGCAACATGGTCCTGATCCGCCCCGGGCAGGAATCCGGGGCTGAAGATGGCGCGGAGACCGGCGTTCCCGGCAGCACCACCAACCGGGTTACAAAAGCCGAGGCCCGGGCACTTTCGGTCTACAACACCATGAGTTATGGCGACTGGACCTTCGCACCCGGATTCCGGGTGGAAGACATTACCTACACCCGAACCGACTACACCGAAGGCGAGAACCCGGGCCGGGACGTCACCGAACGCCGGCGCAGCAGCGATACCACCGCGTTTTTACCGGGAGCCGGGGTGACCTGGCGAGTCCGGGATGATATGACCCTTCTGGCCGGGCTTCATCGCGGATTTGCACCCACAGGCCTGGATTCCGGCGGCGAGAGAAGCTGGAATTTCGAAACCGGCCTGCGCTACCGGCAAGGGTCGGTCAGTGGATCAGCCATCGGTTTCCATACCCGGTATTCCAACCTGGTGGGCGTGTGCACGGCAGTCAGCGGGGGCGGCTGCGAGGTGGGCGAGGAGTTCGACGGCGGCCGGGTAGACGTCAGCGGGCTGGAGCTGGAACTGGGCTGGGATGCCGGGCGGGCCTTCGACCTGCCCTTCGCGCTCCCCTTCAGCCTGGCCTATACCCGTACGAATTCCGAGTTCAAGAGCAGTTTTTCCAGCGGCTTTTCCGAATGGGGTGAGGTGACCCGTGGCGACGAGCTGCCCCAGATCCCGGGCGATCAGTTGAACCTGGGCGTGAGTCTGCTCTGGGACCGGCTGGCCATCCACGCCAGCGCCAATCATGTCTCCGAGACCCGGGCGGTGGCCGGCTCCGGCCCCATTTCCGATAACGAGCGGGTGGACAGCCGGGTGCTGTTCGATCTGTCTGCCGAATACCGGGTTGGTGAGTACGCGAGGCTGTTTGCCAGTGTGGAAAACCTGACCGATGAAACCTACCTGTCTGCCCGGCGCCCGGCCGGCGTGCGTCCGGGCATGCCCAGGACGGGTTGGCTGGGGGTGAAGTTCGATTTCCGGTAAAGACCGGCCCGGGCTGAACCCCTCGGCTCCATCGGGGTCTGTTGACACTGCCGAGAACCGCAATGGTTTATACCGGGATTACCTTTGACACTTGTCCCTGACTTGATTAACAGGGATGATTGTGCGGTTTTCGCCGGCGGTGCCGGCCCCAAATTTCGCAAAAACCGAGTCATTCAATGAAACCAATTCTAGTCTGTACGACCACCCTGATGCTGGGCCTGGGCGTTCTCGCCGCCGCTTTTGCCGATGAGCACGCCAACGAGGAAAGCCCCATGGAAATCGCCGGCGAGCCCCGGCTGGGCAGCTTCGGCATCGAGACCGATAACATCAGCCCGGAAGTCCACCCGGGCAACGACTTTTTCACCTGGGTCAATGAACACTGGCTGGAAACCGAGGAGATTCCCACCGGGTTTTCCCGCTACGGCTCGTTTACCGAGCTTGCCCTTGAAGCCGAGGACCATGTCCGTGAAATCATCCGGGAAGCCGGTGAAGCCGAAGCCGAGGCCGGCGACCCGCGCCAGCAGATCGGCGATCACTTCCAGGCCTTCATGGATACCGAACAGATCGAATCGCGGGGTCTGGATCCGATCCAGGAGACCCTTGATGAACTGCTGAAAATCGACTCCCACGAACAGGCAGCCCGCTGGATGGCCCGCCTGGGCACCCAGTCAATCATCGGCGTAGGCGTCACCCAGGACCCGGGGAATCCGGACCGCTACATCACCCACATTTCCCAAAGCGGACTGGGCCTGCCCAACCGGGAATACTACGAGCGAGAAGAGGATCCCTTTCCCGGGCACAGGGACGCCTACGTGGCCTATATCGAAAGCACCCTGGAACGGGCCGGAATCGACGAGCCCAAGAAGCGTGCCGAGGCCATTATGGCCCTGGAGACCCGGCTTGCCGACATCCACTGGACCCGGGTCGAGCAGCGTGACCGGCAAGCCAACTACAACCTGATGGCCCGCAAGGAAATCGATGAATTCGCACCAAAGTTCCCCTGGTCGGAATTTTTCGGGGAACGTCGACTGAATGACATTGAGGAGCTGGTCGTCGCCACCGACTCGGCGGTTGAAGCCAGCGCCGACCTGTTTGCCGAAACTGATCCGAACACCTGGGCTTCCTGGCATGCCTTCCACTGGATCAACAACCACGCTCCGATGTTGCCGGAAGCCTACGAACGGGCCCATTTCGAATTCTTCGAGCGCCGTCTCAGCGGTGTGGAAGAACAGCGCGACCGGGAACGAAGGGCCATCAACCGGGTAAGCAGTCAGCTTGGTGAGCCGGTAGGTCAGGTCTACGTGGAGCGCCATTTCCCGCCGGAGTATCGGGATCAGATGCTTGAGCTGGTCGACTACCTGCGCCGGGCTTTTCGCGAGCGTCTGGAAACCCTGGAGTGGATGGACGACGAGACCCGTACCGAAGCACTGGCCAAGCTCGAGTCCTTTGATCCCAAGGTCGGCTATCCGGACCGCTGGCAGGATTATTCCGACGTGAGCATTCTTGATGATGACCTGATCGGCAACTCCCGACGCCTGAGCGAGTGGTCCTGGGAAGATTCCCTGGCCCGGCTGGATGAAGAAGTCCGGGACTGGGAGTGGTTCATGACCCCCCAGACCGTCAACGCCTATTACTCTTCGACCCGAAACGAGATCGTGTTTCCGGCAGCCATCCTGCAGCCGCCGTTTTTCGACCCCTATGCCGACCCGGCGGTCAACTTCGGCGCCATCGGCGGGGTCATTGGTCACGAGATGGGTCACGGCTTTGACGACCAGGGCTCACGTTCGGATGCCGATGGCCGGCTGCGTAACTGGTGGACCGATGAGTCCCGGGAGCAGTTCGAGGCCCGGACCCAGGCCCTGGTCGACCAGTACAACGAGTTCGAGCCCCTTGAGGGCATGAACATCAACGGCGAACTGGCCCTGGGCGAAAACATCGGGGACCTGGGCGGGCTGTCCATTGCTCACCGCGCATGGCAGCTCTACCTGGACGACCATCATGACGGCAAGGCCCCGGAGATCGACGGCTTTTCCGGCGACAAACGGTTCTTCATGGCCTGGGGCCAGGTCTGGCGCAACCTCTGGACCGAAGAAGCACTTCGTGCCCAGTTGATCAACGGCCCCCACAGCCCGCCGAAGTATCGGGTCAACGGGGTCGTGCGAAATCTCGATGCCTGGTACGAAGCCTTTGACATTGGACCCGACCACGAGCTGTACCTGCCGAAAGACGAGCGGGTCAGCATCTGGTAACAAGCAGGTTAAACCCATGATCGAACTGATCCAGGGAGACATCACCGAACAACCGGACCTGGAAGCCATCGTCAACGCCGCCAATGCCGAGCTCATGCCCGGCGGCGGCGTGGCCGGGGCCATTCACCGGGCAGCCGGAGACGAACTCGCCCGGGCCTGCAAGCCTTTGGCACCCATTGAACCCGGGCAGGCGGTCATCACGCCTGCCTTTGATCTGCCGAACCGGTGGGTCATCCATGCCCTGGGCCCGCGCCATGGCATCGATGAGCCGGCCGACGAATTGCTGGCAGCAGCCTATCGAAACGCGCTTGGGATTTGCGACGAAAAGGGAATTGCTTCGGTTGGATTTCCCGCCTTGTCAGCCGGCGCCTTCGGCTATCCCCTGGACGAGGCCGCCCGGATTGCCCTGGATACTGTCGCCGGCCACTCCGGCAACAACCCCGGGCTTGTCCGCTTCGTCCTGTTTGACGAATTCACGCTGGAACGGTTCAGGCAACTGGCGTTTCAGTAAGGCTGAGGCCTGCACCGAATTACCCGCATGGCCCACTACTCCGATTCACTCCAGTCTGCGGCCCGCTGCCGCCAGGTTTCGGCCATGTCTGACTGACCGAGCTCTTCATGGGCGGCGGCAAGGTTTTCGGCAGCCTCGATGGTGCGATGGTATTGCCTGCCGTAGAACTCTTCCAGCATCGAAACGGCCTCCTCCAGAAGTTCCACAGCGACCGCCGGGTTTCCCCCGGCCAGTTCGCTTCGCCCGAGGCCCAGGCGGAACATTCCATGGACCGGACTTGATTCGGAAAAGGCGCCGGCTGCAGCCGCCAGGCTCCAGCGCTGCAAGCGAAGTGCCTCTTCGGTCTCACCCATTTCACGGTGCAGGTTTCCCATGTTGTAGCTGATCGTGATCGCCTGGGGGGACTCGGCCCCGAACCGGTCCCGGGCAAGAGACAGGGCGCGCTGGAACCATGGAAGAGACTCCTCGTGGCGGTCCTGCTGGCGCAGACTGCTGGCCAGGTTGCTGATGGTCGGCAACAGCATGGGATGGTTTTCGCCAAGCCGCGGCTCGTTGATCTCCAGACTCCGCCGAAGCAGAACTTCGCCCTCCGCATAACGTTGCTGGCGCAGCAGGACAACCGCCTCTTCGTTCAACGCGATGCCGAAATGGCGCATTCCCTGGGGCGTCCCCCAACGTTCGGCTTCCTCCTGGACGGTCTGGTGGGCCCTTTGGCTTTCCTCGTAGCGCCGGGTATCCAGGTAGGCGATACCCAGGGTTCGCAATGCCTGCAGCCGAACCGGCAGCAACTCCGGGTCAACCACGCCTTCGGTCCGGTCGATGACCGGCTCGACCTGCTCCCGGGCCTCTTCCGGTCGGCCGGAAAACACAAGGGCCTGTGCCCGGGTTACCTTCAGGTCCAGGTTGATGAAATGATCCGGGGGAAATTCCGCTTCTGTCGCCTCCAGGGTCTCCTCGGCCAGTTCAAGAGCCCTGTCGTGGTTGCCCCGGGTGATTTCCAGGGTTGCCAGCGCTGCACTTGCCCGTCGCTGGTGCTCGGTGTTCCCGGAAGCCCCGGCCAGTTCCAGGGCCCGCTGGAGGCGCTGCTCGGCCAGGTCATGCTCTCCGATGGCAGAGTAGCTGTGCCCGACCACCTGCTGGATTTCCAGCTCGATATCCGGCTGGTCGTAAAGCTCCTGCTCGGCCTGGCGAGTGGCATCTTCCAGCACCCGGCGCATCAGTTCCGTATCGGCGCCCTCGGCGTAATCCGGATCGATGGAACTGAGCATGCTGGTGAGAAAGGAAAGAGACCGTTCGGCCCGGTCGGCCTCGACCTGGGCCCGGTCCCGTTCAGACTGGGCCTGGACCAGGCCCCAAAGGGCCACCGCAAGTCCGGCGATCATCGACAGGCTGATTACCCCGGCAAAAGCCACTGCGACCCGGTGGCGCCAAAGAACCTTTCGCCACCGGTAGGAGCGGGTTGAGGGAACCGCTTCGACCGGCAGACCCTCCAGAAAAGCGTTGATATCGGCAGCCAGGGCTTCGGCGGTCTGGTAGCGCTCGGCAGGATTCGTGGCCAGGGCCCGGGCCAGGATGCAGCGCAACTCCCGTGGCAGATGCCGGATCGTACCGACAGGCGAGGAATCAACGGACGATTCACCGGCCATGTCATCCAGTGTAGTGGCCGTTGCCGAGGTTGCCCGCCCCTTTTCCAGGGCAGACCTTACCCCCTGGATCTCGCTTTGCCGGTCTCCCGGGGGCAGGCGCAACCCGGTGAGCAATTCGAACAGGACCACACCCAGGGAGTAGACATCGCTTCGCACATCGACCCGGGCACTTTCCCCGACCAGTTGCTCCGGACTCATGTAGGCCCGGGTGCCGGCCTGGCTCGTGCTGCCCATGTCGGCTGCCTGGCCCTGGGCGGCAACTCCCACTGCGATGCCAAAATCGATAATCTTCGGTTCCGACCGGTCATCGACCCGGCTTACCAGGATATTCGAGGGTTTCAGATCCCGGTGAATGATGCCCCGCTGGTGGGCGTGATGGACCCCCAGGCAAACCCGGGAAAAAAGGTTCAACCGCTCGTTACGGGGAAGCTTGTACTCCCGGCAGTGGTCGGTAATGGGGGCTCCGGGCACCCACTCCATTGCAAACCAGGGCTGACCATCCTCGCTTGTACCGGCATCGTAGACCTGGGCAATCGCCGGGTGCTGCATCTGGGCCAGCACCTGGCGCTCGATCTCGAAGTAGGCCCGGGCCACGGCACTGTTGTGACCTGCGCCCATGACCTTCAGGGCCACCTGGCGCTGTACCGGTTCAAGTTGCTCGGCCAGATAGACCCGGCCCATGCCACCACTGCCAAGAAGCCTGACGGGACGGAAGGAACCGATCTGGCCGGGCAAGTCCCCGTCGGTTTCTCCGACCGCAGCAGGGTAATCGGCCAGGCGGGTTACGTCCTCTTCTCCGGACTCGTCTTCAGGCGGCTTGCCGGTCTGGCTCATTAAATCTCAGGGACCACGGGTTGCTTCTACGCGATAGTTATTGAACTGCCAGAACAAGCCAAGTTCCACGCCGGCACCCAATCCGGGAATCCCGATGCTGGCCATTTGGGGGGTATCCCGGTCAGTCTCCAGTTCGGTGACCGAGACCAGGTCCAGGAAATTCTTCCTCAGATTGTTGTAGTCATCCGGGCTGAGCATGGTCAATTCACGCATGCCATATTCCAGCGCGCGGTTTCGCCGACGGATGGTTTCGACCTTGCGCGCCAGTCGCCGAACGACGGGCAGGCGGCCGGCACTGCGGCCAAATTCGTCCCAGCGCCCACCCAGAGAGACCGCCACATCCACCCCGCTGTTGAAAAACTGGTTCATCTGGCGTGGCTCGTGCAGGGAGGTCACCACGACCAGCGCCAGGCCAACGCTGCCCCCCAGCCCCGGACCCAGACGCCAGCCCTCGCCGGTAAGCAGAAAATGATGATTGTAATTGTCGACGGAAAAAAGCCAGGCATTGAGCGTCCTTGGACCGATGACCACCGCCTGGCCGCCATAATTGACTGCCAGGCCGAACCAGACATTGGTGGCTGCTGCTGCAGCCACCTCCCGCTCGTCTTCGGGCCCGGGGGCATGACGCAGCCAGGCCGGCGGGGGCCGCGTATCGACATCCAGGGACATGCGGGTTTCCGGGCGCATGACGGTCCAGGTTTTCGGCCCCAGCATGCCATCGACCGTCAGGGGGGAGTTGAGCTTCTGGTAACGGGCAACGGCCTGGGCGAATTCTTCCTCGTCCGGCGTCATGTCCCGAAATCCGAGGACTTCGACGATAACCTGGAACCGCTCCTGCCATCCCTCCCGGCGCGCATACACCCGATTGGACCGGCAGGCGCGTTCAAGCTGTGATTGTGTCAATGCCATGCCCGCTCTCCAGGATTCAACGGCAACCTGTACTGACTAATCTATACGTGATTTCCCGGGGTCAAGGGCCATCTTGCCAGCTCGGATATTTCAAGACTGGACCCCCGCCGGATCGGCGGCTTCCCGCGGGTTGGAAATGATCTCCAGGCGATTGCGCCCGGACTTCTTGGCCTTGTACATGGCCTTGTCGGCCCGGCCAAGCCACTGTTCCCAGGTCTCACCGGCTCTCAGGACCGCGACCCCGGCAGAAAAGTGTAGAGGGCCGGCAGGCCCTTCCAGCACGCCGCTGGTGATCCTGTGCAACTGGCTGGCAAACTCCTCGGCCACTTGCGGACCCGCACCGGGAAACAGCAGCACGAATTCTTCGCCGCCGAAGCGGTACAAACCATCCCCGGCACGGATATGCTGGCGAATAGTTCTGGCAAAGTCCTGCAGAACCCGGTCTCCCGCCTCGTGCCCGTACTCGTCGTTGATTGCCTTGAAATGGTCCAGATCAAGCAGCATCAGGGCACAGGGATGGCCACCCTGCTGGAAGTTTTCCACTGCCTCGGCCAGGTCCTGCTTCATGGACCGCCGGTTTCCGGCCTGGGTCAACGGATCCCGACTGGCAAGAATCTCCAGTTTACGTTGCTGGCTATCGAGCCTTTCGGCAAAAATGAAGCCGAATACCGTGACCAGCCCGGCGGTGATCACATAGGTCAGGACCTCCACGACCGACTCGAACAACTGGTTTTCCAGCGCCAGGACAGCAATCAGAATCAGATTCAGCCCGAGAGCAATCCTGCGATGGGTAAGAAGAAAATTGATCCAGAGTCCCACAAAGCCCCAGAGGATTCCGGTTCGCCCGAAAACCACGGAACTGGCGATACAGGCCACGACATTGATGATTGCGAAGACCAGGCCGGCGCGGGCCGTGTTTCCGGTGCGGATGGTGTAGATGACGACCAGAGCAACGGCCAGTACGATTCCCGAATTGATCGCGGCTCCCGCCCAGGCTCCGGTCAAGAAACGGAATACCGCAAAACCGGAAACCGCGACTATGGCCAGCAGACCAAAGGAAACAATAAGTGCAAAGTGGAAATCCTGATTAAAGCGGTCTGACAGACTCCTCACCCAGCCCGGATACCTGTTCCCTCTCCGATTCATCCCGACCCCGCAAACGCGAAAAGACTTCCCTGGATTTCAGCCCGACACGCAAAACCTCCACCGTGTCAGGACACCACTATACCCACCACCGTCAAGACTGCCAAATCACGACGATCTGGATCGATCCGATTCCTCGCCGGTGCTTTCGGCTGGCCCATTGTCCACGCGGGAACGGCGGCGACGGCGCAACGTCCGCGTTCGTTGCTGCTTGCTGGCCATGGCGACAAAGTAGAAATATACAACGACCAGCAAGATGAGAATGACAACCACGGTGCCAAGCATTATGAACTCAAACTCCATTTCCAGCTTCCTTGCCTTTTCTGACAGTCGCTTGATTTTATGACGGTTTTCTGGGGAGAACCACGGGCAATTTCAAGGCCGGATCTCCAAAACAGGTCTTTTGGAGCAAAAAAAACCCCGCCGTGGCGGGGTTTCTTTTCAAGCTATCGAGCCAGGGTTTCAGATGGAAACCACGTTCGAAGCCTGGGGGCCCTTGGGGCCATCGCTGAGCTCGAAGGATACCTTCTGACCCTCTGCGAGGCTCTTGAAGCCGGATCCGTTGAGAGCACTGAAGTGTACAAACACGTCAGCACCGCCGTCATCCTGGGAGATAAAGCCGAAACCCTTCGCATCGTTGAACCATTTCACTGTACCAGTCGTATTGGACATTGTTTCTTTACTACCTTTCATAATGTTTAAGTAATCGGGCACCAGCCACGCTGGTTAACCCGGGTTGCTGCTTGATAAATTCAGGAAATGGAGGCTTTTGAGGGGTAATCGGGTAGGAATACGACCAAAATCGACCACTGCTGTATTCTGCAGCCGCATGCACTATACGCCTTCCGGAGGACAATAGCCAGAACTATTTTCCACAGCCGGATTCCGGCCCTTTTGGGGCCCGCAGGGGAATCCGGGCCAACGGGGTATGGCAGCGGCGGAATCAGTATGCCAGAACTATACATCAGGAGATTTGCCCCCCCTGGTTTGCAAAACAAAGTCCGGGGCGGGGCTTGACATTCCGGGTTTAGTTCATTCACCCTGAAATACAGTGATGAAACTCAATATTTCCACGACCCGGCCTGCGTAGAGCCAGAAACACTGCCCGCCCATCCTGTGCATTGCCATCAAAGGCCTGCATACGATGGAGTTCGGATGTTTGTTTTCTGTGCTTTCTGGATGCGCAAGACGAAAACGGCGAATGGAATGGCAACAATAACCAAGCCGGATCACGAGATATAAGAAAACCGGTCGAGCGGCATCACTTCCCCAGTAAATAGCTCATGGAGAATAATGAATATGTTGAATCGAAATTCATCGTTACTGGCACTGGTCTGCTCTGCGGGCCTGGCAATTGCCGGCTCGGCGGTTGCCAGTGAGGACAACCGCTATATCATCCAGTTTGCCCCTGGCAGCGCAGGTGAGGGAACTGCGGCGGTCCAGGCCTTTGGTGGCGAGGTCAAAGTCGACCTTACCGACCGAAGCATCAACGCCATTGCGGCAACTCTTCCTCCGCAGGCGGTCAACGGACTCGAGAATAATCCCAACATCATCAGCATCGAGACTGATGGCCGGATCTATCCCATGGCCGACCAGGTTCCCTACGGAATCGAAATGGTGCAGGCCGATCTTGTATCCGACGAGTTTGCCGGCAACCAGAACATCTGTGTAATTGACTCCGGCTACCATATCGATCACGCGGACCTGCAATCCAGCGGCGTTACGGCCACAACGGATTCCGGCAGCGGCGACCCGTATGTCGACCCCTGCGGTCACGGAACCCACGTTACCGGTACCATTTCCGCCCTGGCCAATGGCAGCGGTGTACTGGGCGTTCTGCCGAGCGGCAACGTGAATCTGCATATCGTCAAGGTATTCGGAGACAGCAACTGGACTTCCGGCTCCTGTGGCTGGAGCTACAGCTCCAACCTGATCGATGCGGCCTATGAATGTGCCGATGCCGGGTCCAATGTCATCAACATGAGCCTTGGAGGTGGCGGCTCAAGCAGCGCCGAGGCCCAGGCCTTCCAGGACCTGTATGACCAGGGAATCCTCTCGGTTGCAGCCGCCGGTAACGACGGCACCACCCAGATGAGCTATCCGGCCTCCTACGATGCGGTGATTTCCGTTGCCGCCATCGACAGTGACAAGGATTTGGCCAGCTTCTCCCAGCGCAACTCCCAGGTCGAGCTTTCCGCCCCGGGCGTTGGAGTACTGAGCACGACCCCGTTTGCCAATGCCGAAGTAACCGTGGGCAATGACAGCTTCCAGGCCTCGCCAATGGACCGGTCAGCCAGCACAACCGCCGAAGGCGGGCTTGTCGATGGCGGGCTTTGCACCTCTTCGGGCAACTGGAACGGCCAGGTGGTGCTGTGCGAGCGTGGAGAAATTTCATTCAGCGACAAGGTTTCCAATGTGGAGTCCGGCGGCGGTGCAGCCGCTGTCATCTACAACAACGAGCCGGGCAACTTTGCCGGCACCCTGGACTGCAGCGGCCCGCCCCATGGCTCCTGCTCATCAGTTCCGGCAGTCAGCATCAGCCAGGAAGACGGCCAGAGCCTGCTCGGCAGCGAGTTGGGCAGTTCCGCCTTTGTCAGCACCGTCGAAACCATCCCCGGCGATGGCTACGATTCCTGGCAGGGCACTTCGATGGCTTCGCCCCATGTGGCCGCAGTCGCCGCCCTTGTGTGGAGCTACGCCCCGGACATGACCCCGGGCGAGGTGCGCGATGCACTGGCAGCCTCGGCTGAAGATCTGGGCTCCGAGGGCCGCAACGACGAGTTCGGCTACGGCCTGGTACAGGCACAGGCAGCTCTGGATTATCTTGGCGGAGACGGCGGGGACCCGGATCCGGACCCACCTCACGAGCCTCCCACGGCCGACTTCAGCTATAGCTGCAGCGACCTGGATTGTGATTTCGACGGAAGCTCCAGCGCCGGCGGCGATGGCGATATCGTCAGCCATGACTGGGACTTCGGCGACGGTAACTCCGGCACTGGCGAAACGACCAGCCATGCCTATGCCAGTGAAGGCTCCTACACCGTTACCCTGACGGTCACCGACGACGAAGGCGAGAGTGACTCGACCAGCACCCAGATCACGGTCAGCGAACCCGATGATGGTGGTGGCAGTGAAGGGATCGAACTGAGCGGTGACGGCTACAAGGTCCGCGGCCGTTGGACAACGGACCTTGAATGGGACGGAGCCGAAGGCAGCCAGGTGGATATCATCCGCGAAGGCAGCTTGCTGACTACAACCGACAACAACGGTGAATACACCGACTCCACCAACTTCAACGGAAGCGGAAGCCTGACCTACCAGGTTTGTGAAACCGATGGAAGCGAGTGTTCGGACACCATTTCGGTCAGTTACTAACAACAATAACGACTAATAGTGTCCTTTCAGGGCCTGGTCCACTTCGGTGGCCAGGCCCTTTTTATTTCTGACAGTCCTGTTCCCTGCCGCACGCCGTCCGGCACAAAGGGCGCACTCCATCACGCTTGAGGAACTTGACGGTTTTACTAACGAGATCACTGATCAGCAGACATTCAGCGCTTGATGTAGACCATGCTACACCTGGCGCGCCGACGCCTTGCCACGAACGCTGAGAAACAAGCTGAATGTCTGCTGATCAGTGATCTCGTTAGTAATTGCTTGACGCGGGATTCTCCCGGGGGTAGCGTTGAGACTGAACAGGGGGCTTGAACTAACTGTTTTTACATCTTTTGACGGCGAGGCCTACCATGTTCAACAAACGCGAAACCCGGTCCAGCGAGGACCAGAGTACCGATGGCCGCAACGAGCGCGGCGATTCCCGATCCACCCTTGACGTATCCCCGGCCCGGGAATCCAGGCCGGCCGCTTCCCGCCGGGAAGATGCAGCGGTCATTGGTCCATCCATTCATATCAACGGGGATCTGCGAGGCGAGGAAGACCTGGTGATCGAAGGCGAGGTCAAGGGCACCGTTCACCTTGAAAACAACAGCCTGACCATCGGCAGCAAGGGCAAGGTTACCGCCGATGTATATGCCCATACCATCGTGCTCGAAGGATTCATGAAAGGGGACCTTTATGCCAGCGAACGCGTTCAGATCCGCAAGAGCGCGCGAATGCAGGGCAATATTCATTCACCCCGCGTGGCCCTTGAAGACGGTGCCCGGTTCAAGGGAAGCATCGAGATGGATCCGGAATCAGAGGCGCTCAAGTCTGCCTTTTCCGGCAAGAAAACGTCGGGGAAAAACGCTGGCAAGTCACGGGAGGATGCCACCGGCGGGACAATTTCGAGCAAGCCCGAAAACTCCGGAAAGGAAACCGGGGAGCCGGGTTCCGGCCAGAAGGAACCCGCCCGACCGGATCCGGCCCGGGCCGGCGCTTCGGCAAACCGGCCTGGATGAGTTGCAAGATCCCGGCCGGAATCCCGGGGGGCTGAAACATGGCAGCATCAGGCCAGGCGACCGCCCGGGCAGATTCCCGGGATCCGGGTTC
>SLIZ01000267.1 GCA_007135395.1 Wenzhouxiangellaceae bacterium | reverse complement strand
TACCTGATCCTCCGGTCGAACTCGGCTGCCGGTCCGTTGCCAGACCCGGCCCAACAAAAAAAGCCCCTGAACCAGGGGCTTATTCTTTTACTACTAAACCTGGTAGCGGGGGCAGGATTCGAACCTGCGACCTTCGGGTTATGAGCCCGACGAGCTGCCAGACTGCTCCACCCCGCAATCGAGCCGGAGATTATAGGACACGCACCCGGTTCACGCAAGCCGGAAACCACCCGGTCGACTGGGTTATTCTTTGCCGCCAGTTCAACAATTACCAGGGATGGAACCCCCGTGCCAAGACAATCGTTTCTTATCGCTTTAATCATCGCCATCCTTGCCGTCCCGACCAGCCTTCCGGCCAGGGACACGGCCCCCCGGGAAACCGCCGTACCCGACCTGCGCCAGATCATGGCCGACCCGGAGTGGATGGGCCCCCGGGTGGAATCTGCATGGTGGCAACTTGACGGGCAGGCCATTCATTACCGGGTCAAGCGCACCGAATCCAGCCGCCACGATATCCGCCGGCTGGACCGGGATGGCGAATCCGATGAAGTCCTCGACTTCGCCGCCCAGGGGGAAATGGACGGGGCCGACCCGGTACTCGATGCCGACGGCAACCGGGCCGTTTTCGTCCGGTCCGGCAATCTGTTCCTGCGCGATCTGGAACGCGGGGCGTTGCTGGCCCTGACCCGGGGAACCGACCAGGACCGCTCGCCCCGGTTTTCCAGTGACGGCCAGGCGGTGCAGTTCCTCCGCGGCCAGGACTGGTGGAGCATCGACCTGGAAAGCGGCGCCGCCGGGCCGGTGGCCGACCTGAGGTTCGAGGAAAGCCCGGAAGCCGAGCCCGAAGACGGGCTGGAAGCCGACCAGCTTCGCCTGTTCCGGTTTCTCCGCCAGGACCGGGAAGAATACCTGGAAGAATACGGCGAGCAGGCCGAAGCCGCCCGCCAGGACCCTACCCGAAGCCCGGCGCCCTTTTACCTGGGGGAGGAAATGGAGCCGGCCATGGCCAGCCTTTCACCCGACGGCCGGTGGATGCTGCTGGTCGTCCAGCAGGCCGGAACCTCTCCCGGCAAGCCCGATGTCATGCCCAACTACGTGACCCGGTCGGGCTACGTTGAAACCGAGGAAGTCCGCACCCTGGTGGGCCGCGACGCCCCGGCCCCCCAGAAGCTCTGGCTGCTCGACCTCAGGGACCGGGAAAAGACCGAACTGTCCCTTGATTTTCTCGACGGCCTTGACGAAGACCCGCTGGCCGATCTCAAGGAGACCCAGGACATCACGCCCCACGACGGCGACAACCTCCGGCCGGTGCGGATTCCTGCCATCGAATGGCATCCGGATGGGCAGCTCGGGGCCGTGATGGTCCGCTCGATCGACAACAAGGACCGCTGGCTGGCCACGGTGGATACCGAATCCGGAGAAATCGACCAGCGCCACCGTCTGACCGACGAGGCCTGGATCAACTGGGCGTTCAATGATTTTGGCTGGCTGCCGGAAAGCCAGACCCTGTGGTTTCTTTCCGAGGAAACCGGCTTCAGCCACTTCTACACCACCGATGCCCGCAGCGGGTCAGCCCGGCAACACACCAGCGGCGACTTCAAGGTCTCCGACCCGGTGGTGAGCCGACAGGGCTCCCATGTTTTCGTACTCGGCAACCAGACGCACCCCACCGAATACGATCTATACCGGCTGGACCTGGAGTCCGACGAGCTGACCCGGCTGACCGAGCTGCGGGGCCTGGAATCCTTTGTCGTCCATCCGCTCAGCGAGGAAATCCTCCTGCTGCATTCCAGCGCCTACACACCCACCCAGCTGGCCCGCCTGGACGATGATTCGGGACAGCCGGTGGAACTGACCGATACACGGAGCGAAGACTTCCGGGCCATCGAGTGGCAATACCCGGAGATCGTGGGCATCGAATCCACCCACGGAGCCGGCGGGCCCATCTGGTCGAAGTTCTACCGGCCCGAGGGAGACCCGCCGGAAGGCGGCTGGCCGGTGGTCATGTTCGTCCACGGGGCCGGCTACCTGCAAAACACCCACTACCGCTATCCCCAGTACTTCCGGGAGCAGATGTTCCACAACCTGCTTACCGACAAGGGTTACCTCGTGCTGGACATGGACTTCCGGGCCAGCCAGGGCTACGGGCGGGACTGGCGTACAGCCATCTACCGCCAGATGGGCACACCGGAGCTCGAGGATCTGATCGACGGGGTTCAGTGGCTGGTCGACGAGCAAGAAGCCAACCCGGACCGGGTGGGTCTTTACGGGGGCTCCTATGGCGGTTTCATGGCCTTCATGGGGCTGTTCAATGCCCCGGACGTGTTCACCGCCGGTGCCGCCCTGCGGCCGGTGACCGACTGGGCCCATTATTCCCATCCCTACACGTCCAACATTCTCAACACCCCGGAAGTGGATCCGGAAGCCTACCGGCGTTCCTCGCCCATCGAGATGGCCGAAAACCTGGAAGGCCACCTGCTGATCACCCACGGCATGCTCGACGACAACGTCTTCTACCAGGACGTGGTCCGCATGACCCAGCGGTTGATCGAACTTGAGAAGGAAAACTGGGAACTGGCCACCTATCCCCTCGAACCCCATGGCTTCGAACAGCCGGAAAGCTGGCTTGACCAGTACCGGCGGATCCTGAACCTTTTCGAGTCGACCATCGGCAACGAGGGTTGACCGGAAAACTCATCCACGGCAGTCTTGAGCGCTACACAATCTGCCAATGCCCCGAGGAATCAATCAAGTTATGAACGTTTTCATAACAGGTAACAGCAGCGGCCTGGGCCTGGGTCTGACCGAAGCGCTGCTCGAGAACGATGCCACCGTATGGGGAATGAGCCGCCGGGGCTGCCCGGTCAAGGACAACGACGGACTTCGGGACCGGCCGCAGGACCTGGGTGATATCAACGCCCTACCCGAGTCCATGGACCGGCTGCTTTCCGACTGCCTCCGGCTGGACCTGGTGGTGCTCAATGCCGGAGTCCTGGGACGCATCCAGGCCATGCACGAGACCTCCACGCCGGATCTGGAACACATGATGCGGGTCAACGTGTGGGCCAACAAGGTGATCCTGGACTGGCTCATCGAACGCCAGTTGCCGGTCGAGCAGGTCGTGGCCATTTCCTCGGGAGCCGCCATCAACATGAACTACGGCTGGGGGGGATATTCCATGACGAAGTCCTCCCTCAATGACCTGATTCAGTTGTATGCCGAGGAAATGCCCGATTCCCACCTGACCGCCTATGCGCCCGGGCTGATCGACACATCCATGCAGGACTACCTTTGCGGTGAGGTTTCCAGCGAAGAGTATCCCTCGGTTCAAAAGCTCAAGGACGCCCGCAACACCGAAGACATGCCCGGCCCCCGTGCGGCAGCCGACAAGCTGCTCGAAGTACTGGGCGAGTTGAAGGACCTGGAAAGCGGCAGCTTTGTGGACGTCCGCAAGATGTAGCCTGCCCGGGCTGCTCTGCCTGCTGGCTCTGGCGGCCTGCGCCGGCCTGCCGTCATCCGATCCGGACCCGGACGCTCTGGATCGGGAACTCGACCGCCTCGAAACCCGGGGCATGGTGGGCCAGGTGGTTGTCGCCGACCGGGAAGGCATCCTCTACCAGCGGGGCCTGGGAAAAGTACGAACCGACAACGACGAGCCGGTCACGCCGGATCACGTCTTTCCCCTGGCATCCCTGACCAAGCCCTTCACGGCCGCGGCCATCCTGGCCCTGGCTGCCGATGGCAGGCTGGCACTGGACGACCGGCTGGGCGAACACCTCTCCGGCCTGGAATCCCCCTGGGCCGACATTCCCCTGGAATCCCTGCTCACCCACACCTCCGGGTTCCCGGCAGAAATCGTCAACCGGGCCTGGGACGGGGACCCGCAATTCGAACCGGTTGACCGGGAGGAATTTGTCGGCCGGATCCGGCACTTTCCCCCGGATCATCCCCCCGGCGAGGGTTACAACTACTCCAACGTGGGCTACGGCCTGCTCGGCGCGCTCATCGAGGAAGTCACCGGTTCGGACTGGGAGGCCTGGCTGCGCGAGCGGCTCCTGGAACCGGCCGGCCTGGAGGCCATCGGCCTGATGCACCCGCAATGGACCGAGAAGCAGATCGTCGAGGGCCGCCAGCGGGGACAAGGCTGGGGGACCTACCTGGACCAGCCACGGCTCGAAGACGGCCTTGGCTTTCACCTGCGCGCCAGCGGCGACCTGCACGCACCGGCAACGGCGGTAGTCGACTGGTGGAAGGCGGTGGCCTCCGAAGACTTCCTGGACCCGGAATGGACCGGGCGCTGGCTCACCCCCCGGGTCGACGAACAGGACGGCACCCGGTATGGCTACGGATGGCATTTCCGCGACAGCCGCCACGGGCCGGTAATCGGCCACACCGGGGGCAACCGGATCTACGCCGTGGACTTCTCCTGGTTCCGGGACCCGGATATTCTCGTCTACATCGCCACCGCCGAATCCCGGTTCGAGGCCGACCTGCTGGCGGATCGAATCCACCGCAGCCTGCTGGGGCGGTAATTGGCCCTGTTTACGGGCCGATTACGTTGTTAAGCTTTAGGATTCATAAACGGGAGGATTCAGCCAGCATGATGGACTTCAAGCTTTCGAGCACCTTCGACCTGATGATCAAGACCCTGCCGTTTCTGGTCTTCAGATTCATCGTTTACATAGGAATGGTCCTGGTCTACATCATCGGCATGGCCATCGGCGGGGGAACCGGCTTCATGATCGACCGGATCGCCGGCTCCGGAGCGGGTGGCTTTACCTTCGGCGGTACAATCATCGGATTCGGCATCGTGGCCGGAATCGCCTACCTGCTCAGGGAGTACATCCTGTACATGGTCAAGGCCGGACATATCGCCGTTCTGGTGGAAAAAATGGACGGCAAGGAACTGCCCGGCGGCAAGGGGCAGATCGATCACGCCCAGGCGGTCGTGCGCGAACGGTTCGTGGAGTCCTCGGTCCTGTTCGGTGTCGACCAGCTAATCAAGGCCATCCTGCGGGCATTCAACCGCATCTTTTTCCGAATTGCCTCCTTCCTCCCGTCTTCCGGCGGCATCGGCGGGCTGGTCAAGTTCATCAATACCGTCATCAACATGTCCCTGACATTCCTCGACGAGGTGATCCTGGCCCACAACATCCGGACCCGCTCGGACAATCCCTGGGCATCGAGCCGCACGGCGATCATTCTCTACGCTCAGAACTACAAGGCCTTTCTCAAGAATGCCCTGTTTTTGTCCATATTCATCTGGATTCTGAGCTTCGTGGTATTCATCCTGGCCCTGGTCCCCGCCGCTGCCCTGGTAACCGTCCTGCCCCAGACGGCCGGCATCTTTACCGTGGTAGTCGCCCTGCTGTTTGCCTGGGGCGTCAAGCAGGCCCTGATCGAACCCTTCGGCATGATTTCCCTCATGCAGGTGTTCTTCAAGGTCACCGAAGGCCAGGAGCCCAATCCCGAATGGGAGAACAAGCTCGAGGGTGTCTCCAAGAAGTTCGGTGAGCTTGGACGCAAGGCCGGGGAATGGAATCCGGTGGACAAGCCCTCAGAACCGCAACCGGAAGCCGCCGGCGAGCCGCCGCAGTCCGGGGGTTCCTGACCCGAACCGGCGGACTCAGACCTGAGTCCATTACCTGCCCGGGGGCCCACCCCCGGCAGGGATTCCAACCGCCTGCTACCGTTCGGTGGCTGGTACACTGCCCTGATCAAACCCGAAGACCTCCGGAGCATTCGTGGAAAGGCAATCTGCCGGCACAGTCCTGTTCAGCCACGGCCATCAATCCGGGCCGGACGGGCAGAAGATCCGTGCCCTGCGACCAACAGCCGAGACCGCCGGCTGGACCACCGAATCCATTGATTACCGGGACCTGCGGGATGCCCCGGCTGAAAGAGCCGAGCGGCTGGTCGAACGAATCGACGCGCTGGACGGGCCCATCATCCTGGTCGGCTCGTCCATGGGCGGCTGGGTCTCCATGGCCGCCGCCGAGGCACGCAACTGCGCCGGACTGTTTCTCATGGCCCCGGCACTGTTTCTCGAACACCGGGTACCCGATGCTCCGCTACGCCAGTCCTATCAACCGAAAACCGATGCAATAACCATCGTTCACGGCTGGTCCGATGAAATCATCCCCTGGCGAAACAGTCTGCGATTTGCCCGGCAACTTTCCGCCAGCCTGCATCTTCTCGACAGCGACCACAGGCTGGAAGATGCCATTGCCGACCTCAAGACCCTGCTGGCCCGTTTTCTGAATCGACAATCCCCCGGAGGCAAACCGGAAGGCCGTCCCCCGGAAGCCGCTCACCCGGAAATCAATTCCCGAGGATATACCCAATGAGACTGTACACCTGCACCGGAGCACCCAGCCCCCGAAGAGTCACCCTGTTTCTCGCCCAGAAAGGCATCACCCGGGTCGAGGGCATCGAGGTGGACCTGAAGGCCGGGCTTCACCGGACCGAAGACTTCGCCATGCTCAACCCCCAGTGCACCGTCCCGGTCCTGGAACTCGACAACGGCGATACCATCTGGGAAGTTACCGCCATCCGGCGCTACCTGGAAGATCTCAACCCCGACCCCCGCCTGCTAGGCAAGGACCCGAAAGAACGGGCCAATATTGAAATGTGGGTTCGCTGGGTAGAGAACCAGGGCCTGAGCGCCGTGGCCGAAGCCTTCAGAAACTCCGCCAAGGGCATGAAAGACCACGCACTCCCCGGCCGACGCCCGATCCCCCAGATTCCCGAACTGGCAGAACGGGGCAAGACCCGTTACCCCTGGTTCCTGGAAGACCTTGAAAGCCGCCTCAAGAAAAGCCAGTTCGTCGCCGGCAAGGAATTCTCCGCCGCCGACATCGACACCCTGGTCACCATAGAATTCGGCGCCCGCGCCCTCCGAACCGAAATCCCCGAAGAACAGGAAGGCATCCGACGCTGGTACCAGGAAGTCCTGGAACGGATTCAGGGCTAGCGGGTCAATCCTAAACGCCGCCAAGTGTTCAGAAAGAGCCTGCACCCGGGGTTACTAACGAGATCACTAATCAGCAGACATTCAGCGCTTCAGAGCCGGCCTCCAGCAAGGCGCGCGAGCGCAGAGATAGCGGGACTATTTCAAGCGAACGGAACGCAGCTGGTGGCCGGCTCTGAAGTGCCCGAAGGGCTTGCCTCTCAGCGTCCGTGGACTGCGTTCTCGGCGCTTGATGTAGACCATGCTACACCTGGCGCGCC
>SLIZ01000032.1 GCA_007135395.1 Wenzhouxiangellaceae bacterium | reverse complement strand
GCAATTGCACTGGTGGGGTCTGCCCGTCTATCTTCCCGGAGCCGACGGGGAACCCCGCCCTCCGGTTGAGCCGGCGGACTTGTCCGATCCGGCTCCGGAACCCTTCGAACTGCTTGGAGAGCAGGTCGAGCCAGGGGAATTCAAGCGCCTGTCCTGGTTCGACCGGCAGTCCTTTCCCGGGCTGGAAGTGCCGGTTCCGGTCCTGGTGGTTCACGGCCAGGCGGCAGGGCCGGTTCTGTGCCTTACGGCTGCCATTCACGGCGATGAACTCAACGGCATCGAAATCGTCAGGAACCTGGTGTTCGGGATCGATCCGGAAACCCTCAAGGGAACGGTGGTCGGGGTGCCGATCGTCAACATTCACGGATTTCAGCGAAATTCCCGTTATCTTCCCGACCGGCGGGATCTGAACCGCTTTTTCCCCGGCAATGCCACCGGCAGTTCCGCCTCCCGGATTGCTCACTCCTTTTTCCAGTCGATAATTCGCCACTGTGACGGGCTGGTGGACTTGCACACCGGATCACTGCGCAGGGCCAACCTGCCACAGCTCCGGGCCGATCTCAACAACGATTCCATTGCGGAATTTACCCGGGGCTTCGGGGCCACCGTGGTCCTGCACAGTGACGGGGCCAGCGGCACCTTGCGGCGGGCGGCGAGTGACTTCGGCATTCCCGCAGTGACCCTGGAGGCCGGTGAACCCATGCGGTTTCAGCCCGATGAAGTCAGTCACGGGGTCCGGGCACTGAGAAGCCTGATGAACCACCTGGGCATGGATGCCCGGGCCAGTTTCTGGGAGGAACCGCGGCCGATCTATTATCGTTCCAGCTGGGTTCGGGCCGATTCCGGGGGGATTCTTTCAAGCCGGGTGGAACTGGGAGACCAGGTCGAGGAGGGGGAGTTGCTGGGCAATATCACCGACCCGATCACCAATTCCCGAAGCGAGGTCCGGTCACCGTTTCGCGGACGGCTTCTGGGCAAGGCCCTGGGGCAGTCCGTCATGCCCGGCTTTGCCCTCTACCATATCGGTATCCGGACCCGGGATGAGGACGACGAGCGGGAATGGGTCGTCGATGCTTTTGAGTTGATCGAATCCTGCGAAGAGTTCGAGCTCGACCACGATGGCGACTGCCCGCGACCGGAAGCCGGGCTTTATCCGGAAGACTTTGACGATGAGTCCGGCGGCGATGAATACGTGTGGCCCGAGCCTATCGAAATTCCGCTCACTCCCGATCCGGAACACGGACTGGAAATCGAGGATCACCCGGCGCCGGGCAGCGAGTTCGACTCCACGGAATTGCCGGAAACCGGCCCGGACCATCGCTGAACAGAATTGAGTGCAGCGCCCCAAAGGGCGCGAAGCGAGTTCGGCGGGGCCCCCGTGGTTCGAAATCAAGTCAACCTTTTCAAGTCAACCTTTATTGTCCCCCCAATCTCGGTTAGTCTGGTGGGTTTACCCAATCAGGCGGAGAACTCTATGAGTCGTGTCTACAATTTCAGCGCAGGACCGGCCACGTTGCCGGAACCGGTATTGACCCGGGCGGCCAGCGAGATGCTGGACTGGCATGGATCCGGCATGTCGGTGATGGAAATGAGTCATCGGGGGGCAGAGTTCACCTCGATCATCGAACAGGCTGAAGCTGACCTTCGCGAATTGTTGGCGATTCCCGATAACTACCGGGTGCTTTTCCTGCAGGGCGGGGCCAGCACCCAGTTCTCCATGGTTCCACTGAACTTGTTGAAGGGCAAGGATTCAGCTGATTACATCAATACCGGAAGCTGGTCGAAAAAGGCCATTGCTGAAGCCGGCCGATATTGCAAGGTCAACATTGCCGGCTCCAGTGCCGACGACAACTTCACCTGGATTCCGGAACAATCACAACTTGAGCTCGATTCCGATGCGGCCTATTGCCATATAACGACCAACAACACGATTTTCGGCACCGAGTACAACTACATCCCGGAAACCGGTAATGTTCCCCTTGTAGCCGACATGTCTTCCAATATTCTTTCCGCGCCGCTTGATGTATCAAGGTTCGGATTGATCTACGCCGGAGCCCAGAAAAACATCGGACCCTCCGGCGTTACGGTTGTCATCGTGCGTGAAGACCTGGTTGGCCACGCCTATGAGTGGACGCCGAAAATGCTTGACTACAAGACCCATGCCGATTCCGGGTCCCTGTACAACACACCACCCGGTTACGGCATCTACATCGCCGGCCTGGTTTTCAGTCATCTGAAAGGGCAGGGCGGGCTCCAGGCAGTTGGGGAAATCAATCGCCGAAAGGCCGACAAACTTTACAAGGCAATTGACGAATCCGGCTTCTACACCAACCCGGTCCGACCCAGGGATCGTTCGAGAATGAACGTTCCCTTCATTCTCGAAGATCCGGAACTTGACGGGAAGTTTCTGAATGAGGCCGGCAAGGCTGGCCTGGTCGGCCTCAAGGGCCATCGTTCCGTGGGTGGCATGCGAGCTTCCATTTACAACGCCATGCCCGAGGACGGAGTGGATGCCCTGATTGACTTCATGAAGGAGTTCGAACAACACAATGGCTAAGGTATTGATCAGTGACAAGATGTCTCCATCCGCGGAGCGGGTCTTTGCCGAAAATGACATGGAGGTGGATGTACGAACCGGCCTTTCAAAGGAAGAGCTTCTTGAAATAATCGGGGATTACGAAGGCCTGGCCATTCGCTCCACCACCCGGGTTGACAAGGATGTTCTCGAGGCAGGCAGGAACCTTCGTGTCATCGGCCGGGCTGGAATCGGGGTCGACAATATCAACATGGCCGCGGCCTCCGAGCGCGGGGTAATTGTCATGAATACCCCGTTCGGCAATACGACTACAACCGCAGAGCATGCCATTGCCTTGATGGTGTCGGCAGCCCGCAACATTCCCCAGGCCACCGCATCCATGCGCGAGGAAAAATGGGAAAAATCCCGTTTTGCCGGGGTCGAGCTTTTCGGCAAGACCCTGGGGATTGTCGGCACAGGCAATGTGGGCACCCTGGTAATCGAGCGGGCGCAGGGCCTGGGGATGAAGGTTGTTGCCCACGACCCCTATATCTCTCGCAAGCGTGCCGACGATCTGGGTGTTGAGCTTCTCGAGCTCGATGAGCTGTTGTCCCGGGCGGATTTCATTACCGTTCATACGCCGTTGACCGAGTCGACCCGGTATATGCTCAACGGCGAGTCGTTCTCGAAGATGAAAGACGGCGTCATTGTCATCAATGCAGCCCGGGGCGGAATCATCGATGAAAAGGCGCTGGATGAAGCCCTGGAGTCGGGCAAGGTCCGGGCGGCAGCCCTGGATGTATTCGAAAACGAGCCGGTCAAGGGGCACTTCCTGATGCGCCACGACGGTTTCATCTGCACGCCTCACCTTGGCGCCTCGACACAGGAGGCCCAGGAAAACGTGGCCGTGCAGGTCGCCCAGCAGATCAGCGATTATCTAAAGCGCGGTGTGGTACAGAATGCCCTCAACATCCCCTCGGTGGACGAGGAGGAGATGCATCTTCTCCAGCCTTACATGAACCTGGGCGAACGCATGGGCTCGATACTCGGCCAGGTAGCCGAAAGCGGACTGCAGCGGGTGGATATCGAGTATGCCGGAGAAGTATCCGGCTTCAACCACAAGCCGATTACTACAACCATCCTCAAGGGACTTCTGGATCCGATACTTCCCGACTCGGTCAACGTGGTCAATGCGCCGGTGCTGGCAAAACAGCGTGACATCGATGTGCGGGAATCGACTCGGCAGATGGCGGATGAATTGACCAGCCGGGTCCGGGTCACGCTGACCACCGACAAGCGCAAGTGGGTGCTGGACGGCACTATTGTCAACGCCCGTCCTCGCATCGTCGGCATGAACGGTATCGAGCTGGACTTCATCCCCGAAGGGCGGCTTCTGTTCATGACCAACAAGGACATGCCGGGCCTGATCGGCAGGATTGGCTCGATCCTGGGGGATGCGGGCATCAATATCGCTGGCTTTCAGCTTGGACGGGAAGCCCCCCAGGCCGGAGTAATTTCATTCATCAGCGTGGATGATGAAGTCCCCGGCCCGGTCCTGAAGCAACTCGGCGCAATCGAACACATTCTGAGTGTCCGCCAGATCCGGTTGTAGTCCGTAATGGTTTAACACCGCCCCCTCCCTGCCCCTCCCCCGCAAGCGGGGGAGGGAATTTCAGACTGCCCGGCTCAGTGGACTGTCGCTTGTTCGTTTCGTCGATTACTGGTTCGTTCGTTGATTCGTTAAAACGAAACAGAAACATTTACCGCAAAGACGCAAAGTGCGCCAAGGCTAAAGAATAAATTTTCAAGATCTACTTCGCGTCCTTCGCGTCCTGGCGGTTCAGCATTTCGCTTTTCCGGAAACCGTTAAAAAGCCCGTCAAAGGACCCCCGGGACAAGCCACCAGGAGCGGCTTCGGTATTCGGCCCATCCCGGGTGCCGCGCTAGGCTGGCTTCCTTGTGCATCATGTTGACGGCAAATACCCCCAGCCAGACCAGGGCCAGGATCAGAAACGGCAGCCAGTGCCAGACCATCAGGGCAAAGCTTGTGTAGATCATCATTTCACCCAGGTAGTTCGGGTGACGGATGTATCGATGAAGGCCGTCGGTAATCAGCCCCGGCTTGTGTCGAAGGGTGTAGTACTTCTGGGCATCGGCGGCGATCATGATGACCGAGCCTGTCAGGCACATGACAATGCAAAGGGCAAACCAGCCGGGTTCGGGCAGGGGGTAGGATGGATCGGAATACCCTGAAATCAGTAGCCAGCCGAAAACCCAGTACCAGCCCAGAACACCTATGAAGGCATTGATGCCCCCGGCAATGGTTATTTTCTTTTGCCAGCCGGCATCGGGAAAGCTGAGGTCCTTGATCAGCCAGACCAGGCCGTATCCGCCGTGCATGGCCAGGTAGACCCAGGCTGCCATCGTCGTGTTCTGGTAATACGCGATCAGGATGCCCAGAAAAACCAGCGTTCCGGCCTTCTGGAAATTGATGACCCAGGCCAGTTTCCACGGCCGCGGACCCCCGAGGCAGTCTTCTACGGCCCAGCTAGTCAACTGCCGTAACTTGTGGGCCCACTGGGGTGGGCGTTGCCCGGTCACGGGAGTGCCTGCCTGATCAGTCGCTGGAATCCGGGTCGGTCAGTTCAGTCGATTCCAGGGCATCAACAATGCGCTCGAAGTGGTCTTTTTCGCTCTCGGCCATATCCTGGCTGTGCAGAAGGACGACTTTGGAGTCGTGGATCAGTGCATAGAACCTGCCCCGAACGGGGGTCCCGGATACCTCTCCCTCCCAGTTCATCCGGGCTGTCCTGGCCCCTGAAATATCAATGAAATCCGGTGTCTGGCCACGCACCTCGTCCCGGGTCCGCTGGAGTCCGCCGAAAAACTGGAGCAGGTAGCTCTGGGTTACCGCCTCGAGTTCCTCTCCCTGGAGCTCGGGAAGTGCACGGGACGGCTTCCAGGTGGTGATTTGCAACTGGGCATCGGGCAAGCCCTCTCCATTCTGCTTGCGGAAGGCAAAAACCTGTGTGTCGTCCCCGACCGTATCGGATATCGGGCCGTCAAAGTCATCCGGGATTTCAATCTGGCCTCCCGGAAACTCGAAGGCCAGGGCCGGGCAGGCCACCAGTAAAGCGAAAAGCAGGAATCCACCTCGAAGCATGATGCCTAATCTCCAGATCAAATGTTTTTCCAAGTGCGAAGGATACTTGTCTCCCGGCCGGGAATCGAATCGGATTTTCCCCGGAACCGTGCCCGGGCTGAGCTGAGCGGCATTGCCGGGACCCTTTTCAAAAAAAGAAGGCGGCCCCTGGAGGACCGCCTCTTCATGCCCCTGCCAATCTGTTCGGATCAGTCGTCTTGTATCCGGCGCCGGCGGTACAGAACGATCTGGGCCAGGCCCATCAGTACAATCGCCAGGGCGGCAAGTCCTGCTGGACTGGTCGTGGGAATGGGCACTGGCTCGCCGATGGGTATCTCCTCGCAGAACACGCTGATGGGTGTTGATTCCGAATCACTGTCTTCGACTTCACCGAACACAGAGGTGCCGATGATCATCCCGGTATTGTCAACCTGCGGGTCCTTCGGCTCGGCACCGCATAGTCCGGAGTAGGGGTTGGGCTCCCAGAGCATGTCCACGACAAGCGGGAACTGAATGGATCCGGAAGCGCCCGCCGGAAGATCCCCAATGACGTAGGTGCAACTGCCGCTTGAGCAATCCCAGGCACCGGCATCGGGGCCGGAAGTGTCAAAGGTGGTGTTGGCCGGCACCGATTCACCAATGATTACATCGGTAAGGTCCAGCTCGCCGGTGTTTGTGTAGGACAGGGTATAAACAAAGCTCGAGCCCTGGCCGACAATGATGCCGCCGTCCGATTTGATGATCTCGATATCGGCTTCAAGCTGGCGGTTGGTGAACGTGCAGGTCACGTTGCCTTCCGGGCCAATCTCGATGTTCTCCGGCTCACTGTCACCGCTACACTCGGCCGAGTCGAGTGACCAGCCGGCCGGAACGGATTCCGATACCGAGTAGGTGCCCAATGGCAGGTCGAAGGACTGAGAATCGCCACCGGCCAGATTGAACACACCGAAGCCATGCTCACTATCGGAACCGGTAAACTCGAACGATTGGGACTGATCGCCGGATGCAACGATCTTTTCCACCGTCAGCATTCCGGATACGTCATCACAGAAAACGGCAATGGGGGTGGTATCCGAATCACTGTCTTCGGCGTCTTCGTTGGCCGAACTACCGACAATGCTGGCCGTGTTGTTGACCTGGGGGTCTTCCGGTTGCGGCCCGCAGGCTCCGGTGTCCGGATCCGGTTCCCAGATGATGTCCACGTTGAGCCCGAACTGAACCGAGCCTTCAGCACCGGAGGCCAGCGTGCCAATCCCGAACTCACAGGTGGTCCCCGCGGCGCTTTCATCGTCACAACTCCAGCCTGAAGTTGAGCCTCCTGCATCAAAGGTCGTGTTTCCTGGCACGGTCTCGGTGATCGTTACATTTTCAAGATCAAGCTCGCCCGTGTTGGTATAGGTCAGGGTGTAGGCAAAGCTTGATCCCTGGCCAACAATGATGCCGCCATCGGACTTGAGCAGCTCGATGCCGGTACTCAATTGACTGTTGGTAAACGTACAGGTCACGTCTTCTGCTGCCTGCAGATCCACGCTGACGCCCTGGCCGCTGTCGATGATGGTGACGTTGGCCGGGTCGGTGCCCTGGCAGTCGATGTCGTCCAGGGTCCATCCG
>SLIZ01000108.1 GCA_007135395.1 Wenzhouxiangellaceae bacterium | reverse complement strand
CCTTGTTGACCGTGATTGTGTCGCCGTCGATAAGCGTATTGAAAATCGTACAGTCACCATTCATTTCCACGCCAACGCAATCGCTCTCGTCCGGAGCGTAGCCTTCGGGCACTTCCTCGGTTGCCGTGCAGCTTGCACCCGGATCGGCATCGGTAATCGTGAATACCGCCGGGGAACCCTCGGCTGCCTCAAGGGGGGTCTCCTCGATGGTGCCGGAGGTGCACTCCAGGTCCACCACGACCGGATCCGGATTGTTGTCGCTGAAGTCCTTGTGAACCGTGATCATGTCGGCTTCGATCAGCTCATTGAAGATGGTGCATTCGCCGTTCATTTCCACGCCCACACAATCGCTCTCGTCCGGAATATAGCCTTCAGGCACTTCTTCGGTTGCCGTGCAGGTGGCGCCAGGGTCAGCGTCAATGATCAGGAATACCGCCGGTGAACCCTCGGCTGCAGTCAGCGGGGTGGTTTCAATCGTACCCGAGGTACATTCAAGATCCACTTGTACCGGGTCCGGATTGTCGTCGCTGAAGTCCTTGTTGACCGTGATCGTATCGGTCTCGATCAGCGTATTGAATATGGTGCAGCTGCCGTCCAGTTCCACATCAACACAATCGGTCTGGTCTGCCGAATAGCCTTCGGGAACATCTTCCATGGCTGTACAGGTTGTGTCCGGGCCTGCGCCGCCGATCGTGAACACTGCAGGTTCCGCCTCGGATGCTTCCAGGGGGGATTCTTCCACGGTACCTGATGTGCAATTCAGTTCCACCGAGACCGGGTCCGGGTTATCGTCACTGAAGTCCTTTTCGACGGTAATCGTCGCTGGAGCTGCGCATCCGGCGAATTCCATTGGGCCTGCGTCGGTGACTGTCGCATCGGTAGTCGCGAGGCCGCGTCCTTCGAAACTCCCTCGTGTCATCGTGAAAGCATCACCCGATAGAATGGTTCCCTTGAAGAACGAGTCGGTCAGCGAGGCGGCACCGGCAGTCCACCAGAATACGTTGCATGCTTCAGCGTTCCCGCCCATGACGACTTCAAAGCCGGTGCCCGTAAGGGCGCCGCTGCCGCTTGTGCCGACCTTGAATACCCAGACATCAGTTGCATCGCCGTCGAGGGTGAAAGTTACGCCTGTACCGATTGTGGTTTC
This sequence comes from Wenzhouxiangellaceae bacterium, assembly GCA_007135395.1. Lineage (GTDB taxonomy): Bacteria > Pseudomonadota > Gammaproteobacteria > Xanthomonadales > Wenzhouxiangellaceae > SLIZ01. The sequence continues at coordinate 6,228 of SLIZ01000108.1, read as the reverse complement.
TGCATCAGAGCAGTAAACACCCGGGGGAAGTGTTGTGCTGGTGGTCGGAATGGTCCCGTCGCAAGTCGGATTCTGGTTGTCGAGTTCGGCGTATGCATTGTTGAAGTCAGTGACAACCTGGGCATCGACCGGCGCATCTACATCGCCCGTGATGTTGCACTCGGTATTTGTGATCGAAGTGAAGGTGCTGCCCACGTTTCCGTCGATATCGGACCCGGGGCCCGTATTGGTGCAGGTGACTGTCCCCACGGTCGGGTTCTCATTTGTCCCCAGGACCGTATAGTCAAATGCCTCACCCAGGTCGGGAGCAACGGCTGAAAATGCCGGGGCCGAAGCCAGGCAGAACATGGCAAATCCCAGGCATGGCAGTATGCCGCAAGGGGTCCAGTTTGAAGGGCGGGATGGCAGTCCATTGGATTCAGTCGCCTCCCGCTTGGATGAATACCTCGGTAAAAGGTTGGTCATGGCAAGCCTCGCCTATTTTTGTGTCTAGTCCTCCATCACGTTGTCCGAATCAAGTGCAGAACACACAATGGCCCAATTCAGTCTACTGGTTTTGGTGCGTCTTTCTATGTGCGGTAACGCACATAGCAATGGGCTGCGATGCTCATGAAATGCAAGGCTGGCAGTACCGGATCCAACGCAATCCCTTGTTCTCTTTAGGAAACGCTGGACTGCACACCACGACTGCGTTACAAGGTGAATATGCTTGGAAATCCATGGTTCGGGCCAGCTCCTTGAGCGGAACAAGCTTTTCTTTGACTGAATATCCGGCAGGTGGCCGACAAGCGGTTTATTGAGTGACGCGAATCGTGCCCGATTCAATCATCTGGCCGCCGGCGACGGGAGAATCCATACGAGCATTGTATCGGACCGTTCCGGTTTTCCCGAAGCAAAGGCTGGCGCTATCATTGGGCTTGATCGTGGCTGACTCCTGCTGCCGGCGGAGGAGGCTGGAGAATCCGGACTGGCAAACGACATCTTCCAGCGAGCCTTCAAGGAATTCCAGCTTCACCGCCGTGCTGCGCTGATTGATCCAGCGCACCTCATCTCCCACGCGTACCCGCATGTTGCCCGGCGACATCCGTTCTTCGAATCTCACGTCGTGGATCGAACCCGTTCTCGTGCTGTCTGCAATTCCAGAGGTACCTGCTATGGCGGCACAGCCGGCGATCGCCAGGACTCCCGTCGCGATTGTCAGGCTTTTCATGCTGAAAACTGCTTTCATCGGATGATCCATTCAGTCTTTTACTCGGACAAAAGTCTCGCATTCATGTCGAATCGCGGTCTGTACGCTAGCGTACCCAGGGAATCGGGCACGCCAGCAGATTTGACAAGGACCCGACAGCCGGAGATTCCCTCCCCCGCTTGCGGGGGAGGGGTTGGGAGGGGGCAGGGGTTTCCGGTTTCCGGACAAAACGACCAAACGATGAACCGACAAAACAAACCCCCATCCTGACTTTCCCTCGCAAGCAGGGGAAGGAACAACTGGACTGGCTTCCCAGCCAGCGAGGGAATGAACAACTGGATCAGGCAATTCAACTGTTCAGGCCATTGGCGGATTCAGGTGGAGCCTTGTTGATTGCCTTAACGCCGTCCGAAATTCCATTGTATCGAATGACAATCAGATTATTGTTTTCGACTCCCATGCCGGGCCGATGCAAATTGATATAGTCGACCGTATACGGCATATCTTTGAAAAACGAACGATAGGCCTTCAGGTCGAGAGCTTTTACGTCCTCGATGATATAAATGCCCTGCGGTGCAAGCTTGTGAATCGAGTGCTCGAACAGGCAGGCACCAGCATGAAACTCGTGCAGGCCGTCGTCGATCATCAGGTCGAAGGTTAAATGAGCGATTTTCTCCCATAGTCCGGAAATGGAAGCAGGGTCGGTCTGATCAACCTGAAAGGTCTGGATTCGAGGTTCGGAGAACAGGGCACCTTCGTCGATATCCGCACCGACAATCTCGGCTCGGGGGAAGTAGTCACGCCATACCCGAAGGGATGCGCCGGGCTTGCCATCGATTCCCATATTTGACCGAACCTCGGGATTATTGGTCCCAAGCCCGCACTCAAAAACATTTTCCACATGTTCACGGCAATGATTGAAAAGCATTGCGTAGTAGTCGGCGTAGGTATGGGCCGGCCAGTCGTAGGGATGGTCGTCGAGCCGCACCTGTCCCTTGTCCGAGCCATATACATCGCATAGTTCAGAAATGGGATTCCAGCGGCGATCGTAGTGAATCACGCCGTGATACTCAAAATTCCGCTCAAAATTCTTGATAGCCCGACTTGACTCGACCTCCGCCGCAATGGCATCGGTTGCCAGCCAGGTGAAGCGTCGCTGGATAAAGCTGTTGAGTAATACACTATCGGCCTTGTGTGCTGTTCTCTTGATTATGGGGTCTATTCTCCTTGATTTATTTGGTTTTCGCGCTCCTGGATTTCGTCAGGAACATTGACGCGATAGTGAATTTCTCCAATGATTTCATGAAGGGCGGATTCACTTTTGGCAAGCGACGAGGAATATGGAAACAGGGTAGTCCATCCAGTAACGGCCATGTAATGCCGATTGAGTGGCCAGGGGCAGACTTCGAAACCGGCTTGCTCGAATGCAAGCATTGCCCGTGGCAAATGCAGGGCGCTGGAGGCCAGTGCGATCCGGCTGCTGGAATCTGGCAGCAATTTCCTTACGGCCAGCGCACTTTCGCGGGTATTCAATGAATCCGTTTCAAGAGTTGTTGACATTCCGGAAGGACCTAGATTGTGCATGAATGCGCCAATCACTTCCGCTTCGGGAATTCGAAACGGCCCGCCGCCAGCTATGACCAGGGGCAAACTTTCAGTGCTGTCCCGGGTATCTCTTGCACGCCAGGCAAACAGCCTGGCCAGGGTTTCCGGGGTCAGTGCCCCATAGTCAGCGGGAGTTTCAGCAGGACGGCTTAGTCCTCCTGACAACAGCACAATGGCCTGGACCTTGTCGCACACAGGTTGCGTTTCGGCCGGCTTGATACGGTGTTCGATGAGCAGGGTCAGCAGATTTGCACCCAGCGGTGTCATCAGGCCATAGGCCGGCAGCAGGAACAAAAGGCCGATCCAGGCAAGACGGGGGCGGGACATGAATGCTGCGACAGTCAGCACGGCCAGTCCCAGCAGCAACGGCACCAGGGGCGAATACCAGATCACGGCACTGCTCCCGGGCTGCTGCGGGTGACCATGCGCAGAATGTTCTTGCGTATACCGGAATTCAGGGCGGCCAGCAGCAAGATTGGCAGCAAAATGGTGGTTGAACCGGCCAGCAGACGCATCCAGGGGCCTTGCGCGCCGAAATAGTTCACCAGGGTTAGAACCCCAAGCATGAATGGGGCAAATGCAGCAGCAGGAAGCAGCCTGATCAGTGGCGGCAGGTAACGCAGTCCAGGTGGACAGGCCCACATTTGAATCAATGACAGAAAGGCATAGCTGATAACGGTTGCCGTTACAGCTCCGGCAACGCCAAAAGCCAGAATCAATGGAACATTGAGCGCCAGGTTCAGCACGGTGGCAGCCAGAGCCAGCAGAAAGTAGCGCATGGATTTACGCTCCAGGAGCAGGCCGTACTGGGCTACAGAAAACAGCGAGTACCAGACCATGGTCATGGCCACGGCTACGAACACGGGTCCGGATGCAGCCTTGTCCTGGCCAGCCAGGGCAACCAGAAAGTCCTGGCCCACACACAAGAGTAATGCGCATGTCACGCCAACGGCCAATACCCACAAGTTGAGCATGTCACGCTTGAGCGCGACCACTGCCGGGTTTCCATGCAGCTTGTAGAGACGCATGGCTGTTGGAGCAAAAGCCTCGTTAAGGGTCTTGCCCATGAGCGCGGCTACAGCCATGGCCAGCCCATAGCCGATGGTATATATCCCTACATCCGTGAAACTGCCGGTGAGTGCACGAAGCAGAATGCGGTCGGCAAAACCGAACAGGACCGAGGTCAGTTCGGTAAACATCATCGGAAGACCAAAGGCCAGGCCAGTGGCGATTCGGGGTCCAGTGGGCACACTGATTCGACCACGGCACCAGCGCAGAAACCATACAGTCAGAAAAATGGCGACCAGGGTCAAGATCCCCAGGCGCGCGCTGAAGACCCCCAGTGCACTTCGCTCGATGAACACGATCGTGACCATGACCAGGCCTAGTTCACTCCATCGCCAGGATGCCTTCAGCCAGATGGAAATATCGGAGCGTTCCAGCGCATACATGACCGCCTCGACAAAACTGCACCAGATCAATATTGGTATCGAGATCATCATGACCCAGAGGATCGGATGTTCTTCGTCCGGCAGGACTGCGAGAAAACGAAGAACCAGTACGACACAGACGATCCATAGAAGCAGGGAAGCCGCGAAAGGGACCAGCAGGTAATCCGTACGAAATCGCCGAAGGGCGGTCTGGTCCCCGGCGTGGGGATAGAATCGAAGGATGGCGTGCTGGGTTCCCAGCTTGAGCAGACCAGCCACGACCAGCAGCCAGGCCTCGTAGTAGCCCAGCAGGCCGAACTGCTCGATATCCAGCAAGCGGGTCATGACCGGGAAGGAGATAAAGCCGGCAGCAATCACCAGTACATTTCCGCCCAGGTAGCGCAGGTAATGAACCAGTATGCCGGCCTTTTCCCCCGAGGCGATCATGGTTTCTGTATGCTCGCCGATGCGCCGCCCGAACCTGACTGACCTGGATAAGATGACCGAACCATTATTACGCCAGGTTCCAGTGAGTCAGTCATGACATGATTCCGTTTATCAGCGCGCTACTGGTCCTTTTTTTTGAAAACTGCAGGGCATTCCACCCTCCTGAGCATATGCCAAAAAAACAGGCACGATTTACGGCACACTTGGTCTGTGGTCGTATGCACCAGTAAATCGTGCCCTTTGCCGTAACGAATCGAACGAAAGTCCCTAGATTCGGCCCGTCAGCAATAGAATGAGCAGAACTACAACGATGACACCCACGATCCCACTGGGTCCATAGCCCCAACCGCGGCTATGTGGCCAGGCAGGAATTATGCCAACCAGGACCAGAACCAGCACAATAAGCAGAATTGTTCCAAGGGTCATTTCACATTCTCCAGACAGAAAACCGAGATTCAAGTCTGACAATTTCTCGATTTTTCATCTGTGCGCCACCGAACGTATGGAGGGGGCTTTTGGGAAATGTCGTTTGGTCGTTTGGTCGCTTTGTCCGGAAACCGGAACCCGGAAGCCGCCGTCCTCAGGCCTCAGACCTCAGACATCATCCCGGATCCGGCACCCGTTGTCCCCGATGCAACATTCGGCAACGCACAAGGCTGGAACCGAATTCCCGCAGCAAACGTTTTCGGAGTATCGGCAGCCCCCGGATCGGGAGTGTTTCAAGCCAGTCTATTTTCAATGAACTGGATTCGACCAGGCGTTCGAACTCGGCAATGCGAATCTGATTCAGGCCGCCATCGACATCTCCAAATGTCTCGGCTCCGTCCGAGCGAAACCGGGACCGCCAACGAATCAGGGAATTTTCCGAGAAGACAAGGTGCGCCCAGGGAAACACGGAAAAAAGATGACCGCCGTATGGATGCAACCAGGTTGGCCCGAATGAAACCAGGACTTCGCCGGTCGGTTTGAGCATATTGCTCATGGTTTCGAGTATGCCCAGTGGGTCGGAAAAATGCTCGAAGGCGTCAAAACTGATGATCAGGTCAGCCCGTTCATCAGTTTGTCTGGCGAAATGACAACGATCCTCCACGCCAGCTCTTATGGCCCGTTGGCGCGCATGATCAAGATGCTTTTGCTGGATATCCAGGCCGATAACGCGGCAATCAGGGACCGCCACTGCCATGGCCACTGCTTCTCGCCCATCACCACAGCCAAAATCAATGATTGTCTTGCCGTCCAGGCGGTCCATCAGCTCCGAACCGAAATGAACCTCCAGCCTCGAATCCCCGTCCACGTCTGCAGCACAATCCTGCCTCGGCAGATCCGGCGCAATTTTATTCAGTATCCTCAACCCGAGGGATCCACCGATCTTGATCATAAATATCCAGCCTGTATTTCAGGATTCAGCTACTGCAAGCGGAAGGTCAATTTTAAGGGTTATTCAAGATAAATCTGTACGCTAACACACAGTAAGAAAATGTCTTTTGGTTTGGTTGGCCAGCGCACAGATGAAGCAGGAGAGGGCAGGGATGATAGTGCCCAACAAAAGCTCTTGCT
>SLIZ01000173.1 GCA_007135395.1 Wenzhouxiangellaceae bacterium | reverse complement strand
TTTCTGACCGGTCGCTGAACGGCCCCGGCCCGGTGGTCAGGCTGCTGGCGCCTCGCCAACCTCCCGGGTAACCAGCGGCCGCCGCCGGATCCGGGCCCGCAGGGTAACCCAGAGCACCCCGATGAGTACCAGCCCGCCACCGACCGCCAGCCTCCAGCCTGGACGGTCACCCCAGACCGCCACACCCAGCCCGACGGCCAGAATCGGAACCAGCAGGAGGTAGGGAGTGACCTCGGTCACCGGGTGACGCTGGATAAGGAGGTAGAACCCGCCGTGGCCGATGATGGAAGCTCCAATGGCTGAATAGACCACGGCCAGCCAGGCGGTGGCGGGTATGTTGGCCAGCTGTGCCGGGTCGGGCTGATCGACAAGCCAGGCGGCAATCGCCAGCAGGGGCAGGGAAAGGAGCGCGTTCCAGGCCTGGAAACTGAACACTCCGATCCCCTTGAGCCGGCGCATGAGTACCGTGCCAAGTGCCAGAAAGAATGCCGAGGCAATGACCAGGAACAAGGCATCGATCTGGGCCAGAACGAGGGGGTCCAGGCCGACCAGCAGGACCCCGCCGAAAGCGATAGTCACGGCGGTGGTGGTTCGCCAGCCCACCCGCTCACCCAGGACGGTTACGGCCAGGATCGTCGTCATGGGAACGTAGATCTGCATTGTGATTGCAATCGAGGAGACATCTTCGGAGCGGCCCAGGGCGGCAAACACAAGGGCAAAGTGCAATGCCCCGATGCTCCAGCAAACCCCCAGCAGGGTTGGCCACTGTCCTTTCGGGGGCCTGCGTAGAAAGGGCAGCAGAACCAGCAGGACCAAAAGGAACCGGACCACCGTGAAAACCAGCGGGGGCATGGATTCCACGGCCCAGGCCGCAGCCAGGAAATTGCCGGCCCAGACAAAGCAGATAAAGATCAAGAGCGCGAGATCGCGGCCTGGCATGGTTTCCTCGGAATTGCCAACGGGCCCGGAGCCACAAACGTGGCCTGGTCCGGTCCAGTGTAACCGGATGAGCCGGTCCGCCCCAATGGGAACGATCCTGACAATTTCTGTCACTTTCTGACCGGGTAGCTGGCTCCATCAGGCCTCAATTTGTCGGTCCGGGGCCGGCATTGTTGCCCTTTTCTCCCTATGGCATGGATTCTGCATTGGAAACGGTACAGATAAGAATCGACATGACCGAGCAGCAATGACCAACTACACGATTGAAGCGACCCAGGAGGGTACGATGGAAATGACCGAACGCGAAATTCAGCTTGATTCCATGATTGCCGATGACGTGGTGCTTGAATGGCTGCTTCAGCTTGAAGAAGAAGATGCTCCCGAAGCACCGATCCCGATGCGGGCGGCCAACTGAGAATCGGCAACACCTTTCAGAACCCGCCTCCGGCGACCCAGGGTCGTTGAGAGGGAAATCTGAAACCAAATTTACTGGGGAAGGGGAATCCGAGCGGATGCGTTAATGCCCCTGCATCCGCCCTGCAAGCGCAGGGTTCGGAAAACGACGCGCCCGGAATCCGGGCGCTGTCTTTTTGAAGGCACCCGGGAATGTCACCGGTAACGCTCACCTGAAGTTCCAGATCCGAATTTTCCTGCGAATATCCATTTTTGACATCCGGCTTGTAGCCCCGGGGTTTGCCCGCGGGTGACTTTCGCCTTGGCAAAATGCGATTATGATCCGGTCAAAGGATTGCCGGGTTGTTTCGTTCTTGCCATGAACCGTCGTACCAGTAGAAAGCGTAGCGATGATTCCGATATCGGACAGGATTCCGCGGCGGCCGGGGAGCATGAAGCGTTCCTGGACTTCATCGAGGCCCGACACAAGGCGCTTGTTGCCAGCCCCGGTACCGAATCTCCCATGCTCATCTGGGTCGTGCTCAATCACTGGCAGACCTTCAGGGACCGGCTGGGCATGCGGAATTTTGACCGGCTGGTCAGGGAATTGCTGGAGCGATTTCGTTCCCGAACCGGCCCGGGTGATCGAATCGAACGTTTCGGCGAGGCTGCCCTGGCCCTTGTTGTCCATCCCGAAAGCCTTTCCGGAGACGGCAGTCAGTGGGCCGAGGCTGCCCTGGAGGAACTGTCACGCAAGATACCGGAGATCGATGGCAGGCCGGTGGCGGCATCGGTGAGCATCGGGCTATCCCCGTTGAGCCGGCATCGCCGCAAACCGGAGGAAACGCTGCTTGATGCCGTCCAGGTCGCCGAACGCCTCAGTCGTGAAGGTCGCAGTCAGTTCGAAATCTTCGAGCCTGGAATCAGCGCCAGCCAGGCCTTTGAAAGCCAGGAACTGCTGGTGGAATTGCTGCGGGAATCCCTGCGGGAGAATCGAATCCAGGTCATGTCCCAGCCCATGCTGGGTATTGGCGAGGACCAGGCGCGCTATTTCCAGGTCTGGGCCCGACCGGTTTCCCGGGATGGAGAACTGATTCCGGCCTCCAGGTTCATCAATCTGACCGGCCACGCCCATGTGCTTTCAAGGCTGGAACTGTGGGTTCTCGCCTATACCGTCCGGCTTGTCAGTCGTCGCCGGTCCGGTGCGGGCGCCATCCAGTTTTTTGTCCACCTGACGCCGCGTCTGCTCAACCGGCGCATGCTGGATTGGTTCCGGGAACGGCTAAAGGAGTTTCCAGAATTGACAAACGCTCTGATCCTGGAGTTTGCGCTGGACGATGTCAGCCGATCCGGTGAGCCGATACGCGAAGCGCTGGATGAGTTGACCGGGCTGGGACTGGGAATCTGTCTGACCGGACTGGACGAGACCGGATTTGCCGACCCGCAGATTCACCAGCTTCCGGCACAGTTCCTGCGCATGACCGATGAGTTCGTCCACCGCTACTGTGATGATTCTGATCTGGCGGCTCGTTTCGGTGAATTTATCAAGGAGACCCACGGGACCGGCAAGAAGGTGATCATGGCTGGCGTCCGGGATGAACAGACCATGATCCGGCTGTGGAAAATCAACGTGGATCTCGTCCAGGGAGATTTCATCCAGCCCCCCCAGGAAGGATCCAAACTGCTGCGTGAACTCTAGTGGTATGGCACCACATTCCAACCCGGACTTCACCGCAGGGCGGTAGACTGGACCACGTGACCGGCTACCGAAACCTTTTTCCATGGAACTGATAGCAGGACTGCTGTTATGCACGGTGGTCATGGCCCTGCTTTGGGCCTGGCAGCGCGGCTCGGGGCGGGCAGACTGGGTGGATGTTGCCTGGGCGGGCCTGATCGGGGTGCTGGCGGCAGGCTATGTCCTGGTCGGGGAGGGCAGCCCGGAAAAGCGCATCCTGATTGTCATCGTCACCGGCACCTGGTCCTTCCGGCTGACCCGACACCTCTGGGTCCGTTTAGCCGGTCACGAGACCGAGGACGGCCGTTACCAGGCCCTTCGCCAGCGGTGGGGCAGGCGGCAGCAATCCGGCATGTTCGCCCTGTTCATGGCCCAGGGGCTGCTGGCCTGGGTATTTGCCCTGCCGGCCTGGGTGGTTGCCGGCGATCCGTCTTCACAGCTCAATGCCTGGGTCCTGATCGGAGTGTCCTTCTGGCTGGTGAGCTTTTTCGGAGAAGCCCTGGCCGACCGTCAGCTCGAGGCATTTCGGCGTAACCCGGAAAACCGGGGCAAGGTCTGCCAGACCGGCCTGTGGCGCTACTCAAGACACCCCAACTATTTTTTCGAATGGCTGCACTGGTTCGCCTATCCGTTCATCGCAGCCGGTGCACCGAACCAGTGGCTGACCTGGCTGGGTCCGGTGATCATGCTGGCCTTTGTTTACCGACTGACGGGGATCCCCCATACCGAGCAGCAGGCACTCAAATCCCGTGGTGCGGCCTACCGGAAATACCAGCAGACCACCTCGGCTTTCGTACCCTGGCCAAGGCGTCGGGACTCGGTTACCGACGAGCATTGAGAATCGACAACCACCCGCGGTCAGTTTGTTTCTAGCGCTTTTGGACGGTCGAATAAAAACCCCTGGAAATAGTCGATGCCGATTTCCCGGCAAAGCCCCATTGTCGCTTCCACCTCGATGCCTTCGGCCACAGTCTGCACCCCCATGTCGGCGATGGCATTGTTGAGACTCGAAAGCAGCCTGAACCGGGATGAATCACGGTTTTTCAGTTCTCCGATCAGTGCAATATCGAACTTGAGGAAGTCCGGCGGGACATCGATCAGTTCCTGCAACCGGGCCTGGCCGGCTCCGAAATCGTCGTAAGCCAGCCTTACCCCCATGTCCTTCAGGGACCGGCGCACCTCTTCCATGGCCGCAAGGTCGGTCACCGCACCTTCGTGGATTTCCAGCACCAGTGAAAGCTTGTCGGTCTCAAACCGGTTAAGCAAGTCGCTGATGTGCCCGAGCAGCGCGTCGTAGTCCCGACTTTCCGAAGGGTGGGTGTTGATGAAAAGGGGACGGGCCGGCTTGATTTTCGCGGCCGCCCGTATTCCCGATTCCCTGAACAGCCGGCTCAGGCGAACCTCTTCACCCAGGGATTCTGCCAGGTGGAACAACTCCCCGGGCAGGCTTGGCAAGCCTTCCTGGCGGCCGCGGCCGAGCAGTTCCAGCGCAAAGATGTCGCCATCGGCGGTTCGAATGGACTGGGCACAGGGTTCGACCCGTTCATGTTCGATCATCTGGAAAAATTGTCTTGCCTGAGCCGGCAGTTGCTTCGGAAGGCTGGCCATGCCCACCCGGGTAGCATCCGAATCATGGGTGGCGTGAAAACTGGACGCGCGCTCTTCGGCCATGACCCGGAACTCGTGATCGGCAAAATGCAGCACATCGCCGGCCATGACTTCCGTGGGCTCGGAAATCCGCTCATGGTTGATGAAAGAGCCGTTGGTACTTCCCAGGTCGGTCAGGATCAGCCGGTTGCCGTCCAGATCCAGGCGGGCATGCTGGCGGGAAATGCGGCTTCTTGGCAGATGCAGCCCGCTCCCGGCCTCGCGGCCAACGACAAGCGGGAAATAGTGCAGATCGTAGCGCTGGGTAGGCTGACCCTCGCCGGCATAGGTCTGGAGAAAGTAATGCCGATCCACTCTTTGCTGCTCCCTTGATGATCCCGGTTGCAGGATCTAGTCCGGGTGATTATAGAGCCCCCGGCGGTTGCCCGAGGAATTGGCTGGCCATGGACGGCCGGTCACACCCGATCAGGGCCTGATCCTACTGATACCCGATTGCCACGGCGATGCCGATGAAACCCAGCGCCAGCACGACCAGAACGCCCAGAAGGGGCAGAATGAATCGTGCCCAGACCGCCCAGTCGATCCGTGCGGCTCCCAGAACACCCATCAGGGTGGCAGAGGTGGGAATAATCAGATTGGTCAGGCTGTCACCGAGCTGGAATGCCAGAACCGTGACCTGACGACTGACACCCACCAGGTCGCCCAAAGGTGCCATCAGGGGCATGGTCAGTGCCGCCTGGCCGGAGCCGGAGGGGACGAAGAAGTTGATGATGCCCTGGACCAGAAACATCAGCCAGGCCGAGACCATTTCGGGAACGTGGCCGAGCACCGAGGCCATGGCAAAAAGAATGGTATTCATGACCGCTGGCTGTTCCGGGTCGGTACCGCCAAGCAGGGCGATCAGTGCGTTGGCCAGGCCCACGACAATGACCGCCGGCATCAGGGTGACCACCCCCTTTCTGAATGCGGCGGCCTGGTCGTTTGCGGCCATCCGGTTTTCCCCGGGGAGCAGGTACAGCAAGGCCACGGCAAGACCCATGGCGAAAAACTGGCTGGCGATTTCGGCGATGTAGAACTGGTGGACCGTGACCCCCCAGATCACCCAGCCGATGCCGGCCAGTACGATCAGCAAGGCGGTAATGTCCCGGCCGGAAAAGCGGGCCTGTTCGCGCTCGCGGACCCCGGAATCGTCGCGAAAAACCGCATCGGAGGCATAAACAATGGAGTGTTCGGGCCGGGCCCGGACCCGCCGGGCATACCAGATCGTGAAGGCCATGCCGACGGCGGTGAAAACAACCCACATGGTCATTCGCAGGGGGGCCCCGGAGAGCATCGGAACCTCGGCAATTCCCTGGGCGATTGCCACGTTGAAGGGGTTCATCCAGCTGGTGGCAAACCCGATGCGCGATGCCACGAAGGTGATCAGAACCGCGGTTATGGAATCGAACCCGAGGCGTACGACGATGGGAGCCAGAAGGAGCACGAAGGCGATGTTTTCCTCGCTCATCCCGAAAACCGCCCCGCCCAGGGAGAACATGAAGAACAGCACCGGCAGGATCACGGTGGGATCCTTTTCGGTCCGCCCGATCAGGGCCCGGATGCCCCGGTCGACACAGCCCGATTGCATGATGATGCCGAACGCCCCGCCAATGACAATGAGAAACGCGATGATGGCCACCGCCCCGCCGGTGCGACCCCCGGAGGTGTAGCCCTCGAACGGTGCATTGAGGAATCCGGTGGTCTCGGCATCCGCGGAAAAAATTGGCGTGCCCGGTGGCCCGCCGGGGGCCAGTTCAAAGCTGTCCAGGGCCACCTGCCGGCTCCCGTCGGCGGTTTCCTCCACGCTGAAGCTGCCCATGGGCACGACGAAACTGAGCACGGTCAGGGCGATGGCAACCCAGAACAGGATCACCAGGGTATCGGGTGTCTTGATGGGGGCGGGGCTGGCGACTTCGGTTGACATGGGCTTGTTCATTTTTTCCGAGGATATCGCAAAATCCGCTGGCAGATGGCTTGCGTGATAATCTCCCGACTCTCTGGATGGTTTTTGGGTAGCGCCATGTTCGTACCGGCCAATTTTCTTGAAGCAGTCGGGCGCACGCCATTGATCCGGCTCAATCGGGCCTCCCGGGCGACCGGTTGCGAAATCCTCGGCAAGGCCGAGTTCATGAACCCCGGCGGCTCGGTCAAGGATCGGGCGGCGAAATACCTGCTGCTCGACGCCCTTGCAGAAGGGAGGATCGAGGCCGGGGGAACGGTGGTGGAGGGCACGGCGGGCAACACGGGGATTGGTCTGACCCTGGCAGGCAATTCCCTCGGGGTAAAGACGGTTATCGTCATGCCCGATACCCAGTCGGAAGAAAAGAAATCCGCCCTGCGCGGCATGGGTGCGGCCCTGCGAACGGTGCCGGCTGTTCCCTACAAGAATCCGGACAACTACGTTCATCAGGCCCGGCAACTGGCCGATTCCATGAACAGCCCCCACGGGGTTTTCTACGCCAACCAGTGGGACAACCGCTCCAATCGGACCGGCCATGAACGAAGCACCGCACCGGAGATCTGGGAGCAGACCGGGGGGCGGATCGACGCATTCGTCTGCGCGGTCGGCACCGGCGGGACCCTGGCCGGCGTTTCAGCCTGGCTCAAGGATCGAAACCCGGGGATCGTCACAGCAGCGGCAGACCCGGACGGGGCCGGGATCTACAACTGGATCAAGCACGGCGAGAT
>SLIZ01000082.1 GCA_007135395.1 Wenzhouxiangellaceae bacterium | reverse complement strand
GGAGGAGACGATCGAAGAGCGGGCCCAGGCCCGCTGGGATGCCCTGATCGAGCGTAATACCGGGCAGGCCTGGGAGTACTACACCCCCGGGTACCGGGAGACTGTCGACCGGCGTGACTTTGCCTATTCCATCGCCAATCGGCCCGTACGCTGGGTCCAGGCTGAGGTGAGGGATGCTGATTGCGGAGAAGAACGCTGTACGGTACGCACGGAATTGGGCTATACTCTGCCCAGTGCGCCTCATGGATTGAGTCGACAGGTCCAACGTCGGACCATCGAGGAAACCTGGGTACGCATTGACGGGCAGTGGTGGTATGTGGCCCCTGATTGAGGGATTGCTTTACACCGTCGCCTGTCTTACCATAAAATAGAAGTGTCTGAGCCCGTGCGGGGTGGGAGCCTCGTATGGATCGGAAATCTTCACACAGAGCCCTGTGTCCAACTAGGAGTGTTGTAATGAAAAGAAAGACCTTGACGACCGCAGTGCTGGCTGGTCTGACAGGCATGGCCGGGATGGTCAGCGTTTCAAACGCTGTAAATGTCAACCCGGACGGCCTGGGCCAAGTACTGCTGTATCCGTTTTATACCGCTCGCGAAGGAAATGACACCCTCATTTCCATCGTGAATACCGCTGATGAAGCCAAGGCGGTCAAGATCCGCTTTATTGAAGCCCTGAACTCTCGCGAGGTTCTTGACTTCAACATCTACATGTCAGCCTTTGACGTGTGGGCCGGCTCCATCACCGCCACCGACGACGGTGGTGCCAAGATCATGACCGTTGATGAGACCTGCACCGTGCCGAACCTGGAAGGTGGTGAGCAGGAGTTCCTGGACTTCGGTTACACCCTGGAAGACGATGGTGGCCCGATGGGCATCGAGCGGACCGCTTCCGGTTACGTGGAAGTCTTCGAGATGGGTACCCTGATCGACGATGATCTGGGTAGCGCCACCGCGGCCACCCACGTCGACGGCGTGCCGGCCGATTGTGGCCAGCTCATCAGCCAGTGGGATGGGGACGGTTCCGGTGAATGGCTTGCCGACCGTACCCTCGACATGGCACCGCCCACCGGCAGCCTCTTCGGCAGCGGCTTCATCGTCAATTCCGAAGCTGGCACCATGCTGAGCTACAACGCTGTCGCGCTGGACAACTGGTCCGACGCGATCGAGCATACCGAGCCGGAAGATCTGTTCCCGAACCTGGCTCAGGGTAGCTCCGAGTCCAGCACCATCTTCCTGTCGCGCACTGGCGCCGAAAGCGATGTGGATGAGCAGGACTGGGGTGACTCGGTCATTGCCGTGGGCGCGGCCCTGACCAAGTACCAGGTCATGAACGAGTATGTCATCGACGGTGACGCCAACGCTCGCTCCGAGTGGGTGCTGACCTTCCCGACCAAGCGCTTCCACACCGACGGTGTTGAAGAAGCCATCCCGCCGTTCACCAACACCTGGGGTACCGTCCTGGACCCGGCCGGTGTTGAAGAGCTGGGTGTGGGTGCCTGCGAGCCGGTCCAGTTCAGCATCTGGGACCGCGAAGAGCTTCTGGGCACGACGGATCCGGGCACCGGTGACGGTCCTGGCTTCTCACCGCCTGGACCGCCGACTCCGGAAGAAGCACCGTTCTCCCTGTGCTACGAGGCCAACGTGATTCGCTTCGGCGATAGCGAGGATCTGCCGGATAGCACCGAGATCCTCGGTGAGCCCCAGCGCGACCTCGGCTTCGTCAACATCAACCCGTACGCACTGGGTCTTGGTGGTGAAGGCTGGGTACGCTTCCAGTTCAATAACGAAAGTATTGAATCGGCAAGCGGCGACACCTACGTCGGTCTGCCGGCCATTGGCTTCTGGGCCGTATCCTTCCGCAACGATTCCATCGTGGATGATGCGGGTGACGTGATCCGGGCCAACTACGGCAACACCGTCGACCATCGCGGCAGCCGCCGGGTCGAGTAATAGGCCAGACCTCGTCTCATGGATTCGGCCTTCCGGGTTCATGGGACGATCAAGTAGAATCAGAAATCAGGGGCTATCGTTGATAGCCCCTTTTTCTGTATGGACCGAAACCACCTCGCCAATCACGGAAGGTGGGAATTTTTTTGACAAGGTGGGCTCAAACGACTTGAGTTTTGTCTTGCCGCCACCCGGGACATCTGGAGCCGGGAGTCGGGCGATGGACAAGGTTCGGCAGGGCCCTTAATCAATGCAATCGCAGACTTGCAGGTTGACTCATCAAATGAAGAACGTATCCATTCTTGCCTTCGGGCTGCTCTTGTGCTCGATGCTTGCCCTGACACTCCCCCAGGCCCATGCCCGGAACGACAGCAATCTTCTGGTCCTAGGTAGCGATCTGGAGTTTCCGATGTCGGATTGCGTGGCACGGTTGAAGGCCGACGGTAACATCGAAATTCTTTCCGATACCGGCCAGCAATGCGTCGATGTGCAGGTAACCGACCCGGTTGCCCTGCAGATCGCGCTTTTTGAAAAGTTTCCCCAGCTCGATACCGGTCTGGGATTCGAACCGACCGATACGGTCTATGTGGCCTGGGCCGCGAAAGGGCAGGGAGAGGTTACCTGCCAGCAAAGCGCCGATCCGAGCTTGACCGGTTGGTCCGGGTCGGCCGACCAGTCAGGTTTCGCGACCATTGAAATTCCGATAAACCCGGCATCAGGCTACGATCTCACCTTGCAGTGCCAGGACGAGGAATCGTCCGCACCGATTGAAGAGTCCCTTACATTGCAGATCGACATACCGCCGCCTGAAGTCTCCCTGACAGTCGATCCGATCATCCAGGAGCCGGGCGGGCAGATTGAACTGACGTGGGCGTCCACCAATGCCGTGTCCTGCACCGCCCTGGGTGGAGCGGACTTTCCCGATTGGCCGACCGGAGAGGGAATCGATCTCGATGGCAGCCTGGATGTCGGAATTCCCTCCAGCATCCCGACCGATACGGATTACGAGTTCAGAGTCGAGTGCGAGAACAGTGCCGGCGTAACCAGTGACGCATCGGCGGAAGTCCAGGTCCTGGATGATGGATTGCCTGCGTTCTGCAGTGATCCGGAGCGTCAACCGCCGGAAGATTTTGAACCTCGCACCCGCTTGCTGTGCTCTGGATCCACCAGTGAAGGCTGGAACTGCAGCACGGTGCCTGATGACGGAAGCAATACCACGTGGCAATCGGTCTGGGGCCAGGAATTCCCGAGAGGCGAAAAGCGCCGGATTTTCCTGCCGACAGAAACTTACGCAAGCCTGGAGTTTGACTCCGGTACGTTCGCCCAACATGGCACGGTCGTTTTCGAGATACTCCAGGCCTTCAATTCGGGTGCCGCAGACGGCAGGCCGCTGGTCAGCATGTCTGAATGCCCTGGTGACTTCAGTGATGCCTTGGCCGATGAGGGATGTCGTCAACGGCAATTGACAAGCACCGGCTCATTCAACTGGACGCGTTCCGAAAATTCCAACAATTGCCAGCTGGAGCCCAATACGCGGTACTTTCTCAATATCACGTATGCGGCGAACGAATATCCCGTCGAGTGGTCCTGTGGTAATGACACGGCATGTGGCAATAACTCCCAGCCGAACTATGTTGAATAGTCGGAATTGATTCACTCGCAGTTTGTAATCCGGGCCTCGCAATTGTCGAGGCCCGCTTTTTGAGGATGAGCAGAAATATGAATAAGCTGGCATTACTTGCTTGCATGATGGTAGTGATTCCGGGAGTAATCCTGGCTGAGTCAAAGACCCAATCCATTCAGCTTGAGTTCGAATCCGAAGTTTTCGCGCGCCAGGGCAATGCGGTAGTAACCCAGGCGGATTTTGATGCCTACCTGGATGCCAGGGTGCCAGAGGAAGACCGGAAGGAAGTCCTGTCGAGTGCCGATCGGATTGGCCAGTTGCTTGAAAACATCATGCTTACCCGTCTGATTGCGGCCGACGGAATCGACAAGGGAATCCTGGACGATCCCGATGTCCAGGCTGCCGCGTATCAGGCCGTCATGCGGGCAATCGCCGACAAGCAGCGCGCGGCATACTGGGAGGGGGAAAAGCTGGATGATTACACCAGTCAGGCCCAGGAACACTACATCCTGAACAAGGAGCGTTACCAGACCGAAGAAACCATCGATTTCAAGCACTTGCTAATCGCCACGACGGATCGGAGCTCGTCGGAGGCGCTGGATCTTGCTAACGAGCTCAAGGACCGCATTGATGCCGGCGAGGATCTGGATGATCTCATCAGGGAGTATTCCGAGGATCCCACCGTTGATCGAAACGATGGATTCTTTCAAGACGTGAAGCGTGAAGAACTCGATGAGGAGTTCGCAGATGCAGTCTTTGGGTTGACGCCCGAAGAGGTTGCCGGCCCCGTGGCTTCACAGTACGGTTGGCACATTGTCCGCCTGGATGCGCTGAATGAGCCCGAGCAAAAGGATTTCGAAGAGGTCAGGGACGAGCTGGAACGCAGGGCCAGGCAGCAACATCGCAGCCGTGCCATGGACCGCTACATGGCACGTCTTGTTGGTGCCAGGCTCGAAATAGCCGACGGTGCCGTGGAAAAGCTGCTTGATCGTCATGGTGCTTCGCTTCCGTCCGGAGAACGGGTTACCACGGATTGACCGGCTCGCGCTAGCGCACGGCAAAAAAGGGGCCTGGCTGCTGATCAGGGTCCGGGGAGAAAGGCTGGGCATGGTCCGATGAACCACCACAACCGGGTACTGTTTCGCCAGCTCCTGGCCCGGGAGATCAGCAGTCGGTTTATCGGCAGCGCCACGGGCTGGCTGTGGCTGTTTGTCACACCCTTGCTCCTGCTGGGTGTCTACGCCTTTGTGTTCGGGGTCATATTCCGGGCCCGGGTGCCCGAGGAGTTCGAACTTCCCTTCGTGGCCTGGCTGGCAGTGGCCCTTTGGCCCTGGCTGGCCTTTTCCGAATCCGTGCTGAGAGGCAGCCAGGCCATCGTGTCCAATGCCGCGCTGGTGGGCAAGGTGGCCATTTCCCGGGAATTGCTGGTTCTTTCCAGCGCAACATCGGTCTTCTTGTTGCAGATGGTCGGCTACCTGCTGGTCCTGCTCGTCATCCAGTTTCTGGCAACCGATGTTTACTGGTGGGCCCTGCCGGCGGCAATCTGGGTCCTGGTGCTGGTGTTTGCTCTTGCGATGGGGCTGGCGCTGCTGCTGGCAGCCGTTCAGGTATTCGTTCGCGACCTGGAACACTTCCTGCCCACATTCTTTCTCCTCTGGTTTTTCATGACCCCCATCCTCTATGCACCGGCCATGCTCCCCGAGCCGCTGGATGCCTATCTGGCCTGGAATCCGTTTACCTGGGTGGTCAACCGGATCCGGGACATCCTGCTGCTTGGCGAGTGGATACCGGGAAGGGGAGACCTGATGATGCTGGCCGGATGTCTTGGCGTGCTCCTCCTGGGATGGTGGGTTTTCCGGCGGCTCAGTCCCCATTTCGAGGACTTCCTGTGAGCGTCCCCTTGCTGAAACTGGAGGGGCTGGGCAAGACCTATCCCGACACGGCCCGGGCCGGTCGCCGGTTTCGTTCCTTTCTGCAATTGCTGACCCGGGGTGCGAGCGCCGGCGGGACCCGTGTGCTGTCGGATATCGACCTGGAAGTGCGCCCCGGTGAATCCGTGGCGGTAATCGGGGAGAACGGAGCGGGCAAGTCCACGTTACTCAAGATCGTTACCGGTGTGCTTTCGCCGACCACCGGGGTGATGGAGTCCAGGGGAACCCGGGCGGCCCTGCTTGAACTGGGTGCCGGCTTCGATCCGGAATACTCCGGCCTGGAAAACCTGCGCATGAATGCGGCCCTGCTTGGGCTTTCCCGTTCCGAGGTGGAGGCCAGCCTGGAAGAGATCCTCGACTTTGCAGATATCGGGAATTCGATTCACGAGCCGGTCAAGCATTACTCCTCCGGCATGGTGGTCCGCCTGGGATTCGCCGTGGTTGCCGCGGTTCGCCCGGACCTGCTGATTACCGACGAAGTGCTGGCAGTGGGTGATGAGTCTTTCCAGAAAAAGTGCATCCGCTGGATGGAGGGCTACCTGGACCAGGGCGGTACCCTGCTCATGGTCTCCCACAATATCTACCAGGTCCAGAAACTGTGTCGCTATGCCTGCTGGCTGCACGAGGGCCGCATTCGCCGGTCAGGTGATGTCTTCGAGGTGACCCAGGCCTACCTGGCCTGGCACGAGCGCAAGGACGCACGGGACCGCTCAGGCACTTCCCGCCGGGGCGGTCACGGAAACTACCGGGTCGGGTCCATTGAAATAGGACCCTCCCGGGACGGCGTCACCAGCCTGGCCATGGGCGATGAGCTGATCGTGGACCTGGAACTGGAGTCTCCCGATGATCGCCGACCGGTGGCCGCCGTGGGCATTGTCCGGGCCGACGGGTCCCCGGTTTACGGCGTGGCTTCCGACAGTGACCGGTTCGAACTGGAGCGGCTGGGAGAAAAACGGTTCGGCTGCCGGCTTCGATTTCCCGGCCTGCGAATTCTGCCCGGCGGCTACCATGTTCGAGCTCACGCATTCGACCCGGAGGGTCTGCGCCTGCAGGATACCGTTGAAGAAGAGTTCTCCATCTCCGGAGAATCTCGCGAACTGGGCCTGGTTCGCCTGGAGCATCGATGGGAGGCTCCGGGCGAGGCAGAGATTGCGGACACCGGCCCGTGACAGTCATTGTGGTGCCTGTGTACAACGCACCGGAGGAACTGGAGCGCTGCCTGGCCGGACTGGAACGAACGGTGGGCTCAACCCGCCGGGTGGCCCTGATCGACGATGCTTCCACCGACCCGAGAGTCCCGAAACTGCTGGAAGGCGTTGCCGGCCACTGGGAGGTATTCACCAACCCGTTCAATCAGGGATTCGTGGCCACGGCCAACCGGGGAATGGACCTGGCTGGCTCATCGGATGTGGTTCTTCTCAATTCCGATACCATACCGGCCGGCTCCTGGCTGGAAGCCATGGAATCCTGTGCGGCCAGTGACCCGTCCATCGCCTCGGCCACACCGTTTACCAACAACGGCGAAATCGCCTCCATTCCCCGCTTCTGCCACAACAACCCCTTGCCCGAGGACCCGGAACAATGGGCCCGGGCCTGTTGGGAGGCCGGGACCCCGAGTTACCCGGAAATCCCCACCGCGGTGGGCTTTTGCATGTACATGCGCCGGGCCTGTATCGACGAGATCGGGAAGTTCGACGTCGGAAGATTCGGGCGCGGATACGGTGAGGAAAACGACTGGTCCATGCGGGCCATCAAGGCCGGGTGGCGCAATGTGCTGTGCGACAACGCCTATGTGGCCCATTCCGGCGGGGCCAGTTTCGGCCCCCTGGGGCTCGGGCCCGGGGACGAGGCCATGGAACGACTGCTTCAGCTTCATCCGGACTACATGGACCGGGTCAGCCGCTTCATCGAGAAGGACCCGCTGGCCAAGTCTCGTGCCCGGGTACTGAAACGACTGGATGCGATGAAGGAAAGCTGACCGGCCGGGAAGGTTACAATTTCCCCACAATCGCACTTGACCTGCAATCATGGCCGATCAGCCTGCAATGGAGTTTACCGGTGAGCGTTTCACCCCGGAGTGCCCACGGGAGATCTACTACGAGCACTGGCATCGCTATGCCCTGGCCGCAACGGCGGTCAGGGATCTTGATGTGCTCGATGCCGCCTGCGGAGAAGGTTACGGTTCCCATCTGCTTGCCGGCCAGGCCCGCCGCGTGGAAGGAGTTGACGTCGATGCGGACACCATCGACCACGCCCGGCAACGATACGATGCCGAAAACCTGACCTTTCGCCAGTCGGACTGCCTGGACCTGCCCTTCGAGGAAAACTCCTTTGATGCCGTGGTGTCCTTCGAGACCCTGGAGCACCTGGGTGAGCACGATGAACTGATCACCGGCTTCCGCCGGGTGCTCAAACCCGGCGGCTGGCTGATGATTTCCTCGCCGGACAGGAAAACCTATTCCGACGAAACCGGCTATGAAAATCCCTACCACGTGCGGGAACTGTACCGTGACCAGCTCGAAGAGTTGCTGAGAAGACACTTCCCCACGGTCAGGCTGCTGGCTCAGAAGCTGTTGTTCCTTTCGGTTATCTGGAACATGGATGACGCCGGGCGGGCCGGCTACCTGCAGTCCGAGGCCGGCCAGACCGGGCCTACATCCACCCCGGCCTGGCCGCCGGTCTACTACGTGGCCCTTTGTGCCGATTCCCCGGCTGACCTGCCGGATCTTCCCGGGCTGTCCCTTTTCGGCGATCGGGAGGAGACGGTGTACAAGCACTACAACGATGAAATCCGGCGCAATATCCATGCCCGGGGAACCCTGGAGGCCTACGAAAAGCAGATTGCCGAGCTTCGGGAAAAACTTGACCGGCCCTGGTGGAAGCGATTGACAGGGTGAGCGCAACGGGACCGATGACAGACCGGGTCACGGTGGTCATCGTCAACTACAACGCCGGGGCCTGGCTGGCCCGGTGCGTTGGAGCGTTGCTTGATAGCCCGGACCCGCCAGCCCTGATCGTGTTCGACAATGCCTCCTCCGACAACAGCCTTGCCGAACTGCCGGCTGACCGGGAAATCCAGGTTGTCCGCAGCGACCGTAATCGGGGTTTCGGCCAGGGCGTCAACCGGGCCATGGAAAATGTGACCACGCCGGCGGTGCTGGTCCTCAATCCCGACTGCCTGATCAATTCACTTGCGCTGGGCCGGCTGGTCGAAATCCTGGAGGCCGATGATGGGTTGGCCATGGTGGGCGGTAGGGTCTTCAATGCCGATGGCAGCGAACAAAGGGCCAGCCGCCGCCGATTGCCAACACCGTCCAGGGTCATCAACGAATTCATCCCGCCCCGGCGCCGTGCCGGCCTGGGCGTGGACCTGAGCGATACTCCGGCGCCTGAAGTCGCACTGGACGTGGAAGCCCTTTCCGGGGCCTGCATGCTGATTCGCACCCGGCCCTTTCGCCAGCTTGGCGGGTTCGATGAAGGCTTCCGGATGCATTTCGAGGATCTGGACCTGATGGCCCGCCTGGGAAAGGCCGGCTGGCGCATCCGGCTGGTCCCGGAGGTCATCGTCGAACACGCCGGCGGGGTCTCCTCGCGGCAGCGGCGACTGGCGGTTCACTGGGCCAAGCACGCAAGTCTCTGGCGATACCTGGTGCTCCATTGCCGGGATGAATGGCCGGTATGGTCCCGGCCGGCCTGGGCGATTGCTCTCTGGGCCCACGCGGTGATCCTGGCCCCCATCGTGTGGCTTCGGGGGCGATTGCCATGAACCCGTCTTCCCAGACCGTGGTGCTGGTCCTGGGTGCCAGCGGCCCGACAGGCCGGCAGTTGCTGCCTCTTTTGACCGGCGGATCCGGCCGGGTCATGGCGGTTTCCCGGAAACCGCCGGAGTCGGCCGAAAGTGGAACCATGTGGTTCCAGCACGATCTGGCCGAAGGACCGCTGGACTGTCAGGCCTCGACCCTGATCAGCGCCGGTCCCTTGAGGCATGCCGCCGAACAGGCCGAGGCCATGACCGGGCTGGGCCGGGTCGTGGCCCTGAGTTCGGCCAGCCTGTTATTCAAGTCAAAATCCCCGGACCGGCAGGAACAAGGGCTGATCGATGAACTTGCCGATGCCGAAAAGCGGCTTGCAGCCCACTGTGAAAAGCGGCAGATCCCGCTTACCCTGTTTCGCCCGGCCATGATCTACGGCCCCGGGGACGCCAATGTGGAGCGCCTGGCGGATCTGATGCGCCGCCTGCCGTTTGTGCCCGTGGGCGGGCGTGGACGGCGCCACCCGGTCCATGCAGGCGACCTGGCTGAAATCATGCTGCGGGCGGTTTCCACCGGAATCGAGGGGACGTTTGCCCTGGGAGGCGGGGAAACCCTGGATTACGTGAGCATGCTCGAGCGCATTGCCCGGGCCCGGAAGTTTCATGGCCGGGTGGTTCGATTGCCGGCCTGGCTCATGGTCGGGGTACTTCGAATGGCCCATCCGGCCGGCCGGCTGAAGGATATCCGGCCGGAAATGATCCGGCGCCAGTCCCGGGACCTGCTGGTCGATGATCAGCCGGCCCGGGAGTTGCTTGGCTGGGCGCCGGGCAATTTCCGCCCCTGAAATTCGGCCTCTGGCACCCGGCTAGTCGCCGTCTTCCGGGTCGACTTGTTCCAGTTCGATTTTTTTCAGGGCCTCCAGTTGTCCGGCTGCCCGGCTTCCGTAACTGCTGATCTCCCCTGCCTGGGCGGCAATGCGGAAATGCTCCAGGGCCTGTTCCGGCTTTCGTCGGTTGTTCATGGCCAGACCCAGGTAGTAATGGGTACTGGCCTGGGGCAGGACCTCCAGGCTTTCCTGCAGGAGCGGCACGGCATTCGCGGGGCGACGCTGTTGCCAGTATGCCCAGCCGGAGAAATAGGCATGATGGGGATAGTCGGGAATGTCCTCCCGGGCCCGGGCAAGATCCCGGTGGCCGTATTCCGGGTGCAGGTTGATCAGGTTCAGGCGGGTGTAGTGGAGCATCCGGATCCAGCGGGTATTTTCGCTTCTGCCCGACCGGATGTAGGCCTGGTAGGCCGGGCGCAACTCACCTTCGAGAATGCTTTCCCGGGACTGCCGCAGGTTGTCCATGGACTCCTTTTCCCGGTAGATACTGCCCAGGGACTCGATGAAATCCTCGTCGGCTTCCACGGCCTCAGCTTCTTCAACCTCTTCCGGCTTGCCATGGCGCTCGAACAGGGCGGCTTCCGGCATGTCTTCGGCAACCCGGGCCAGGAGCATGTCCAGGACTTCCCGGTCCACATCGAGCCCCTCCAGGATTGTACGGGCCTTGTCGAGACAATCCACATCCTCCCCGCATCCCCGGGCAACAAGCTGGTTGTACAAAGCGGTGTTGGGCTCGATCCGGTAGTCCTGGTAGCCCTCCATCAGGCCACTGGTGTCGTCGAAATCAGGCAATTGCCCGTCGGAACGGTTTTCCCACAGGGCTCCGGTGGATTTGCAGGCCGAGTGGGCCAGGGCCAGGGCAGCTGCCAGTTCGTCGCCTGTTCGCAGCCGGGCGGCAAGGCCGCGTCCCATGAAAAGCGTCTGGCCGGCCAGGCAGCCGGCATCGGCGTCCGGGCTGTTTGTCAGCAGGAAGTCCAGGTCGGTGTCTTCATCTTCCGAAAGGGCTGCAAGAAGCTTTTCGATACGCTCAGCCAGCTCATCCCCGGGGGTAGTGCCCATATCGTGAACGATCAGAAACTGCTCCTTGAGCTTTGCCCTGGCCTTGTCCGACTCCGCCGGGTCTTCACCAGCATGCACGCCGAGGGCAACAAGGGCCAGGGTCACAGCCGGAAGCAGTAGTGCAGGGCTGAATGCTGAATGCTTTCTCATGATCGGTTTGCTCACTATTTCAATCGCTTGTACTTGAGCCGGTGGGGAGAGCTGTCGCCACCCCGGCGGCGCTTGAGGTCCTTCTCGTATTCGGAGAAATTGCCCTCGAACCATTCCACCTGGGAATCGCCCTCGAAGGCCAGCACGTGGGTGGCGATCCGGTCGAGGAACCAGCGGTCATGGGAAATGACCATCACGCAGCCCGGGAAGGCCAGCAGGGCTTCTTCGAGGGCACGCAGGGTTTCGACGTCCAGATCACTGGTAGGTTCGTCCAGCATGAGCACATTGCCCCCGGATTTCAATACCTTGGCCAGGTGGACCCGGTTGCGCTCACCCCCGGAAAGCTGTCCGATCCGCTTTTGCTGATCGGCGCCGCGGAAATTGAACTTGCCGGCATAGGCCCGGGAATTGGTGCGGTAGTTGCCGACCTGGATTTCTTCCGAGCCATCCGAGATTTCTTCCCACACGGTCTTGCTGTCATCCAGGCTGTCCCGGCTCTGGTCCACAAAAGCCAGTTCCACCGTGGGGCCCACCCGGATCTCGCCATCATCGGGCTTTTCCTTGTGTGCGATCATCCGGAACAGGGTGGACTTGCCCGCCCCGTTTCCACCGATGATTCCCACGATGGCCCCCGGCGGGACTTTCATGTCCAGCTTGTCGATCAACAGCCGGTCTTCAAAACCCTTGGAGACCCCGTCGACTTCGATGACCAGGTCACCCAGCCGGGGCCCCGGCGGGATGTAGATCTGGCGGGTTTCGTTGCGGGCCTGGAATTCCTTCGAGTTGAGCGCGTCGAACTGGCGCAGGCGGGCCTTGCTCTTGGCCTGGCGGCCCTTGGGATTGGAACGGACCCATTCGAGTTCTTCCCGGATATTCTTCTGGCGGGCCTGCTCCTGTTTTTCCTCGGTCTCAAGGCGCTTTTCCTTCTGCTCCAGCCAGGAGGAGTAATTGCCCTGGAAGGGAATGCCGTAGCCCCGGTCCATCTCCAGGATCCACCCGGCCACGTTGTCGAGAAAGTACCGGTCATGGGTCACGGCCACCACCGTTCCGGAAAACTCCTCCAGAAAGCGTTCCAGCCAGGCCACGGATTCGGCATCCAGATGGTTGGTGGGTTCGTCGAGCAGCAGCATGTCCGGGCGCGACAGCAAGAGCCGGCACAGGGCCACCCGCCGGCGTTCACCGCCGGACAGAACATCCACTGAAGCCTCCCAGGGCGGCAGGCGCAGGGCATCGGCGGCAATATCCAGGGTCCGCTCCACCTCCCAGCCTCCGGCAGCATCGATCCTGTCCTGGAGCTCGGCCTGCTCGGCCAGCAGCTCGTTCATCTCCTCGTCTTCCATGGGCTCGGCAAAACGCTCGGAAATGGCCTCGAACCGCTCCAGCATGTCCCGGATTTCGCTTACCCCCTTCATGACCGCCTCGCGCACCGTCTGGCCGTCGCCAAGTTCCGGCTCCTGGGGGAGATAGCCCACCCGGATTCCGGGCTGGACCCGGGCCTCGCCTTCGTATTCGGTGTCTTCGCCGGCCATGATCCGCAGCACCGAGGATTTCCCGGCCCCGTTTATACCCAGTACACCGATCTTGGCGCCGGGAAAGAACGACAGGGAAATATCCTTGATGATTGTCCGATTGGGCGGCACGGTCTTGCTGACACCCAGCATGGTGTAGACGTATTGGGCCATGGGCAGGTTGTTCCGGGGTTGGATGCAACCGGCAATTATACGGATTCCGGGCACCCGCGGCTTCGGGAATTGACCCCCTGGGTGTTATCATGCGCCGTTATCACAAAACACCACAAAACCTTAATGTTCGACAAATCTCAGACCATTGCAGGATTCGATGACGAGCTGGCCCGTGCTATTGCTGCGGAGAACCAGCGCCAGGAAGATCACGTGGAGCTGATCGCCTCGGAGAACTATGCCTCTCCCCGGGTAATGGAAGCCCAGGGCTCGGTGTTGACCAACAAGTATGCCGAAGGCTATCCGGGCCGCCGCTACTACGGGGGCTGCGAGTTTGTCGA
Organism: Wenzhouxiangellaceae bacterium; assembly: GCA_007135395.1. Taxonomy (GTDB): domain Bacteria; phylum Pseudomonadota; class Gammaproteobacteria; order Xanthomonadales; family Wenzhouxiangellaceae; genus SLIZ01. The sequence continues at coordinate 10,301 of SLIZ01000082.1, read as the reverse complement.
CCAGGCCGAAACACTGGCCATCGATCGGGTCAAGAAACTCTTCGGTGCCGAATATGCCAATGTCCAGCCCCATTCCGGTTCCCAGGCCAACCAGGCTGCCTTCCTGGCCCTGCTCAAGCCCGGCGATACCATTCTGGGCATGGACCTGTCCGAGGGTGGTCACCTGACCCACGGGGCCAGCGTGAATTTCTCCGGCAAGCTTTTCAACGCCATCCACTACGGAATCGACCGGGAATCCGGTGAGGTGGACTACGAGCGCATGGCCGAACTGGCCAGAAAGCACCGCCCGGCAATGCTCATTGGCGGATTCTCCGCCTACTCCCGTGTGGTGGACTGGAAGCGGATGCGGGAAATCGCCGACTCGGTGGGTGCCTGGTTCCTGGTGGACATGGCCCACGTGGCCGGCCTGATCGCCGCCGGTGTCTACCCCAACCCGGTCCCCCATGCCCATGTGGTCACCTCGACTACCCACAAGACCCTGCGCGGGCCCCGGGGGGGAATCATCCTGTCCAACGAGGACACGGATGTCACCAAGAAATTCAACTCCCTGGTCTTTCCCGGCTGCCAGGGCGGGCCCCTGATGCATGTCATTGCGGCAAAGGCCGTGGCGTTCAAGGAGGCCCTGGAGCCGGAGTTTCGCGCTTACCAGGAGCAGGTCGTGGAAAATGCCCGGGCCATGGCCGAGGTCATGATGGATCGTGGCTACAAGATCGTATGCGGTGGCACGGACAACCATCTTTTCCTGGTCGACCTGATCGACAAGGACATCACCGGCAAGGATGCCGAAGAAGCCCTGGGTCGTGCCAATATCACCTGCAACAAGAACACCGTGCCCGGCGAGCCCCGATCCCCGTTTGTAACCTCGGGTCTGCGAATCGGCTCGCCGGCCATAACCACCCGGGGCTTCGGGGCGGCGGAAAGTCGTGGCCTGGCCGGCCTGATGTGCGATGTACTCGACAACATGGGCGATGAGTCGGTTGAAACCCGGGTGCGCGAGGCGGTTGTCGACCTTTGCCGGAAACATCCGGTATATGGCCGGTAACGGTTTTTGCCCGAAGCCTGGCGCCACCCGTCGGGCGGTACCCGGCATCGGGCAGTCACGGGATTGCGATTTCCATCATCGGATGGCCAACTGAACAATGTGGTGCCCCTTCTGCAATCATACCGAGACCCGGGTGGTGGACTCCCGCCTGGCCTCCGATGGCATGCAGACCCGGCGGCGCAGGGAGTGTGCCCGGTGCGGATCCCGGTTCAATACCTATGAATCGCCCTCGCTGAAAGCCCCCAATGTCATCAAGTCCGATGGCAGCCGGGTCCCCTTCGACGAGGAAAAGCTGCGCAGCGGAATGCTCAAGGCCCTTGAAAAGCGCCCGGTGGAAACCGGGGAGGTCGAGCAGGCCATCGGGAACCTGGTGCGCAAGATCCGGACCCTGGACGATGCGGAACTGCCGAGCAAGAAGATCGGTGAATGGGTCATGCACGAGTTGTCCCGGCTCGACCAGGTAGCCTACGTGCGCTTTGCTTCCGTCTACCGCCGGTTCGAGGATGTCCAGGCCTTTCTAAAGGAAATCGAACGCCTGGAGCGGGAGAGCCCGGATGGCCTGGATACCCGCCAGATCTCCCTGCTGGGCGGGGTCGGGGTCGGAGACGAGAAACCGGACTCCTGACCGGCATCCCCAAATCCCGACCGATATCTGACTGAAATCATGTTCTCTGCCACTGACCACCGGTTCATGTCCCTGGCCCTTCAACTGGCCGCCCGGGGGCTTTTCACCACGGACCCGAATCCACGGGTCGGTTGTGTCCTGGTTGCCGATGGCAAGGTGGTGGGCCAGGGCTGGCATCGGCGTGCCGGGGAGGCCCATGCTGAAATCCTGGCCCTGGCCGAGGCCAGCGACCGGGCCCGGGGAGCAACGGCCTATGTGACCCTGGAGCCATGTTCCCACCACGGTCGCACACCGCCGTGTGCCCAGGCGCTGATCAGTGCAGGAATCAGCGAGGTGGTGGTGGCCATGGCCGATCCCAATCCGGCAGTGGGCGGTGAGGGCCTTGAGCGGCTGACCCGGGCCGGGCTGACGGTTCGCAGCGGTTTGATGGAACGCCAGGCCCGGGATCTCAACCCCGGGTTCATAAAGCGCCATCAGACCGGGTTGCCCTGGGTGCGTGTAAAACTGGCGGTCAGCCTGGACGGGCGCACGGCGGCTGCCGATGGCAGTTCGAAGTGGATCACCGGCCCGGCGGCCCGGGAGAATGTCCAGCGATGGCGGGGACGGGCATCGGCCATTCTTACCGGTATCGGAACCGTACTGGCCGATGACCCGAGATTGAATGTTCGCCTGGACGGATACGAGCGCCAGCCCCTTCGCGTGGTTGTCGATTCATCCTTTCGAATGCCGGCAGATGCCGCCATGCTCGCCCTGCCGGGTCCGGTGCTTGTTGCCGGCTGCCGGGAGGTCCGGGCCATTGGAGATGCCGAGATACTGGAGTTGCCCCCGGCGGCCGATGGCAGGGTCGAACTGGAGGCATTGCTGGAAGCCCTTGCCGCCCGGGATATCAACGAGGTACACGTGGAGGCCGGCCCCCGTCTTTCCGGGGCTTTCCTGGCCGCCGGACTGGTCGATGAACTGCTGGTCTACCAGGCCCCCTGCCTTCTGGGGGATCGGGGAGAGCCCCTGGCGGAACTGCCGGGGATGGAAAATATGGACCAGCGCCTCCACCTGTTGCCCCTTGAGGACAGGATTGTGGGCGGGGACCGGTTGATGCGCTTTGGCTTTCCGGAAGACGACTGAAATGTTTACGGGAATCGTTACCGCCCGGGGACGGGTACTTGAACGACAGGCCCGGGGTGCCGATGCCCGGCTTCGGATCCAGTGGCCTGAACCGGTGCCGGGCCTTTTGAATCCCGGCGACAGCGTGGCCGTAGGCGGGGTCTGCCTGACCGCCCTGGAGATTTCCGACCAGGTGTTTTCAGCCGACTTGTCCGCCGAGACCCTGGAGTGCACCTCCCTGGGCCGGCTCCGGGTCGGCGACCCGGTCAACCTGGAACCGGCCCTGAAGGCTTCCGATCGCCTGGGCGGACATTTCGTGACCGGTCACGTGGACGGGCTCGGGCGGCTGGAATCCAGGGTTGCAGGAGATGGATCGGAAGTCCTTGTCTTTGCCGTGCCCAAAGCCCTGGCAAGATATCTGGCACCCAAGGGATCGGTGACCGTCGATGGGGTCAGCCTGACCGTCAACCGGGCAGGTGACGAGTCCTTTGAAGTCACGCTCATCCCCCATACGCTCGAGGTAACCACCCTCGGTGATCTCGTCCCGGGTGACGAGGTCAATCTTGAAGTTGATCTGCTGGCCCGTTACCTGGAGCGATTGCTTCAGGCAAGGCGGGAGAACTGAACTGACCTGCGGGTCAGGCCGTTTTACAATCTGGAAAATCAATGGAATTCAATTCAATACCTGAAATACTCGAAGACATCCGGGCCGGCCGGATGGTGGTCATGCTTGATGACGAGGACCGGGAAAATGAAGGCGACCTGATCATGGCCGCTTCCCTGGTCCGGCCTGAAGACGTGAACTTCATGGCACGGTTCGGCCGGGGGCTGATCTGCCTGTCGCTGACCCGGGAGCGATGCAAGCAGCTCAGCCTGCCCCTGATGGTGCGGGATACCGACATGGGATTCCGAACCAATTTCACCGTCTCCATCGAGGCCGCCGAAGGGGTCAGCACGGGAATTTCCGCCTACGATCGGGCCCTGACCATCCGCACCGCCGTCAAGCCCGATGCGACTTCCGAAGACCTGATCCAGCCCGGTCACGTATTCCCCCTCATGGCCCAGCCCGGCGGTGTCCTGGCCCGGGCCGGTCACACCGAGTCCGGGGTCGACCTGGCGCTACTGGCCGGCCTGGAACCGGCAGCGGTACTCGTCGAGGTGCTGCGGGAAGATGGCTCCATGGCCCGGCGGCCCGACCTGGAAGAATTTGCCAAGACCCACGGGCTCAAGATGGGTACGGTGGCCGATCTGATTCGCTATCGCCTGCAACATGAAAAGACCATCGAGCCGGTCTATCATCAGGAAGTCCAGACCGATCACGGTCCCTTCGAGCTCCACGCATACCGGGACAGTATCTACAACCGGCTGCACTGGGCATTGATGCGTGGCAAGGCCTCCGGTGACGAGTCGTTTCTCGTGCGGGTCCATGTACCGGACCTGCTCGGCGACGTGATGGGTATCCAGCGCAAGGACCTGGGAATGCCGCTGGATGCGGCACTGGCCGAAATCGATCGCCAGGGTTCCGGGCTGGCCCTGGTCCTGGGATGGGATCATGATGACGAGGATAATCTGGATCGGCTGGCCCGTCGCGAGGCCCGGCCGTCGAACGAGGAAGAAGGAGACAACCGGGCCGCCCGGGAGCTTCGGACCTACGGCATTGGCGCCCAGATCATTTCCGATCTGGGAGTACGGCGCATGCGGGTGTTGTCCGCGCCCAAGCGGATCCATGCCCTGGCAGGGTTCGGCCTGGAGGTCGACGAGTATGTTCTTCCGGGAGGATATCCGGATTCATGAAGGAGATTGACGAAAAACCCGCAGGCAACGGACTGAAGATCGCCATCGCCGTTTCCCGCTTCAACCAACCGGTCACCCGGGGACTGCTCGACGGATGCCGGGCGGCCCTGGTCGAAAACGGAGTCGAAGAAAACGCCCTGACCCTGGTCCATGTCCCGGGAGCCTGGGAGCTGCCACTGGTCTGCGATCGGCTGGCGGCTGCCGGCCGGTTCGATGCCATCATCGCGCTGGGCTGTGTCATCCGGGGTGAAACCGCTCATTTCGATTTCATTGCCGGGGAGGCGGCCAGGGGACTCAACCGGGTGGGTCTGGAGTACAAGCTCCCCGTGGCCTTTGGCGTACTGACTCCCGAGAATCGGGAGCAGGCCCTGGAACGTTCCGACCCGAAACAGCGCAACAAGGGCCGCGAGGTGGCCCTGGCGGCCCTGGAAATGGTACAGATTCTGCGGGTACTCGACTGATGGGACGCAAGCGGGAGCAGGCATTCGAACCCCGCCGGCGGGCCCGTCGGCGTGTTCTGCAGGCCCTGTACCAGTGGCAGGCCAATGCCCAACCGGCCAGCGAGATCAGCCGGCAGTTCCAGGAAGTTCAGGATTTCAACGGGGTGGATACGGCCTACTTCGAGAACCTGCTGGGTGAGATAACCCGTGATCCCCAGGCCCTGGATGACCGCATCCGGCCCCATATCGATCGCCAGGAGACCAACCTGGACGCCATGGAGCGGGCCATTCTCCGGATTGGTGCCTGCGAACTGCTGAACCACATTGAGGTGCCCTACCGGGTGGTCATCGACGAGGCCGTGGACCTGGCCCACCGGTTCGGCGCCGAGCAGGGGCACGGTTTCATCAACGCGGTGCTCGACCGGCTGTCCGCCGAATGCCGGCAGGTCGAGCGCCGGGAGCACTCCAAAGATGGGGGAGTTTGAACTCATTGACCGGATCCGGAGCCGGGTTGCCGCCGGGCCGGAAGATTCCTCTGTCGTAATCGGAATCGGTGATGACGGGGCGGTCATCCGTCCCGAACCAGGTTACGACCTTGTGGCAACGACGGATACGCTGGTTGCCGGTCGCCACTTCAGCGATGGTTTTCCACCGGCCGCCATCGGTCACCTGGCGCTTGCCGTGAATCTCAGCGATATCGCCGCCATGGGCGCCATCCCCCGCTGGGCCCTGTTGTCGCTGACCCTGCCGGAGGCCAGGGCAGACTGGATCGATGGTTTTCTGGACGGGTTTCTGCCCCTGTGCGAGTCAGCCGGAGTCACCCTGACCGGCGGCAACATCGCCTCCGGCCCCTTGAGCATCACGGTGCAGGTGCTCGGCCAGGTCGAACCGGGCAAGGCGGTGACACGCAGTGGCGGACGGGTCGGCGATCGGGTGGTGGTCACCGGGACCATCGGGGATGCTGCCGGAGCGCTGGAACTGGGGCACATGGCAAGTGGTCCCGGATCCCTTTTCAACCGTCTGGCCTATCCCGTCCCCCGTCTGAGTGCCGGCCGATGCCTGGCCGGCCGGGTCCATGCCCTGGCCGATATTTCCGACGGGCTTTTGGCCGACCTGGGCCACTTGCTTGGCGATGGCCTGGGCGCCGAGCTGGAACTTGCCAGCCTGCCCACATCCCGGTCCCTGGCCGATCATTTTCCCGAGCCGCAATCCTGCTGGCCGCTGCAACTTGCCGGCGGCGGGGATTACGAGTTGATCGGGCTGGTCCCGGAGCAATCAGAGCAATTGGCCGTAGAAGCCTGCAAGCAAGTCGATGTGGAACTGACCGTGATCGGCCGGGTATCGAAAGAGCCGGGAATTCGCTGCCTTCGTCCGGATGGCAGTCTGTTTGAACACAACCGCACCGGCTGGGATCACTTCCATGGACCATAGCCATACCGACAATCTCGCGGTTGCCAGCCCGGCCCGGGTTCGACAGGTAGCCCTTTCAACGCCCGCCGGGTTTCTCGCCTTCGGCCTGGGCAGCGGCCTGAGCCCGGTGGCCCCGGGAACGGCGGGAACCCTCATGGCCCTGCCCCTGGGCCTGTGGCTGCCGATACTGCCCGTGTGGATTGCCCTGGCCCTGGTTGTCGCCGCCTTTCTGGTGGGCATTTACCTTTGCGGGGAAACCTCCCGCAGGCTCGGAGTCCACGACCACGGGGGGATCGTCTGGGACGAGTTCGTGGGCATGTGGCTGATCGTGATTTTCATTCCCTTTCACTGGGCCTGGTGGCTGGCCGCATTCATCCTGTTTCGAATTTTCGATGCCGCCAAACCCTGGCCCATTGGCTGGGTTGATCGTCGGGCACCAGGCGGGTTTGGAGTCATGATCGACGATATCCTGGCGGCAGGATATGCACTGGTGATCCTGTCGGTAGCCCGGGTCCTGCTGGGTTGAAGGGGCAGGGGCCGGCTGCAGCCGGACCCCTGAATGCAAGCCCGATCAGGAATCCTGTTCGGCCAGGGCCGGGTCTTCTAGATATTCGAAAACCGTGACCACCCGCTCAACGCCGCCGACTCGGCGGGCTTCCTCGACCACTTCCTCCGCCTCTTCGGCGGTGACCAGCCCCTGCAGGTAGACCGTGCCGCGAATGGTGGTTACCCGTACCCGGCTGGGATCGAAACCCGACAGGCCGCGGATGCGAAGCATGGATGCCTTGACCCGGCTGGAAGTCCAGGTGTCCCGGGTGCGCTGGCCGATGGTTTCTTTCTCGATGGGTTCGAGTTCGTTGATGACCCGTCGGACCCCGTTGAGCCGGGCAACTCTCTTCTCGGCTTCGGCCACCCGGTCCTCGGTACGAACCTCCCCGGCCAGTAACACCCAGCCATTGAACGAGCTGATCTTGATCCGGTCGTTGGTGTCGAACATATCGCCCTGGTAGATCGCATCGGAGGCGCGAAATTCCAGGGTGTTGTCGTCGACCACGGTACCGAAACTGCGCCGGTCGTGGACGGCCATGCCCGTGGCAATCGCGCCACCGGCGACAAAGGCAGCGCAACCGGATACGAACAGGCTGGAAATCAGGATCAGGGCAGCGGGTATTCGGGTATACCAGTGGTTCATGCTCAGGCCTCGAATGCGTTGGAAATCCATTTGATGGTTTCGGTTTCTCCGTCAATCGCCACCACGTCGAAACGACAGGGACACTCGCCATAGTGCGAGTGATTCATGAGGAAATGACGTGCGGCCAGAACCAGTTTGCGTTGCTTGCTCGTGTTGATACTGTCGGCTGCATCACCGTATCCTTTCAGGCTGCGCTTGCGTACCTCCACGAAGACGATGGCTTCCCCGTCGCGCATGACCAGGTCGATTTCGCCCATCCGGCAATTGTAATTGCGCTCCAGGCGGATCAGTCCCCTTTTCTTGAGGAACGCTTCTGCCTTGCGCTCGGCCTTTTGCCCGACGATCTGCCTGAGCATGGGGGCTTGCCCTCTGCCTATCGTTGAATCAGTCGACCGTTTTCGAACCGGGCCCAGGGCAGATCCCGATCCACCCGGCCGCCGGATTCCAGGCGCAGGCGGCCGGCAGCACCGGGCAGGTAGAGGTCCGGGTCCCGGCGCATGAAGTCCAGCCAGGGCACCAGGGCCATGGCATCACGCCCCAGGGCGTGAAGCTGGGACAGGGTCAGGCTGTCGAGCCCGGAAAACCGGTCGGCTGCCTGTCGGCGCAGTTCACCTTCCGGGGTGTCTTCGAGAAACCAGGGAGATATCGCCAGTTCCGTGCCATCCAGGTCCTGGTCCCGGTTCGGGTCCGGCATTCCGGCATAGACATGGGAAGTAGCAAAAAGCGGAACCGTGCCGGCGTCGAAAAAACGCAACTGGGGCTTGATCTGGTGAGCTTCACCGGGACGCGAGGCCAGAAAGATCACGTCAAGATCCGTCCGGCGGCTCGGGACCGATTCCACGGAAGTGGCCAGGACCGATGCGAGCTGCTCTGCCCGGCGACCGGATTCCCCCAAGCCCAGCACATTTTCCAGGGTCACCGAGTGATCACTACGGTCGGCCGGATAATAGACCCGGTCGAGAAGCTGCCCACCACCGGCTTCGAAGGTTTGTGAAAATGCTGAACCCAGCCGTCGGCCCCAGGCAGTATCCTGGATCATGAGCAGGGCCCGCCGATGTCCCTGGGCCAGGGCCTGTATGGCTGCATCCTCGGCTTCGGCCTCCGGCGGCAGTGCCAGATATTGGGCCATGCCGTGGTTACCGAGATCATGCTGCTCCGGCTGGTTGAGAAACAATGCGGGAATGGAAAGCTGGGGCATTTCGGCCAGGGCATCGACCTGGGCACGCTCCAGAGGGCCGATCACGAAATCGGCACCCCGTTCCAGGGCCTGGAACCAGGCACTCACCGCCGATTCCGGCGTACTGTCGAGTTCGAGGAAATCCAGTTCCCCCCGGAGGTCGGCAGGCATTTCCAGCCAGCGGGCGATCAACCCGTCACGCAGGGCCTTGCCCGGCTCTGCCAGGGGGCCGGAGGAGGGCAGAAGTACCGCGATTGTCTCCGGATGCGGGACAGTCTGCCGCCAGATCCGGATCCACTCATAGGCCTCCAGCGCCGGGTAGCCGACCGCCGGGTGCCGTTCCTCCCAGAGTTCCAGGGATTCGATCAGGGCCCGGTCGTCAAGCAGGTGACGACGTGCCGAGGAAGCCAGGTCCAGCCATGGCAACAGATCCGGTTCCCGGGCATGTTCGAACATCAGATCATCAAGCTCGGCCAGGGGTCTTTCGATCAGCAGTGCCAGGGCCAGTTCGGGCTCGAAATCCGGCGACTCCACTAGCTCCCGGAGTACCGCGCCACGTTCGGCTGCCCGGTCCTGTCGGGACTCGGCAATGCTTCGCTGAAGGTCCATCCGGCGCATTTCCAGGTCCGGGTCCAGTTCCTCGGGCAGGCCTGCAAGAAGCTGATTGGCTCGACCGATTTCGTTTCGGGCCAGGGCAAGCTGGGCATGGATGAGCACCATGAGATGTTCATCGGCTGTTCCAAGCCGGTCGGTATCCACACTGGCCAGCAGGGACTCGGCCCGGTCCCGGTCGCCGGCGAGAATCCAGGCCTCGGCTGCCTTGAGCCGGAATACATGGGCATCGTCGGGCTGCTCGGAGGCAGCTTCCAGCCAGGCTTTGGCGGCAGCTTCGAAGTCACCGGCCCGGTACAGGCTTTCGGCCCGCTCAGCTAGTTGTTCCGGGGGCGTGTCGCGGACGGGAGCCGGCGCGCAACCGGCTACGACCAGGACGGCAAACAGTAAGACAGCCGGGAAGGTTTTCATGGTGGCAATCATAGCGAATCGGTTGGGGAATGTCCGGGACCCGGGACTCGTTTTCCGGTGGCCGGGTACATGACTCGGCTATCATTGACCCATGGTATCCCGTTCCGTTCCCAGCGAGCCCGGCATCCTCTGGATCGTTGCCACACCAATCGGCAACCTGGAGGACATGAGTCCCCGGGGCCGACGCATCCTTGCCGAAGTCGACCGGGTAGCTGCCGAAGATACCCGGGTGGCGAGAAAACTGTTTTCCGCCCTGGGCATCCCAATGGTGGAAAAATCCGGCCTGGTATCCCTTCACGATCACAATGAGGAACGGGCGGCTGAAACCGTACTCGAGACCCTTGGCATGGGCAAGTCGGTTGCCCTGATCAGCGATGCCGGCACGCCCCTGGTATCCGATCCCGGTTTCCGCCTGGTCCGAAAGGCCCGGGAAGCCGGCCTGGAAGTGCGCACCGTGCCCGGTCCCTGTGCGGCCATTGCAGCGCTTTCGGTTTCCG
>SLIZ01000148.1 GCA_007135395.1 Wenzhouxiangellaceae bacterium | reverse complement strand
TGGCCCTGGTAGCTGATGGTGGTTTCCGCCAGAACGCTGCCGGCGGCAAAAAGGCCGGCCAGCGCCAGGGCCGCGAGCGTCTTTGAAATGATCTCGATGGGTGTTTTCATGATTCCTCCTGCAGGTTCGAAAAACTGGGGGCGACCAGACGGAGACCCGGGACACGTCCCGTGCATCCGGGCACCCCAGATGGCACTCATGGGTACCACAACACCCATACCCTTCGTAATCAGGGAAAAAAACGTGACAGCTTTCGACTGCTCATCGGAATCGGTGATGTGGCTGGAATCCTCGGCAGAGTGGAGCCTGGCCAGTGGGCAGCTTTGTGCTTGAGACGGTCCCGGGGGACGAGATAATCCACAATTGCTTCTAGCCTGGAGTCCACCAGGGGACCAATCAAACTGCTATCACTGGTCCCCCTGAAGATTTCGTCTAGTCGGAAAGTTCCGCGATGACCTTTTCCAGCTCGCGATTGAATGTTTCGGGCACAGCCATGTGCAGGAAGTGGTCGGTTCCTTCCAGGATTACTGCGTCAAACGAATCCAGGTGCTCGCGATTTCCCTCGACATTGGTCGGCCAGAGGTCAGCGTTGATGGCGACCACCGGCACTTCCAGATTCTCAAAGACAGCCAGGGCCTGGCCGCTTCTGGTATCCATGAGCATCTGTTCCATGGCACTTACGGCCACTTCCGGGGCTGCGGCAGACATGTCGGCCACCACCCAGTCGCGCAATTCGGAATCGGTTTCTTCGATAAACATCTGCGGCACAAACTCGCGCGCGCCATGCCGGAAGTCCTCACGCAATGGCGCCATCCAGGAGTCGTATTCCTCCTGGGAAAGCTCCTGTGCAACCTCATGGAAAGTGTCCACACCGACAATTCCAGTCACGCGTTCCGGCATCCGTTTGGCGGCATGAACACTGACAGGCCCACCCATGGAGTGACCGATCAGCACGACCTGCTCGCCTCCTGCCTGCTCGACCACGGCCGCAACGTCTGCTCCGAATGCCGCCATGGTGTAGGTGTCCCGATCCAGTGCTGAATGTCCATGACCGGCGAGATCGATCGTAACCACGCGATGGTTGGCTGAAAAACGGGGTACCTGCGCTCGCCAGTAGCGTGCGTCGCAGCTCCAGCCGTGGATAAATACCAGTGTCGGCTCCCCTGTACCGTGCACCTCGTAGGAAATCGAAACGCCGTTGGCCGACTCGACCATCCGAGGCCAGGCTGCATCGGACTGTACCGAACCAGCAAAGGCCAGCACCCCTGTCAGGATCACAATATGAACAAACCAGGCACGCTTGTGAGACATGATCAACTCCCGAATTGATTGCCAACCCCCGCCGATATAATCCATCATTTTCGAGAACCGTTCAAATCCAGCTCCATGGAAGGGAATTCAGGCCAGCCATTTCCGGGCTAAAAATCCTGAACAACACTTTGGTGGTTGCAGCGTATCCGGGATTGATCCAGATCATACGCCTGATCGGATGTCCGGGTTAGGCTGTAAGCAGAACTTGTATGCAGCAAATCTGCATTGCCAACCAGGAGGCCAGAATCATGAATTCACTAGAAGGAAAAGTCGTGGTTATCACCGGGGGTGCCGGCGGGATCGGTGAGGCAACCGCTCGCCTGGCCCACTCCCAGGGTGCCAGTGTGGTCATCGCCGACCTGGAGGCCGGCCCCGCGGAGAAGATTGCCGGCTCACTGGGCGAGCGTGCCCGTGGGCTGGCCGTTGATGTAACCCGCCGCGAGGACAACGAGAAAATGGTCAATCTGGCCGTTGAAGAATTCGGTCGCCTGGATGCGGTGTTTCTCAACGCAGGTATCGAAGGTCAGGTAGGCCCCTTCGACAGTCGTTCCGATGAGGCCTGGAAGACCGTTTTCGACGTCAATGTCCACGGTGTGCGCCTGGGCGTGGAGGCCGCCTTGCCTGCCCTGCGCAAGGCCGGTGGAGGCAGCATTGTCATTACCTCCAGCGTTGCAGGCCTGCGGGGTGCATCCGGCCTGACGCCGTATGTGAGCAGCAAGCACGCAGTAGTCGGGATGATGCGATGCCTGGCCGCCGAACTCGGACCGGAGGGAATTCGGGTCAACACACTCAATCCGGGACCGGTGGACAATCGCATGATGCGTTCGATTGAAGACCAGGCCAATCCCGGTCATGGCGATGAAGTCCAGGCGGCGTTCACTTCGCGCATTCCCCTGGGTCGCTATGTAACCAACGAGGAATGCGCTGCCATGGCGGTGCTGTTGTTCTCCGACGCTGCAACCGGCTGCAACGGCAACACTTATCTCGTCGACGGCGGTTATTGTGCCCAGTAAGCCAGGCGCATGACCTTCTCCGGCGCCTGGTGCACCTGGATCAGGCGCTTGTTGACAGGTCATGGATATTCATGATCTCCCGCCAAAAATCTACCGGACGGGCGGCCCAAAAGACCCACCTGAACTTTTCACGGGGTGCCGTCACCCCACTCATCGCCCAGGCGAATGCCGATTGCCGGAAGGATTCGACGATGGACAAGAATCAATGCCACAGCCGCGCCGGTAGCACCGCCAAATACGGCCATGGTGCCGCCGATATCCTGCATCAGTTCAGGCCGAATCAGCAAGACACCGGCCAGCGCCAGCATGATCATTCCCCCGACCAGCTTAAGCAGGCGCCCGTGGCGTTCCTCAAACCGATCGATGCGGAAGGTGATCAGTGCAGTCAGGAAAATGACCAGCTCGATACCCAGGTAGATCAGCAGGTAGATGCCCAGCAGCAGGGCAAAATAGGACCAGGTGACGTCCTGTGCAGCCACCAGGCTACTCCAGACGACGGGGAAACCAGCGGTGCAAGGCAGCTCGATCAGGGCAATTCCGGCTGCCATGACTACAGTCGCCAAAACCAGGGCCGGAATGGAGCGCCCCTCGGCAAGCAAGCCGCGCATTTTTCGAAACATGCCGGGCTTGTGGCGGTCATCGATGGTGAATGACAGCCCCCGCTTGTACCAGAAATAGTCCTTGATGTTGACCAGCGCAAAGAGCAGTGCAAACCCGGCAACCAGCCAGTAAACCCATTCCAGGTACAAAACGTAACCCAGGACGCCAAACATGCCGCTGATGAAAAGCCCGTAGATCAGCGCCGTGGTGATCAGAAAAGTCAGTCCGATTATAAGCACCCGCAATCTGGAACCGGAATGGATGACCAGGGCCAGCAGGATCGTCAGCACCCACAGCGAACAGGGATTGAAACCGTCGACAAAGGCGATCAGCGCAGTGCTGAACAGCAGTGACTGGACACCCAGATCGATGGTTCCGACCAGCGGAATGTCGATTGCCGAAGAACGTGCACGGTCGGCTGTTACCGGAAGGGGCGCCTCGAGACTTGCCGAATCGGGGCAATCCGCACTTTCCAGGCAGTGCTCGACCCAGCCGGTGATCTCCCGCCGGATCGACGGGCTGTCTCCAATCCAGGCCTGACCGCCAGCGAAAATTGTGGGAACCGATCCGGCCTCGACTCCGTGTGCGCCGGCCATGCGGCGGAAACTCTCGTGGTGGCGGTCGGTGCGACGGACCTCGAAAACATGCAAATCTACCCGGTCATTGTCGGCAGCCAGCCCCTCCAGAAAGGGTTTCTGGGCCTCGCAATGGGGGCAATCCACACTGGCAAAGACGTAAATGTTCAGCGGCTCTTCTGCCGCAATCGGAATTGTCAGAAGCAGCCCCGCAAACAAGACCAATGCTTTCATGGCGTGGAATCTGGCAAAAGCTTACTACCTGTGTATTCAAGGCCGGGTTCAAGCATAAACCAGATTCAGGATACCCATCGGCGTATCCCGAGGTTCTGGAGTCGAACCGGGTTACAATTCTCTTACACCCTCTCGCACCGTCCCCCAACATGAAAATTCCCTCGCGCCTTCGGCCCCTGGCCGATGACGGCCTGATTGACGAAGTACTTGGCCAGATAAAAAGTGGCAAGGAAGCCGATGTATTCGTGGTCCGCTGCGGGGACACGCGCCGCTGCGCGAAGGTGTTCAAGGAGGCCAATCAGCGCTCTTTCAGGCAGGCCGCCGTCTACCAGGAGGGCCGCAAGGGCCGCAACAGCCGACGCGCCCGGGCCATGGAACGCCGCACCCAGTATGGGCGCAAGGAGCATGAGAAGAGCTGGATCAATGCCGAGGTCGAGGCACTGTATACCCTTTCGGCCGCCGGCGTGCGAGTGCCCCGGCCAGTGGCTTTTGTCGACGGGGTCTTGCTGATGGAATTGATCACCGATGCCGCGGGCCACGTCGCACCGCGACTGGACGGACTTCAGCTTGATGCTTCCACCGCTCGCCAATATCACGAGGTGCTGATCGGCGAGGTGGTACGCATGCTCACCGCCGGCCTGATCCACGGCGACCTGTCGGAGTTCAACATTCTTGTCGACGGGAACGGGCCGGTCATCATCGATCTGCCCCAGGCGGTCAATGCCGCGGCTAACCTTTCCGCTGCCATGCTGCTGATTCGCGATGTCGACCGGCTGCGGCACTTTCTCGGCCGGTTCGCCCCGGAGCTGCTTTCCACTGACTACGGCAAGGAGATGTGGGCGCTGTATGCCAGCGGCCGCCTCAAGCCCGACACCCGCCTGACCGGCCGTTATGAACCCACTCATGCAGACGTCAACCTGGACGAACTCATGGGTATTATCGATGCGGCGCGAGCCGAAGAGCTCGAGCGCCGTGAACGCTTGCGGGACAATGAAATGGACGAATCCTGAACCAGCCGGAATGTCAGCCCCGGAACTTCACAGCCCGGGTCGCACTACCGTATCGTGGAAGGGACTACAATGAGGGGAATGCATGCTCGATTTTCGAGAATCAAGGAGCCTTTTGAATGCTGCACGTTGATATTCCGACCCTGCCTGAAATCCAGTCCCTGGTTGCCCAACGCAACCGGGCCAGCGTCTCGATCTATCTGGAAACCACACCCCAGACCCAGCACATCGGCGAGGCCGAAATCGCACTGTCCAACCTGATCAAGGAGGCCGACAGCCAGCTTGAAAAGGCCGGAGTCGACAAGCGCCAACGCTGGGCAATTGTCGAGCAGCTTGAAGAAGTCTCGAAGGATGCGAGTTTCTGGAAATACCAGGCCAACAGCCTGGCCATTTTTGCAACCCCGGATTCCCATCGAAGCTATCGCCTGCCAAACAAACTGAACAACATGGTCCAGGTGGCTGACCGCTTTCATCTCAAACCCCTGATTCGGGCCGTCAGTGTTCAGCAGCATGCTTTTGTTCTGGCGCTGGCCGAGAACGAGGTGCGCGTGATCGAAGTGTTCAGCGACATGCCTGCTGCCGAGATCCAGGTACCCAACATGCCCAGGGATGCAGCTTCGGCGGTCGGAACTGCAACGGTCAATACCCGATCGCACTCCTCTGGACGCCAGCACGGCAGCGAAGGCCAGAAAGTGTATCTTCGCAAGTTCTGCCGTATGGTCGACGCAGCCCTGCGGCCGGTATTGTCAGGTCGCCACGAGCCATTGATTCTGGCGGCAACAGAGCCTTTGCTGTCGATCTACCGGTCGGTCAATACCTACCCGGAATTTTCCCCGGAAGTGATCGAAACCAGCCCGGTACGCATTCCGGAGCATGAACTGGATGCCGCCGCCCGTCCAATCCTCGACCGGCATCACAAGGCGTCCATCGAGGCTTTCAAGGCCCTTTATAGCGAACGTGAAAATGAGGGACGGGCGACAAGCGACATTGCCACGGCTGCCCGTGCTGCCACCTTCGGCGCCGTCGACACCCTGGTCGTGGACATCGACGAAGTCGTGATTGGTCGAATCGATGAGAAAAACGGAGAAGTGACCTTCGACGACAAGGAGGGTGCCGATACTTACGGCATCGTGGATGAAATCGCCGGCCGAACCCTGGTCATGGGTGGAAAGGTGATTGGAGAACGCAAGGCCGACATCCCCGGTGGCAGCTCCCTGGCTGCCGTTTTGCGCTACAAGGTCTGAGTTCCTGGCCTGCCGGTCCGGCGGTAAAGTATTGACTGGAAAAACAACGCCAGGTTCGGCTTACCCGCATGGTGGCCGGTAACGTCGGATTTTCCCCGACCGATTCGTATCCATGAAACCCCCGCCGGAAGTCCGACGGGTGTGATGCTGGGTGTTGCCATGGGTACCTATGGATAAATGTCACGGAGCAACAGACGGGGTTCCGACTACGCGCCGTGCCCGTCAATCACCGCTTGCGGCATCCTCCAGAAGCGCCTCCAGGGCGGCCAGGCGATCCTCGAGTTCATCGACACGCTCATTCAGTTCCCGGTTTTCCTCGGAAAGGCCCTGGATGGCGGCCAGGGCAACCCCGGCCAGGTTCATGGCGCTGATACCGAGCTCGTCCTCCCCCAGCCCGAACAACGGATGGAAGTCCTGGGCCATGGGGCCGATATGGCGAATGGCCTCGTCCTGGCTCTTGTAACTGAATTCGCTGATCGGCAGCTGTCGAACCTTCTCCAGCACACTGCGGCCCTTGATATCCTCGATGGCCCTCTTGGCTTCGCGATCGCTGATCGCCGTCCAGGCGCCTCCGCCTGGGGCGAGGACCACCCCGGCATCGAGGTCCGGGTCGGTCACGAAACGAACCGCACCGGTGGTACCGACCACGAACTGGTTGGGCGCGGTGGAACCGGCACCGCGCTCGCCGGCTGCGGACCAGACAAAACTGTTGTCGTGCTCGGCGCGGGCCGACCTGCCGAAGGCCAGGCTGTTGTCGCCAATCGCCAGGTTGTCGATACCGCCGAGGGTCGCGCTGTTGGGGCTTGAGGCGGTGTTGTTGGAGCCACCACCAATGAATGAACTATTGCCACTGGCAGTATTGTCTATACCCGCGGCCACTGCCGAGGCAACCCCGCTTGCCGTGTTAAGAGACCCGCCGAGCACCGCCGCGAGGCTGGCGCTGGCCTCATTGACGTCCCCGACAAACACCCCGCTGGAAGCTTGACTGGCCAGGTTCTGTTCACCGCCAGCCACAACGCTCCCCCGACCATTGGCCGAATTGCCGTCGCCGCCCAGCGTGGCAGATTCTCGACCACTGGCTTCGACGTTTGAACCGCCGCCGACGAAAGAATCGTCCCCGGAAGCCGTATTGGCACTGAAAGAGCCACCGGACACGAAACTGTCGATTCCACTGGCAATGTTGGAGTTTCGCCCGAAAATCCCCGCTCCCGCCACCTGGAGGGGTGCGCTCGGCGAGGTCGTACCGATACCGACGTTGCCCTGCGTATAGACAGCATCGTTACCCGACAGGGTAAACGGCGAGGCGCCTTCCGGGCCTTGTGGACCTTCCGGGCCAGTGTCACCCTGGGGGCCTTGTGGGCCTGTTTCGCCCTGGGGACCTTCCGGACCGGTTTCACCCTGGGGACCTTCGGGGCCCGTTTCACCCTGGGGGCCTTCCGGACCCGTCTCACCCTGGGGGCCTTCCGGACCCGTCTCACCCTGGGGGCCTTC
>SLIZ01000062.1 GCA_007135395.1 Wenzhouxiangellaceae bacterium | reverse complement strand
GGGCATCTGCTGGCCCATCTGCCCGGCAGGGAACGCCTGGGGACCAGCAGCAAAGCCACCCTGGGGACCAGGGGCAGGCTGTCCCTGCTGCTGGAAGCCGAATGGGAGGTTCATCCCTGCGGCCTTGGTCACGTCATCACTCATGTGCGTGAGGTTGCCATCACCCTCGGAGCCTGTCGTGAACTCCTTGTCCGAGACCTTGGAGATGAGTCGATCCCAGAGCGACTTCTTGTACGAGGTCTTCTTGGGCTTGTCCTCATCTTCCTCGTCATCGCCCTTGGTGCTGAGGTCCGTCGAGCCTGGATCTGCCTTGCTGGCCTCCTCGATCTCTTCCTCCTCACCCTCTTCGTCGCGCTTGTGGATCAACACCTTCGCGTAGGGGTTCGCACCCCGGTCGACGAAGGACACTTCATCGATGTCGAGGTCGGACAGTTGCGTGACTTCATCTTCGGGCATCCGGGCTACCTCCCCAGGTACTTCGCGAGAACTTCGCGCTCACGATCTGTCAGCGCGCGCTTGTTCAGCTTCCGCCGCTGGTGGCGTCGTTCGTTGTAGATCTTGTTCGGGTCGACCGGCTTCCGTCGTGGGCGCTTGGGGTACCACTTGGTCTCCCAGCCCGGCTTCTTCGGCTGGTTCTTCCCGACCTGGCGACGCTCTTGTTCGTCGAGATGATCAGCGAACGCCTCCATCTCTTCGAGGAGCTTGCGACGCGAACCGCCTTCGAGTTGCTTGGCGCGATCTGCCAGAGCTTCGGAGCGCATGATCTGGTCTACCTCTTCACCAGTCACATGGCCGAGATTGATCCCTGGGGCATCGATGTCAGCGCCGAACTCGGGGTGACCACTGCCGTCCTTCATCCACGCTGCGTTGGATGACTCTTCGACCATCTCCAGTGCGTTCTCGTATGGCTTGGTGCTCTTGCCGCGCTCCTGGGCCTCCTTCATCCTCGCCACCAGGCTCTCTTTCTCGCGCTGGAGTCCTTCGGGAGAGCGGAAGTTGTCCGGGTCGACCAGATCGCCACCATGGAACTTGTACTCGTTGCGACGCTGGGCCTTACGCCCGCTTCGCATGATCCCCTGGTGGTCATCACGAGAGTGGAATCCGCGAGTCGACTTGCCCTTGGTGGGGTCGTGGTCCTTCTGCTCGTGACGCCCGATGAGGTGCTTCTGGACCTCACCGACGTACTCCCAGAACTCCTCGGTCGTCTCGGCGTATTCAGCGGCCTTGGCGTAGAGCGCCTTGCGGATCTTCTGATCGTCGTGAGTCTCGGCCTGCTGCGCGTGCTGGCGGTGGAGGTTGGCCTGGTTCTGTGCCTGCTGTCCCATCTTGCCTCCGACCTCGCGCATGTCCTGGAGAGATCCCCGGTCACGCATCTTCTGCCAGTCCATGTACATACGGGTGGCATCTTGCCCGGTCTGCTGGGCAAACGCCTGAAGTTGCTGGACGGGGATCCCGCTCTCGTTGGAGAGCTGCTGGAGCGTTCCGGCCTCATCCTGGCCCTGGCTTTGCTGGCCAACCTGCTGGACAGCCTGATCCCGCCCTGATGCTCCGCGACGAGCGCCGATGGCACCACCAGCCAGTGCACCGAGCCCACCGACGGCCGCAGCAGGGCCGAAACGGCTTCCCGGCGTCATCGCGCCCCAGAGAGGGGCTGAGGTAGTGGCCCGTGTCGCCGCTGCCGTGGCACCACCCGCCGCAGCACCACCGACGGCTGCGCCGCTGGCCGTGGAGTGATCCGAACGGGAGTGATCGCTTCCCTTGGTGGGGTCGTGCTTCTTCTGGTTGTGACGACCGATCAGGTGCTTCTCGACCTCATGACCCTGATCATCGCCATAGGCAGTGGTGAGGAAGTCGTGGACATCGTCATCGGAAGGATCTTGCAGCCCTTCCGAGGAGATCCACTCCTTGAGATCCGCATCGATGGCCTCGGGAGTGATCCCGGAGACCTCGCTCATACGCTTGAGCCATGCCTTGTACTCGGGCTTCGAGCGCGTCATCACACCCTTGCCGATCTCGGAGCGGTTCTTCTTCAGGCGCTTGCCCACACCGTGAATCGAGAACCCGGCATACTTGCCCTTCTTCACGTCACCCCAGATCTGGTCCCCGGTCTCGTCCTTGGGGATCTGAAAGCCGATCCACCACCCGTTGGGCAGCGAGCCAGGAGGAAGGCCGAGCTTCTCGACCTTCTCGGGGGTGACCACAAACGACTCGATCAGTGTCGCCACATGCTTGGGCGAGGACTTGCCCACGCGCTGGTGCATCTCCCCGCCCACACGAGAGTCGAGCACGTAGTCATAGGCAGCCTGCTCCAGGTCATCGGTGCCGATGTAGTCCTTCTGAAGGTCCACGACCGGCTCACCGTTGCGCTCGGTCACCGACGCCCACCCGAACACCTGGCGGTGCTCCTTGTCGACCTTGGCGATGTCGCCAGTGAGCGTGATGTCATCCATCCCATCAGCGTAAGAGTCGGCCTTACCAACGTCGCCGACTCCGTTGTAGGACTCGATGAACTCCCCGATCAACTCCTCGTCGATCTCGTCCGGCCCGATCTCGTTGGCGATGATGAAATGCCCCAGATCCTCGATCAGGGTCTCGTCATCCACCCCGGTGATCTGGGTCAGTGCATCGACAACCATCTTCAGGGGGTTGGTCTTGGCTGCCTTCGAGAGCCCAGAATGCAGGCTCGTCCCACCTGCCGCGAGCGATCCCAGGGCGTAGACGCCATAGGCCGTGGCCAGGACGCGGTTGCGGGTCATGTAGTGGCGCGCGAGGGCCGCAGAACCACCGCCGATGGCTCCGTAGATGGCCGCGTCCACCGTGTCGGGATTGAGCCACCCTGGAGCACCACTCGCGGCTTGCTGAAGGCCCTCGGCACGGTGTGAGCGCGATCCCTCCCCCTTGGTGGGGTCGTGCTTCTTCTGGTCGTGTTCGCCTCGCAGGTGCTTGCTGATCATCTTCACTACCCGTCCCAACTGTTCAAACGAGAAGAGGTGCGAGTGTCGATCAGCCATCCTCTGATAGCCACTGGTGTACTCGCGACGATACGCCTGGTTGTTGTCGAAGAACCTGATCACAGCAGGTGAGAACTCACCCCTCTGAAGATCACCCCAGACCCCGGCCCGCTTGGCATTGGTTTCAAGCCAGTTCACCTGCTTGGTGGCCATCTCGATGAAATCACCGCTGATCGCTACTGCCTCTTCTTGCGATCGCGAGTAGATGGCGCGCTGATCTGCGCGGAACATAGTGACGTTCCCGTCGGGCTCTACCGCCCGAACACCATTGATCCGCTGTCCGAAGAGCGATCGGACATCATCAGGAGAGAGGGGAGTGTGGTAGGGATGATTGTGCGTGAAGACGACATTCCGCATGTCGCTGAGATCGGCCAGCAAGTGCTCTGTGGGGACAGTAGTGGCGACTTCGTTCTGACGACCTCGGAAGGCCGCGAGAATGGTCCCGTTGCCTTCATCGATCATGAACCCGTGCTCGACAGGACGTCCCTTGATCGCTCGCTCGACGTTGCGCAAGGTCTCGGGATAGTTCCGACCCTGGAGGTGCTGATACGCCCTGGGGTCGAACACCACGTCAGATGTGATCGACGCACCCGAGTCCAATGAGTTCAAGAGATGGAAGTCGTGATCTACGAGGGCCCTTGACCACTCATGCCATCCTGGATCTCGTGCCTGGACCGGGTTCCGACGCGCTACTGGGGGCATGTCCAGTGGCGGGATCCTGAACTGGATGTTGTTGACGGCCCGGAGCGCGCGATAGCCAGGGATCGCCAGTGCTGCCGCTGCGATTCCAAATCCGACTGTCTTCCAGTCGAGCCCATCGCCCTTGTCCGGCCCGATCCGGCGACTGTGGGCCGTGACCATCACACCATCGCGCTCATGCTCGGGGATCTGGATGACACGCTTGTCGATGTCGGTGCGCTCGTACATCTACAGCGCTCCTTCCTGCTGGAGGATGCGACGGATCTGGCGCAGGTTCAGCGAGGCGTGCCATTGAGTTCCCAGCATGATCTCACGTCCGGCCCATGTCTCGCGCCCAGTCCTCGGGTGGGTGTAGGGACGACTGCGCCCAATGTTGGCGATCTCTTGGGGCGAGGGAAACCTCGTAGTGACGAACCCGGTCTTGAGCCGACGGGAGACCGACTCGATCTCGCGCATGGTCTCGGGGTGAAGGTTGCGCATGAACTGATTCTGACCTTGCCGTACCGCCTCCACGGACTGCATCACCCACGGAGAGGGGCCGTATCGCCACTCAAACCCTCTCGCAGCCCAGGCGTAGCCACCCACATCTGAGGAGGCCAGCGCACCCACACGGTTGATCCCGGTCTCCACGAACCTCGTCCCGACGTGGGTCGTCCACTGCCCAGCGAACCCGCCACCCTGGACCCGAGGTTCGAGGAACATCCCGTATTGGAACGCCTCGCGGGTGCGTGGGTCGATGGCTACGTCGAAGGTCCCGACCTGAGCGTTGTTGGCGTCCCGGACCACGCCCTCGACCCGGATGTTGTTGCGCCGGGTGAAGAAGCGCTGCATCTGCTGGGCGAGGCGACCACCGTCTCCCATGGTCTCGGCCAGGGCCTGGAATGACGCAGTGTGGTGCGGGGCATCTCCCACCCGGATGCTGCTGATCTCACTTCGCATCCCGGCCGCGTTGGTCTCGAAGGTCCGGCGGAGGCTCCGGTCCAGCGCACGGCTCGGCACTCCTCCCTGGATCTGGTTGTAGACGTTGGGGCGGAGTCGCCCACGAATGCGCCCGCGTGTCGCGAGTGCAGTGGCAGCAGCGAGACCTGCGCCCATGGACTCGGCAGCAGACGGTCGCCACTCGGTGTCCAGGTTCGACAAGAAGTTGTCGCCACCCGATCCGTGAACGTCCTGTGAAGACCCAGAAGGATGATCACCCGGTCCCAAGTGCTTGCTCACGTCGGCGATCACCTTGGCAACCCACTGCGCACGAGTGCCGTAGTCCAGCCGACCAGTCTGGGTCAGGTAGACGTGACGGATCCCATCGACGTCCTGCACCCGACGAATACGGAATGCCCCAGAAACCAGATACTCGGACTCGCTCAGTGACGCTGGCATGTTGCGCAGTTGAGCCCACACCTGCTCGATTTGCAGGCCACGGGTACTGCTATCCGCGTGCATGACCACAGAGTTCTTGGGCAGGGAGCTGAACTGCCCTTGACCACTGAACGCCCGAGCGACGTTGGGATCGGAGGCAAACGAGGACGGCGCGAGCGTGAACGACCGCCCGGTCTGGTATGAGTTGTAGACCGCGTCATCGACTTGGAACATCCCGCGCTGGAGTGGGCGGTTGGCCGAGGGGGCTTTCGACACCATCTCCGAGAAGCGCCACAGGGAGTTGGGCAGCGACCCGCCCTCGTAGCCAGCACGAAGCCCTGTGGTCGAGCCCTTGGTCATCTCAACGGCTTCTTCGACCCACGGGACGTTGGGGTTCTCGCCCCGGTTCATCCTCGTGGCGATCTTGTCCAGTTCTCCAGAGAGCAGCGAGTCTCGTCTCGTGGTCGTGCGTGCCACGCGATCCGGGACGATGCTCACGCCCATCGGCAGACGGCGTAGAGCGATGATCCCTACGCCCGCCATCGCTGTGGCTACTCCAGCGCCAAGCCACGTGCTTCCGGGGATGGTGAAGCCCTCACTCTCACCACCGCCCGCGTGCTCGCTCTGGTCGTGATCGTGCTCGGTACCAGCGAGGTGCTTGGAGACATCGTGAAGGGCGTAGAACGGGAACTCCAGCAGCGCAGAGACCATCTCGTTGTGCTGAGACTTCGCCACGCTCGCAGGACGTAGATGTACGTCAATGTGGTGGTCATCCCTGACATCCACGTCTTCGACGACGAGATCGTCCGCGACCACCCACTCGCTGAGATCTCCGAGGATTGAGAACTCGTTGCGTGAGAGTGGCTCGATATGAACACCTCGCGCGCCCTCGGAGAGGATCAGATTCACACTGACATTCCCACGTCGGAGAGGCTTGATCACATTCTCGACCGCGTACATCTCGGCGAGTTGCTTGTCCGTAGTGAACGATGCGATGGTCGGGTTGTAGACATCCCCCTTCGGGAACATCTCTTTGACCTCATTCATCGGAGCCTTGATAGCCATGCCGCGATACAGCTCAGGGGTGTTCGAGGGAGCGCGATGGACCACTTCAGCCAGCCGCTGGAGCGCCTCGGTGTCCTTGCGCTGCTTGCGCACCTTGCTGGGGTCTTCGTCACCATCGAGCATCGCGCGAAGTTGTGCCACATCGTCGAACGACGTCGCCCACTGCATGACGCCTTCGTAGAACTTCTTGGCGCGAGGTCCGAACTCGTCGATGAACTCCTCGGGGTCGAGGTGCTCCTGGTCGAGAGAGTTGAGGTACGCCGCCATCCTCACGTCCTCAGCAGCCTCTCCCCCAGAATGGACGATCTGCGGCGTACCTGATCCGGGATGTGGACCCGGCCCCATGTGCTTGGCGACCTGCTGGTTCTTGGGGAAGAGCATCGCGAAGGAGTCGCTGAAGTTCGCGACCTCCGCCTCGTGGGCCGAGACCGGGATGACCAGGCAGCGACAGTTAGGGTGGATCGGCGGGACGAAGACCTGCCCGGCCGGGCCGATGAACTGCTGGCCAAGCGCCATCATCTCGCCGTCCATGGGCCGACAGGTCGGGCACACCAGCTCGTCGCGAGCCGTGACCCACATCTTCACCGTGTCGGGAGCCATGAGCCCATCGAGCACGTCCTGACGCCACTGGTGCTCACGCCCGAGGTTGAAGGCCGTCATCACCTCGGTCTGGGACAGAGAGCGCAACCGCGAGTCGAGCAGCCTGCGCGCCTGGGTGGCGACCTGGCGCTCGATCTGGGGGCGCTTGACTCCCTGACGCTTCAGCCCCGCACGCAGGTTGTCCACTGCTTGTGCATGACGTGGGGACAAGTTCCACGAGCGCATCATCTTGCGGCGCAGGATCCCCGGAGTGTCACCTTCCCGCATTGAGCGGTCCACAACGCTACGAAGGGTGCGGATGAGCAGATTGCCCTGGGTCTCGGCGACCCGGCCCATGTAGTTGCCCACCCAGTCGTTCAGCTCTCCCAGGTCGCCTACTTCCTCCCGTTCGGAGTGGAAGAGCCCGGAGCGCGCGCCGCGCCACGCCGCTCGTGCGGTGACGCCCGTGGTACGAGAGAGGAGGTCCGTGGTGTAGGGGATGACGACGTGCTCGTTGACCAGATCCTGGTCCCAGCCCATCGCCAGGGATCGAGCAAGGCTCGTCCAGTCAGTGCTCTCCTGAGTCATCTGGACCGCCCGGCGAACCTCGCGCAGCATCCGTGGATTGAGCCCCATCGCGTAGGCCGCGACGTCGGTGGCGTAGGAGTCGATGGCCTTGGACCCCAGCACCACGGCTCCAGCGGCCGTCCCCACGGCGACCGCACCACCTGTGAGCGCACCGAGCGTGGCAGGCTTGAGTCCTGATCCTCCGTAGGCACTGCGCGCCGAGACGTAGTTCACGCCTTCACTGGAGAGGAACGAGCGCGCCGCCCAGTCAGCGGTGTCACCGTCGGGGAGGTTGCCCTGAGAGTCGGCATACTGACGAACCCGAGACTCCAGCCTCGCACGCATCTGTGGGTCATCGT
>SLIZ01000223.1 GCA_007135395.1 Wenzhouxiangellaceae bacterium | reverse complement strand
TGAAACCGTCCAGGGAGCCCGGGACTTTCTGGTGGTCACCCCCAGTCACGCCTTTGGCGATACCGTCGCCGGGCTGCAGCCCCTGGTGCCGGCCGGGTCCGGCGTGGCCTGGGCATCCAAGGGATTCGAGCCAGGCAGTGGCCGGTTACTGCACGAGGTCGCCGCCGAGGCCCTGGGTACTTCCGTGCCCCTGGCCGTGGTCACGGGTCCATCCTTTGCCCGGGAGGTTGCGGCCAACCTGCCCACGGCGGTCACCGTGGGTGCCACGGAACCGGAATTCGGAAAGCACTGGGCCGGGATGTTTCACGGCAGCAATTTCAGGGCCTATTACACAGCCGACATCGTTGGCGCCGAACTGGGTGGGGCGGTCAAGAATGTTCTGGCCATTGCCTGCGGCATTGCCGATGGCATGGGGCTGGGGTCGAATACCCGGGCGGCCCTGATTACCCGGGGACTGGCGGAGATGATGCGCCTGGGCGAGACGATGGGTGCCGATGCCCGGACATTGACCGGCCTGGCAGGCATGGGGGATCTGGTTCTGACCTGCACCGGTGATCTGTCGCGTAACCGTCGACTCGGTCTGGCACTGGGGCAGGGCAAATCCGTCGAAGAGGCAGTGGCGGAAATAGGCCAGGTTGTTGAGGGAATCAAGACTTCCGAAGAAGTGGCCCGGCTTGCAGACCGCTTTGCGGTGGAAATGCCGATCTCCGAGCAGGTCCACGGGATTCTTTGCCGCGGCTGGAGCCCGCGCAAGGGCGTGCGCATCCTCATGGAACGGGAGCAGAAGGCCGAAACGGATTAGTGAGCCACCAGCAATGGCCTGAAATGCTATCGTCAGACCGGATTCCTGGCGTTGGGGAGTGTCCGTGTTCAATGTGATTCTGTACCAGCCCGAGATTCCTCCCAATACCGGAGCCATCATTCGCCTCTGCGCCAATACCGGCGCCAGCCTTCACCTGATCGAACCCCTGGGGTTTGCCTGGGACGACAGGCGTATGCGCCGTGCCGGGCTGGATTACGGAGAGTGGGCAAGGGTTGCACGGCATCGGGATTTCCGGACGGCCCGACAGCAACTTCAGGGCCGCTGGAGCCTGCTGACAACCCGTGGGCAGGTCCGCTGCAGCGATTTTCGATTCCAGCCCGGGGATTGTCTCCTGTTTGGCAATGAAACCATCGGAGTTCCCGACTCGGTCCGAACATCCATTCCTTCCAGTCGCCACCTCACATTACCCATGGTGCCCGGTGGGCGAAGCCTGAACCTCGCCAACACGGTTGCCGTGACCGTCTACGAGGCCTGGCGGCAGCTGGGTTTCGACGGGGCCGGAGGCCTCCAGGGCCCGCCGACGGGGGCCGAATTCAGTTGACAGATCAACTCAAACCCGGGAAGATGGCACACAATATGTTGTGCCTGACAGGGAGATCTGGCCCAACAAGTTGTGTTAATCATAATTAATCGAATTTTTTCAAGAGGTTCCCGGAATGAGTGTTTCAGCACAATCCCTGACCGCAGCAATGGCAGAAATCCCCCTCCAGGAAGCGTCCAAGGACATCTGGGACAAGAAGTACCGCCTGAAGACCAAGACCGGGGAGGTGGTCGATGAAACCATCGACGATACCTACAAGCGGGTCGCCAGGGCCGTGGCGGATGTTGAAATCACGCCGGACAAGCAGGAGAAATGGTACCTGGAGTTTCTCTGGGCACTTCGACGGGGTGTGATCCCGGCCGGCCGGATCACTTCCAACGCGGGCGCCCAGGCACACAAGCCGGCTACCTCGACCATCAATTGCACTGTTTCGGGCACCATCGGCGATTCCATGAACGCCATTCTCAGCAAGGTCCAGGAAGCCGGCCTGACGCTGAAGGCCGGATGCGGGATCGGCTATGAGTTTTCCACGCTTCGCCCCCGGGGTGCCTATGTATCAGGGGCGGGCGCCTATACCTCCGGGCCGTTGTCGTTCATGGATATCTACGACAAGATGTGCTTTACCGTATCCTCCGCCGGTGGCCGGCGGGGGGCCCAGATGGCTACATTCGATGTCTCCCACCCGGACGTGATGGATTTCATTCGCGCCAAGCGTGAAGACGGGGTACTGCGCCAGTTCAACTGCTCCCTGCTGATCACCGATGCGTTCATCCAGGCCGTGCGCGACCGGGCAGACTGGCCGCTGGTATTCCCGGTACTCGAAAGCGAAATCGGCGAGGTGGATGTCAACGATCCCGAGCAGGTGATCTGGCGCGAGTGGCCGATTACCGAAGGCTACGTATCCAACGAGGAAGGCCTGGTGGCCTGCCGGATCTACAAGACCGTTCCTGCCCGGCGCCTTTGGGACATGATCATGACCTCGACCTACGATTACGCCGAACCCGGCTTCATCCTGGTCGACCGGATCAACGAGGACAACAACAACTGGTGGTGCGAGAACATCCGGGCGACCAATCCCTGTGGTGAGCAACCCCTGCCCCCCTACGGGGCCTGCCTGCTCGGGTCGGTCAACCTGACCCGGTTTGTCGAAGATCCATTCACCGACAAGGCCCGTTTTGACTGGGATGAATACCGCCGGGCAGTCCGGGTATTTACCCGGATGCTGGACAATGTGGTCGAAATCAACGGACTCCCGCTGGATAACCAGCGCCGGGAAATCGCCTACAAGCGCCGTCACGGGATGGGTTTTCTGGGTCTGGGTTCCACGCTTACCATGCTGGGAGAGACCTATGGTGAGCCCGGGTCGCTGGAGTTTACCGAAAAGGTTGCCCGGGAGATGGCGGTAGCCGGCTGGGAAGAAGGCCTGGAGCTGGCCCGGGAGAAGGGGCCGGCACCAATCATGGAAGACGAGTTCGAAGTCACACCGGAACTCCTGCGCAAGCGTCCGGAAATGAAAGCCGATGGGTTCCGCCCCGGAGACATGGTCAAGGGGCGGGTGTTGCACGCCCGGTACAGCCGTTACATGCAGAAGATCGCCGCGGTGGATCCGAAGCTGGTCGAGCAGCTTGCCGAAACCGGTGCCCGGTTCACCCACCACACCTCGATCGCACCCACCGGGACCATCTCCCTGTCGCTGGCCAATAATGCCTCCAACGGCATCGAGCCCAGCTTTGCCCATCACTACAACCGCA
The DNA here is from genome assembly GCA_007135395.1 of Wenzhouxiangellaceae bacterium. Lineage (GTDB taxonomy): Bacteria > Pseudomonadota > Gammaproteobacteria > Xanthomonadales > Wenzhouxiangellaceae > SLIZ01. The sequence goes on along the minus strand of SLIZ01000223.1, from coordinate 4,538 downwards.
ACGTGATCCGGGAAGGTCGAAAGTCCAAGGAAAAGGTGTCGGTGTACTCCTACGAACTGCTGGCCTACCGGACCCTGGTCAACGAACGGGCCATGCCCTACAGCGAGGACCCGGCAGAGCAGCTACCGGACAATTTCATCACTGCCGAGAGTATCAAGCCCAAGGCGCATGTGGATATACAGGCGGCTGCCCAGAAGTGGATCGACTCGTCGATTTCAAAAACAGCCAATGTCCCCACGGACTATCCCTATGAGGATTTCAAGGGCATCTATCTGCATGCCCACGAGCAGGGGCTCAAGGGCTGCACCACCTTCCGGTTCAACCCCCAGGCCTTCCAGGGTGTGCTGGTGACCGACAAGGACCTGGAGAACACGACCTATTGCTTTGAGCTTGAAGATGGCAGCACGGTCGAGCTCAAGGGCCATGAACAAGTGGAATACGATGGCGAGACGCACACCGCCGCCAACCTGTTTGATGCGTTGAAGGAAGGCTATTACGGCAAGTTCTGAGCCGTTCCTGCATGACGCCAGTGGAGATTTGAAGATGACGATTCGTATCGACAAGAAAATTGTTGACTACCAGGTCAAGGAAAAAACCGATCCCAAGGCCGGTGAAGTGGAGAAAAAGGGCGGGCTTGCGGATGTGATCCGCATGCACGAAAAACTCGAGCGCCCCGAGGGAATGGAGTGTCTGGAAGGTGCCACCTACAAGATTCGTACGCCGCTGGATGATCACGCCATGTACGTGACCATCAACGACATCGTGCTCAATCCGGGCACCGAACACGAGCAGCGCCGTCCCTTCGAAATTTTCATCAATTCGAAGAACATGGATCACTTTCAGTGGATCGTTGCCCTGACCCGGGTCATGTCCGCGGTGTTTCGCAAGGGTGGGGATGTCACCTTTCTATGCGAGGAACTGCAGGCGGTATTTGACCCCAAGGGTGGATATTTCAAGCCCGGAGGGCGCTTTGTCCCGTCCATCGTGGCCGATATCGGCATGGTGGTCGAGCATCACCTCAAGCGTATCGGGCTGCTCGAGCCCGACGAATTGAGTGAGCAGCAGCAACTCATGCTGCAACAGAAAAGGGCCGAGGTGGAGGCGAGGGAGCAGCAGACGACGGACAAAAAAACGCTGAGTGAAGTCGGCTCGGCTACAACACTAAAAAATCCCGTCGAATCGGAAAGTTCCTATCCCGCCTCGGCCACCCTCTGCCACAAGTGCCATACAAAGGCCATGGTGCTGATGGACGGATGCCATACTTGCCTGGCCTGCGGTTATTCCAAGTGTAGCTAGTGTACCCCGTGGACTACCAGGCCGAAACTGTGGGGAGTTGCTCCGCCCTTCAAAGCCGGGAGATGGTACGTTTTTCTATGTTTTCGCTGGCAATCATTGCAGTCAGCTCCGTCTGGCTGACAGGCGAGGAGAAGAAATAGCCCTGACCCTGCTCACACCCCAGCTCCTGTAACGACATGGCCTGCTTTCCGGTCCGTACACCCTCGGCGACGACGGCCAGTTCAAGGGCGTGGCCCAGCTCGATGATTGCCCGAACAATGGCCCGGCCCCGCGGATTCTTCCGGCCCAGATCCCGGGTAAAGACCTGGTCCATTTTCAGCGTATCGATGGGCAGTTGCCTGAGATAGTTAAGTGAAGAATAGCCACTGCCAAAGTCATCAATCGCAAAACGCAGGCCCGGTACGGCTTTTTTCAGTGCATCCAGATTTTCGCTGGCCTGGCCGACATTTTTCATCAACAGGTTCTCGGTCAGCTCCAGTTCCAGCCGGTCGACCGGTATCCCGCTTTCATGGATCGCCTGGATCAACTGGTCCATGCGATAGGTCTCGTGCAGCTCCCGGGCCGACAGGTTGACCGACAGTACAAAATCCGGATTGCTCTGAAACCACTCGGCTGCCTGTTCGGCGGCCTGGTGAAGCACCCAGTGATCCAGGGCGCAAATGAGTTCGGAGCGCTCGGCAAAACCCACGAAATCATCCGGCTGCAACAAGCCGCGAGTGGGATGTTTCCAGCGGATCAGTGCTTCGGCACCGGCAATGGTTCGTGTCGCCAGGGTAACTCGTGGTTGAAATAGTATCGATAACTCGTTGTTTTCAATGGCTTCGCTGAGCTGATATCGGAGGCTCAAGTCCCGGTCGGTTCCCTCGGCCATTGTGGAATCAAAAAACTCGAAACGATTCTTTCCGGCCGCCTTGGCCGCGTACATGGCCACATCTGCGTTTTGCAAAAGCTGTTCGGGTTGCAGTTCATCACCCATGGAATCGCTGATTCCGATGCTCGGGTGAATGACCATGGTCTGGCCGTTGATTTCCATCGGATCGGACAGCCGCTGAAGGATGGCTCTGGCCATCGCCTCGGCCTGACCGGTGCGGGCGTTCTCCAGAACGATCACGAATTCATCACCGCCCAGACGTGCAACGGTGTCACAGTCTTCGGTGACTTCCCTGAGCCGGCTGGCAATCTTGTAAAGTAGCCGGTCACCGCCGGCATGACCCAGGTTGTCGTTGGCCAGTTTGAAATCGTCGATATCCAGCAACAGAACAACCAGGCGTCGTCCTGCCCGGCGGTTCCTGGCCAGCGCACGACTGAGCCTGTCGTGAAGCAGCTTGCGGTTGGGCAGGTCGGTCAGCGGGTCGTGAAAGGCCAGGCGGTTCAGGGTGGTGGCCATTTCCTGCCCGTCCAGGGCACTCAGACAGATCCGGGCCAGAACCCGGAGGCCGGTCAGGGCTTCCTCCGGCCAGTCGATAGCACCCCGCCCTGAACCCAGAACGATGAAGCCGGCGCGTTGATTGCTTCGGGAGACCGGGGCAAGAAGCATGGAATGAATCCCCCGGCGTTCAAGCTCCTGTCTCTTGGTGTCGGCCAGCGCTTCCAGTTCTGTCACCTGGATTCCGTTGCCCAGACAGAATTCCTGCAGAAGTTTCGGGCAGGAATGCAGATCCATTGGATCCTCGTTGCCATCGGCCTCGGGTCCGGAATCGGCCGCCTGCCATGCATGGGTGCACGCCAGGGACCCGACCGGTCCTGCTCCGGCCGTCGAAAGCCTGTAGAGACAGGCCCTGTCAGCACCCAGGAAGTGGCCCAGCCGACCCAGCGCCCGATTGATTTCCCCGTCAAGTTCTTCGGGCTGGCATTGAACCAGGCTTGCGGACAACTCAAGAAGTAATCTTTCAAACGCCAGGCTTCGTTCAAGCCCATTCGTGCGGGTCGTCCGGGTTTGCTGCTTTTCGGTCATGTTGAACAACCCCTTTCCGGTACTGGTTGAATTCCGGATTGAAAGGCCCCGACACCAGGGGCTCGTCCGAGCCTATCATTATTGCCCTGAATTGCCGAACTTGTCCCGGACACACCAGTCATGGTCGTTGCTGATTTCCGCAAGCCGAGTAGGATCTTCACCCCCTTAATCCTTATATAGGGGATGGTCTCTGATTGGAGGGCAGATTGCAAGCAAAATGTGATACATATCACACTTCTCTGGGCTCAGTTGTCTGCAGAAGGTCGGGTTCCTGGTATCCCGGGTTGTTGACCCGGGTTGTTACCTTCCAGGCCCGCAGAAAATCATCTGGTGGTGGCACGAGCAGGGCCTGGGCTTCCTCGTCGGTTCCGGCAAGCCACTGTTCATGGTCTTCCCGGTCAATCACCACCGGGCTTCGGTGGTGCCCGATGGCCTTCAACAACCGGTTGGGGCTCGTGGTTATCAGCGTGAAACTTTCCAGGGGGGAACCATTCGGTCCCGGGGATTGCTCCCAGAGACCGGCCAGTGGGAGAACCGGGGTGTGGGCTGCTTCTACCCGCCAGGGCTGTTTGGGCCGGGTGCGTTGGTCCCATTCGAAAAAATGGGAGAAGGGAACCAGGCAACGTCGTTGCTTCTTCCAGGCGTTTCGGAATGCGGGTTTGCCCGCGACGACGTCGGCAAAGGGGCGATCGGACTCGGATCGGCAGTTGGCCGTGGAGAATTTCGGCAGCTGTCCGCGCAACCAGGGGGGTACCAGGGGCCAGACCAATTCATCCAGGACCCGCCCCCGGGGGGTGTTTCGGACAACGGGAACCCGGGACCAGTGAACTTCTCCGCCCTGGCGGCGGGAAGGGGACAGGTTCAGAATCCGAACCCCGCCATCGGGCGGGTTGTCCGGCAGGCTCAAAAACTGCCAGACATCCGCCCAGTTATAGTTCAATCCGCCGCGTCCGCACATGTCAGGAAATTGTAACCGGTTGGAAAGGGACAGGGGCAGGCCGGCCATGGGCAGCCTGCATTCTGGCAAGTTCCGGGGCCGGAAATAGGCATGGCAACCGGGTTAGAATACCAGGGTGTTTTGCTGACCCAGCCGGGATGGCGGAATTGGTAGACGCGCTGGCTTTAGGTGCCAGTGTCCTAGCGACGTGGGAGTTCGAGTCTCCCTCCCGGCACCACAGATCGGCAGGAAAACAAAAAAGGCCGCCCATGGGCGGCCTTTTCAGCGAACATGATCTGGTGCCGAGGAGAGGACTCGAACCTCCACGTACTTGCGTACACTAGTCCCTGA
>SLIZ01000127.1 GCA_007135395.1 Wenzhouxiangellaceae bacterium | reverse complement strand
ACTCAGGTCAAATACCTTGAGACCATGGCCGCTTGCTTCACTGACCACGAAGGCATGATCGTCAAAGACCTTGCTGTCCCGCCAAAGGCTTCCCTCAGTGTGGGAAGGCAGGTTGCCGACATGGACCGGTTGTTCCGGATCGCTCAGGTCCATGAATGCAATACCGTTGTTGCATCCCATCAACGCATATTCGGTGCCGGTCTCGGGGTCGGTCCATCCCCAGATGTCGTTGCCGTTACCTTCGCATCCCATATCTTCCAGCGGGACATAGGCCAGCAGGTCCACGCCGTGACACTGAAAATCCCCGGCCATACCCTCGATACAGGGAAGGTCTGAAAGCCCTTCCATCGTCGACCGGGGTGTATAGGGAAATTCGTCGAATCCACTGGGTACAGCCTGGACGGCCGACGCCATCAGAAAGGAAAGCGGCAAGCCGATGGCGATAGCCAGGCGTGCAGGAAATAAAGTCTTGTCAGACATGGTTACCGTGCTGGTCTGTTGCGTTAACATGCGTGGCTGACGAACCCAGGCCATTTCCAGGTGATCTGGCGATGCAGGCCCGGGCTCGTTTACTCCCGGCGGGTAAGCAGAATGATGTCCGTTCCCTCTTCGGGCTCGAAATGGGTCGGTCGCTCTCCGCCCATATGGTTCGGGGCCTTGGCGCGCATGACATCGGCTTCCGGGAAATCCACGATCATCAGGCCCTTGTCAGCACCAATATGTAGGTCGAGTGCGGCATAGTCCTCCCGGTATTCGATGTCATAGGCACCTTCAATGGATTCCCCTACGTCCGGTGCCCTCATCATGAAGGTGCCATCTTCGTTGAACACGAGCATCTGGCCACGACTGCCCTCAGCGAGATCCTCCCACTGGCCAATATGCGCGCTTTCATCGGCATGCCCATCAGCGCTGACATACCCATCAGCGTTTTCGGAATCATTTCCGACATCCTGGTCGCCGCAGGCAGCAAGGGCAAAAAGGCAGGTCAGGACAAGCAAGGGTCCACGGACTGGGAAATTCATCAGAATCTGCTCCTGTTGGGTCGATCAGAAAGAAGTCATCGTCTTCAAAGGTTACAGGGTGCCAGTGGGATTTTCAAAAGATCCCGGCAAAGGGCCGGTCAGGGTAAGGACGTTTATTGATTCCGTGGAAATCCCTGCGGATACTTTTATCCAACTAATCAAACGGATAAAGTGATACCGGCGTTGGTTGTCCGGCCTCGAACTCGATGCCCGCCTGGTCGAAGGGTTTGCCCTCCAGTTCATACTCACCAGGCTCCATCGGACCCTCTTGAGTCTCCGGTGGCCCGGTGAGCAAAACAATCGCTTCCCGGACCTTTCCCGACTCCACCTCCCGGGTGCGACTGAGTACCGGATGCCCCTGGATTCTCAAAGTCTGGTTGCTTCCCGACAGCGTGTATTCGGAAGGATCAGGAATCAGCATCCAGTCATCTTCCAGGTGCTGGATGGAGCCAGATGTTGTAAAGCCGGCCCGCAGATCCTCCTCTTCCGGGTCATAAACGATCTGGAAAACCAGTTGCCATTGATAATCGGCAAAATCAAAGGCCGCCCGGGCCGACTCCATGTCTCTTTCCATCTGTCGAACCCGGCGATCGTAACGGGCCGAGGCCTTCACTTCCGCCGCCCGGTCTTCCAGTTGCCCTGCATCGGCATCAAGGGCTTCGGCCAGAAGGTCGGGAAAATAGACGCCACCTTCGATCATGCGCGCCTTCCATTCTTCCCCCGGCATCCAGTCATCAAGACTGACAGCCATGGTATCCCCGCTGATATAGGCCCGGGCTCGGATGGTCGTCTGGATCGCACCGCCCCGGAAATGTTCGAGGATTGCCCGAACATTGTCCGAGCCCCGAAAGGTAGTTTCCTGGCCAAGCCTTTCAAGCGCTTTCTGGTCCACGTATCTCGCCGAGCCCTCCCGTCGCTCCAGGATTCGCTCGGCGGCAACCAGATCGTCGGGCATGACATTCTCGCGCAGGGTTCGCAGGGCCAGGTAGTCCAGCATATGCTCCCGGCGCCGCTCGGATCCCGGCGCCTGCCAGGTGCGGATCAGGGCCTCGTCTTCCAGTTCAAGGAGAATGCGGAATTTCGCCGAGTCCTGTGCATCGAAGCCGGCCAGGCTGACCTGCTCTTCGCCGCCCCAGTTCCTTCGTTGGAAAAGGTGGAAATTCTCGTGGATCAGGGTGGCCAGGTCACCGTCGTCGCGCATGGCCGTAAACTCCAGCCCGCCCTTTTGTACGGCAATGACAAAACTCCCGCGAAGCCGGGCGGAAACATCGGACAGGTACCAGCCACGGCCCTGGAGCCGGTCGTCATCGACGGGGACAAACGCCCCGGTCGGCGGCCGGGAACTGAGCAGCAACAGGTCCCGGTCTTCCCGGTAAATGCCCAGGGGCCGCTGGCTGGGCCGAAAATCGGGCCAGATCGAATCCAGGCTTTCCCCCGCCTCGACCAGTTCGACCATCAGCTCCACCGCGGAGGAATCCGGCTTTTCCCCGGAAGCACCCGAAACGACAAAGGCCAGGGCAAAAAACAGCGCCCGGGGACTCATCAGATCGCGTGCTCAATAACCAGTTGAACCAGCTCGTCCCGCGAAATGACGTTGTCATGGTTGGCGTCGAATTCGTCGAAAATTTCCCTGCTTGTCGCCACCCCATGTTCTCCGAACAGACAACGAACCAGCTCCACAAACTCCCCCCGGGAGATCACCCCGTCCCGGTTGGTATCGAACTCCTCGAACAGCGCCTCGACAAGCTCATTGCGATTCATTCCGGCACGATCCCGCAGTATTCGATTGGACAGGCCGAGACTGTACCACCGCCGATGTACACTTTGAAACTGGCCGAACAAGAAATGACCATCGACCCTTTCATCCAGCCTCCCGGGGTGTGCATAATTGGCGGCGTTGTCATCGGAAGGTTCATCGGATGAAAGGGCAGGGTTTTACCGGCAGGCTGCTTGAACGGGCTCCCTGGGTCCTGATCATCTCCCTGATCCTGCTTACCGGCTTTATTGTTGCCGGTGCCACACGACCCGACGACCTGGCGCTTGCCGCCGACCATGCACTGGCTTTCGTCACCAGTCATTTCGGCTGGCTTTTCCTGTTTGCAACCACCGGATTTCTCATTTTCTGCATTGGCGTGGGCCTCAGCAGCTACGGGCACATCCGTCTGGGTACCGATGGCGAAGCCCCGGAGTTCTCCTACCCGACCTGGCTGGGCATGATCTTTTCTGCCGGCATGGGCGTCGGGCTTGTGTTCTGGGGAGTGGCCGAGCCCATGAGCCACTACGTGGACCCGCCCATGGGACTGGCCGATCCCCGAAGCCCGGACGCTGCCGGGCTGGCCATGCAGTACTCCCTGTTCCACTGGGGGTTTCACCTCTGGGCCACCTTCGCCCTGGTGGGCCTTACGATTGCCTATATCCGGTTTCGCCGCCAACGCCCGGGACTGATCAGCGAAACCTTCCGGGACAGCCTGGGCAGTCGTGTCGACGGACCCGTCGGCCACGGAATCAATGTCCTGGCCGTCCTGTCCACGGTATTCGGCGTGGCCACCACCCTGGGCATTGGAGTCATCCAGATCAACAGCGGCCTTGTGACCACAGGGGGAATGGAATTCGGCGTGGACAGGCAGCTTGCCATCCTGGGTGGTGTGGGGCTGATCTTTCTGATCTGCGCCCTGGCTCCCCTGGAACAGGGTATTCGGCATATCAGCGATGCCAACATGGTGCTGGCCGCCTTTGTTCTGCTATTCGTGTTTACCACCGGCCCGACGGATTTCATCACTGCGGCCATGACCAATGCCATCGGGGACTACTTCGCCAACTTCATGGGCATGAGCCTGGTCATGACACCCTATACCGGTGAAGACTGGGTGGAACGCTGGACCATCTTCTACTGGGCCTGGGGGCTGTCCTGGGCGCCGTTTGTCGGCAGCTTCATCGCCCGGATCTCCCGGGGGCGCACGATCCGGGAATTTGTCATCGGCGTAATCGGCCTGCCGGTACTGCTGAGCATCTTCTGGTTTTCCACCTTCGGTGGCTCTGCACTTTATTTCGAGCTTTTCGAAGGTGCCGGTCTGGGCGATGCGGTAGTCGCGGAAATGAGCTCGGCCCTGTTCCAGACCCTGTATCTGCTGCCCGGCGGACAACTACTGGGCGTGGCGGTACTGGTGCTGGTAGTGCTGTTTGTCATCACCTCGGCCAATTCGGCTACCTACGTACTGGGCATGTTCACCAGCCGCGGTACGCTGACCCCGGGCCGGGTCATCCGCCTGGGCTGGGGCGTTATAACAATCCTTGTCACCGGAGTATTGCTGATTAGCGGTGGGCTGGAAGCACTTCAGACGATCTCGATCATCGCCGCCCTGCCCTTCATGATCCTGATGATCTTCATGGCCGGATCCCTTCTCAAGTCCCTGCGCAACGAAGTCCGGCAACAGGAACTTCACAACGCGATCCTCCAGGAACGCCTGCAACGCCTTGTGGATGCAGAACACATGGACAGCATTGGAAGTTCCAGTATCGAAGACCGCACCTCGGAAGAATCCGCCCATGATGCCGGGAGGCATCCTCCGTGATTCGACGGTGGCCCGGGTCGATTGCAAATGCAGCCTTGCTGGCAACCACCTGGTTGTTCGTCACAGCATTGGTGCCGACCCCAGGCCAGGCCAGCTTCGACCTTCCGCCCATCCCCGAAGACGGTCATTTCATCCAGGACCATGCCAACCTGCTCGAAGCCGAAACCATGGACCGAGTCGGGGACGTTCAGCGCATTGCCTATGAAGACCACGACACGGCGCTGGTGGTCGTGACCATTCGTTCCAAGGCTGACCATGGCGCCGGCGGATGGGGAATTTCCGCGCTTGCCCATTCCTGGTTCAACCGTTGGGAAATCGGCAAGACCGGTGCGGAGGGAGAGCTCCACAACAAGGGCATCCTGCTCCTGATCAGCCGTGACGATCGCCGGGCGCGTATCGAACTGGGGGGTGACTGGGGCCGGCGCTGGGACGGTCATGCCCGGCAGATCATGGAACGCGCCATCATCCCGGAATTCGAAATCTACGATTACGATGCCGGCACCCTGGCCGGTGTCGAAGCCCTTGGGGAGATGGCCCGAATCGGTCCCGATGGCTCCATTCCTTCCCGGGTGGGAAGCATCTGGGACAACATGGATAAAAGCCCGTTGATGACCACACCGCTACCCCTGTGGGCCGTACTTTTTCTCGGGCTTGCCGGGGTTGCCGCGCTTGGCCTGGCTTTTCTCCTGCCGAAAAACCGCAAGGTTCTCTTGATCACCGGAAGCACGCTTCTGGGAATCGCCCTTCTGTTGTGGGTTGTGCTTGTCCTGGCAGCCCTTTTCTACGGTGCAAAGGCAGCCGAGAGCGGTGGAACCGGGGGCGACGCCGGCGGCGGATTTTCAGCCGGGGGCGGCGGCTTCGGCGGAGGTGGTTCCTCGGGTGGTGGCGGTGCCAGCGGAGGATGGTAGAACCATCGGTTAGGGCACCCCCGTGAGGGCCCTTGTCGGAGGAATTCATAAACCGGACCGGAATCCGGGCCTCGACGGTGCTATCTTTGAATTCCGGATTTCTGCTGGAGACCTGCCATGCCCATAGATGCCAGATTCAATCTTGGTGGCAACCCCGATTCACGGCCCAGGCCAGATACTCCCGGCATGCGAATCCTGATCCTGGCCGACTGGCTGGGCGATACACCGGCCGATCAGCCCCTGGGAGGCCGCAGTCTGACCAGAATCGATATCGACAATTTCGAGTCGGTCATGAACCGGCTGGCCCCGTCGGTCGAAGTCCCCGACCACGGCACTTTGTACTTCAACGAAATCGATGATTTCCATCCCGATTCCCTTTGCCGCCAGTCCCCCCTGCTCGGGCGGTTGCTCGAAATCTATCGCGGGCTGGGTGACCCGGCCCGGGCAGACGAGCTGATTCGGGAACTGGGAGAAAGGGAACCGGCAACCGAGGCTGCCACAAGCCCGGATGAACCGGAAAATTCGGATTTCGAACAACTGATCGGCGGTCGCACCGACCACCGGACTGCACCGGCCCGGTCTGCAGGGCTCAAGGGCCTTATCCAGGACCTGGTCGCCCCCCATGTGGTCGATACCAGAGGGACCGAACCGTACCGCCAGGCCACCGCTCAGTCACTGGCCGAAGGCTTGCGCGGTCTACTCCACGCTTCCCGATTCCAGGCCCTGGAAGCCAACTGGCTGGGCCTGTGGTGGCTGGTCACCCAGCTTGTCGACGAGACCATCGAAATCCGCCTGCTCCAGGCCAGCCGGGAAGAATTGACCAACGATCTCGCCCAGGCCGGCTCCGACCTGGCCCAAAGCCGGCTGTATCGACAGTTATCCGAAGGCAGCGCGGATGCACCCTGGTCAATGATGACCTGCCTGTACTCGTTTTCCGCCACAGCCACCGACATCCAGGACCTGGCCGCCCTGGCCGTCCTGGCCAATGCCTCCGGTGCCCCGTTCCTGGCCGGCGCCGACCTGTCTCTGGCCGGCTGTTCTTCCCCGGGCAAGCTCAACGAACCGGAGGGATGGCAGTTCCCGGATCCTTCTCTCGCCGAGCACTGGCAGGCCCTGCGGGAAAGCGAGCCGGCCTCATGGCTCAGCCTGTCCCTGCCCCGCCTGCTGATGCGCCGGCCCTGGGGAGAGAACACCGAGGCCATCGACAGCTTTGATTTCGAAGAATACCCCGATGGCCCCGACCAGCTTCTGTGGGGCTCGCCGGCCCTGGGGCTGACCCTTGCCCTCGGCCTGGAATTTCAGCTCCACGAATGGAACCTGGACCCCGCCCGGCCCGTGGAGCTCCACGACCTTCCGACTTTCAGCTTCGACGAGGATGGCGAGGTCCGCTTGCAGCCGGCCACGGAAACGGCCCTGTCCGACCGGACCATGCAGAAGCTGGCAAGCCTGGGCCTGAGCCCGCTGCTTGCCCACCGAAACCGCCCGGAGGTTACTGTGCCGGGCTGTATCGCCCTTTCCGGCACCGCCCTGTTCGGCCCCTGGGGTCGATAAAAGGCTGGCGATCCCGGGGTCTGGTCTGACCTATCCGGTTTTCATTTGCCGGGTAAGGATGTCCACCCCCCGCCTTACCTCATCCGGCTCGGCGGCGGTAAAGCACAGCCGGACCCTGGTCGGATAGGGCCCGAAACTCGGCCCCGGGGCCACCAGCACGCCCTTTTCGGCCAGATCGCCGAGAAAGCCATCCAGGCCCCTATCATCCAGGGCATGCTCCACATCGGGGAACAGAAAGGTGCTGCCCTTTGGTGGCGCCAGGCCCAGTTTTTCGGCTGCTTCCCGGCCCAACACGGCGTACTTTTCCCGGGCGGCTTCAGCCCATCGCTGGCCCGGGCCCTCCAGGGCCTTCAGGGCGGCCAGTTGGGATGCGGTACAAGGGGAATAATTGATGTTGGTCGCGATACGCTTGATCGCTTCGATGACTTCTGACGGTGCCGCCAGGTAGCCGCAACGATTGCCGGCCATCCCGTAGGCCTTGGAAAACGAGTGAACCGACACGGTCGAATCCGGGGCCAGTGACCGGGTGTAGACGTGCTCGTCATCGAAGACATAGTCCTCGTAGACATCGTCGGAGAGAATCCACAAACCGTGCTTGTTCGCCCACTCGACCAGGGCAGACAGCCACTCCCTGGACAATAATCGACCGGTGGGGTTGT
>SLIZ01000202.1 GCA_007135395.1 Wenzhouxiangellaceae bacterium | reverse complement strand
TGTCTGCATTTACTAACGAGATCACTAATCAGCAGACATTCAGCGCTTCAGAGCCGGCCTCCAGCAAGGCGCGCGAGCGCAGACATGGCGGGACTATTTCAAGCGAGCGGAACGCAGCTGGGGATAAGATGCAGATGCAAGTTCAACCACCGGATTTTCGCAAGCTCGGGTGTGGGGAGTGCATTCGTGGCGCCGACCTGGACTTCGAATTCAGCATGGCCTTTCAGCCGATCATCAACACTTCGACGCGAAAGATTTTTGCGCATGAGGCGCTGGTACGGGGACCCAACGGGGAGTCGGCCGGCAGCGTCTTTGAATCATTCGCCGAAGTCACGATTCCGGAAACCACATCCTCCTGAGTGTCTACACACGCAGGGGAAAAGCCGCTACAAACTACTGGTCCGGGTCGATACTGAGAGTGCTGATGCGATGCTCTGCGCAAGGCGGGTGATGGTGGAGTGACCTGAATCGCAGTGGTCAGGATTGATCTCGGCGATAGTAACTGCGGTCAGATTTGGTGCCTTCAGCAGAATATGCAGCACGGTTTCCAATTGGTGGAACCGCAACCCGCGATTTCTTCTTACGTTCTCCGCGATGGGGAAGTGCGCAAAATCCAGGATGTCTACATCCAGATGCACCAGAAAACTTTCGTAACGGTTCGCCCAGGATTCCAGTGCCGACTTCGAAGCACACGCAGGATTCTCGATAACCTCATCGAATGGGATGGATGAGATCTGGTGTTGATCAATCATGGCCTGTTCGAAATCTGTAACATTATCAATGCCGAAAAGCAGTACATCCTGTGTATCCAGCAGGGGGGTTCGAGGTCCAATGTCGGTCAGCGCCGGCTCGGTTTCCGGCAGTGCCAGGAGATGGGCCACACCCATCCAGTCCAGCGCACCGTCGCAGGTACTGCCGGGAGTATTCAGATCAGCATCGAGATCAATGTAGATAAGGCCCACCGACCGGGTTTGTCGTAGCACTCCACTTACAGTACCCAACTCAACAGTGCAATCACCGCCGAGCACTAAAGCGAGTCGGCCATTGTCGACGGCTGCCGAAACCTGATCGGCGACCGACTCTGCGACGCGTCCAGCCACATCGACATTCATGGCCCGGGGTGATTGCAGATCCGGTTGCCACCGAAATCCAGGCACGTTGCCCAGGTCCGTTAAATCAAGATCATGGGCTCTCAACTTCTCGATGAGCCCCATGGCGCGCAAAGCGTCAGGTGCTTTTTCCTGGCCTGGTGCGTAAGCGCCGGCACTGCTTGGCGCTCCAACTACAGAGATCTTGCGCTGCATGCTTGAAACCACTAACGGTATGTTTGCAGGTTACATCCTAACGGTCGAGTCGTAACCGGTCAAGCGTGTTACACTGGTTTCTCCCGTAGAGCTTCTCGCTGTTTATGGCAGAAACAATCCGAAGTCTCGAGAATCTGGAGTGGGTCGGGGGCCACCCCGCCCTCAATTACGTCAATACGGTTCACGCATGGGCCGGAAAGGAAGCTGGACAGGAATACCTCAACAGCTACCCGGTTCTTGTCTCCTGGCATCGCACGGCTGAACTTATCACTTTGAAGCAGGCCCGGGACCTGGCCCGCACTCCGGCCGACCAGAACCGCGTAATGACCGATGCACGGGAATTACGCGGCGTGCTGAGAAAAATCTTCGTCGCCGTCGCGCATGGCCGGGTCATTCCCCGAAAGGCCATGTCTCACGTGGAATCACTGTGGCGCCAATCGGCAAAATGGCGCCGCCTTGATGCTCGGGGTGGACGCGTGCGCATGGCCTGGGAGTTTGACAAAACTTCACCCGACGTTCTGCTCGGCATCATCGCCGATGAGGCCGTGGGCTTGCTCATGTCAGACAGGCTGGGACGGATCAAGGAATGCCCACCACCGGGCGGATGCGGCTGGCTGTTCCTTGACCAATCGCGAAACAAGTCCAGACACTGGTGCAGTATGAAGACCTGCGGAAACCAGGCGAAAATCCGTCGCTTCCGACAAAAGGCATAACCGGGCCGCCCACGCAATCGGGGCACATGGACTGAACGGGCCCGCCCATTTTTTTTCGCATGGCAAGAACGGGAGAAGCGGAATGAGCTCCAAGGGAATGATCGGCATCCTGCTACTGGTTCAGTTTCTGATCGTTGCATTGGGCCTGGTATTGATGGGCGAGCGGTTCATGGAATTGAGCATCCTGAACGCGCCGGTTATCAATCTGTTGCTGTGGACGGGGCTGACTAGTCTGGCCGGGCTGGCGTTAAGCACGGCAAAGCGGCCTGTTCACCAATGGATTTGTCTGGCGCTCCTGGTCATCGCGCTGGTTTGGTTCCCGGCCTCCCTGCTCATATTCGGCAATGCCCGCTTCTCGGGCACTACTGCGTTTCTCTGGCAGGCCTGGTTAATTGGCACGAGCTTGCTGGTGCTGGGTTGTCTGGTGTCTCTTGCCGCAAGTGCCGTTGCCAGTCTGTTCGGGCGCTGCCGCAAGCCCTGAGGCCGCTTAACCGATCGACAGGTCGATGGCAATCAGTGTAATGAAGCCGATCAGTACACCGGCTGTGGCGCGGGTCTGGTACCCGTGCTTGTGGGATCCGGGGATGATCTCGTGGCTGATGACGAACAGCATGGCACCGCCGGCAAAGGCCATTCCCCAGGGCAGCATTATCTGGGAAGCACTGACCGCAGCAGCGCCGATCAGGCCGCCGACCGGCTGGATCAGGCCGGTGAGCAGTGCCATGCCAAACGCGGCCCACTTGCCGTAGCCAAGCGACATCATGGCCACGGCCACGATCAGGCCTTCGGGCATGTTCTGAAGCCCGATGCCAACGGCCAGGGTAATACCGTCCCGCACATCCCCGCCGAAACCGACACCCACGGCCAGGCCCTCGGGCAGATTGTGCAGGGCGATGGCGAAGATGAAGAGATAGATACCGCGAATTCTGGCGGCATCCGGGTTGTCTTCCATCCCCATGCGAAAGCGCTCCTGGGGCACCAGGCGGTGCAGCGCCAGGAAAAGCCCACCCCCGATGCCAACGCCCAGCACCAGCACGGTCAGCGAATAGCTCAACGAACCGTACTGGGCCTCGGCCACGTCCAGGGCCGGCAGCACCAGCTCAAAGGCGGTCGCGGCCAGCATGACCCCGGCGCCAAAACCCATCAGGGCGTCTTCGGTGGCCTGGCTGATGCGGCGCAGCATGAAGATCGGCAAGGCGCCGACGGCGGTGAACATGCCGGCGACGAAGCTGGCCAGAAAACCAAGCTGGAATGTGCTCAGGCCGGACAGCCATCTGCTCATCCAGGGCCAGGCCAGCCCGACGGAATAGACGATGACTGCCAGCAAAGCGAGCAGGAGAAGAGCGGTGGTCCAGGCCATGGGCCGCTCACTGGCTGGGATGCGCTTGATCATTTGGCCGCAGTTCCGAAAAGTGACCCGACGAAGTTGGTGGCGGATGGGTAAAGAATAAACCAGTCGGGCCCGGCCGTGGCACTGACACAGCCTTCGCGAGGGACGTGCATTCTCACGGGCATGACTTGTCTGTGTGCATTTTTCCCATGAGCCGGAAAACTCGAGTGAATCATCCGTTTCCTGCCAACGGGCTTGCGCTGGTCATCGGCGCCAGCGGTGGCATCGGTTCTGCTATGGTCAAACGGCTGGGCGAATCCGGAGCATTCGGCCGGGTGATCGGCCTGTCACGCGGCTCGGACCCGGCGCTGGACGTCACCGATGCCGCGTCGATCGAGGCGGCTGCCGAAGCCATCAGCGAACACGACGAGGACCTGCGGCTGGTATTCGATGCCACCGGCTTTCTCCACGACAAGAACTTTCAGCCCGAAAAGACCTTCCGACAACTCGACCCGGCTCACATGGCCCATGCCTTCGCCGTCAATGCCATCGGCCCGGCGCTGCTGATGAAGCATTTCCTGCCCCTGCTTGCGCGTGACGGCAAGTCCGTTTTCGCCACCCTGTCGGCGCGGGTCGGATCGATCGGCGACAACCGGCTTGGTGGCTGGTATAGCTACCGAGCCTCCAAGGCCGCATTGAACATGCTGGTCCGCGGCGCCTCGATCGAACTTATGCGGCGCAACAAGCAGGCCATTTGCGCAGCCCTGCACCCCGGCACGGTCGACACCGACCTGTCCCAACCCTTCGCCAAGAAGGGCCTGGACGTTCGCTCGCCGGACACGGCTGCCAGCGACCTGCTGGCAGTCATTGGGCGACTTGATGCGGACGATTCCGGGGGATTTATTGACTACAGGGGTGAACCGGTTCCCTGGTAGCTGTCCGCCGGATGGCGGTCTTGACAAGGATACTGTCCTTGCTAAAGTAAGGAAATGGCCAAGGTCACCTCCAAGCTTCAGGTCACGTTACCGAAACGGATTGCCGAACATCACGGGATTGCACCCGGTGATGAAATCGAATTTCAGTCAGCCGGGGATGTCATCCGGATCGTACCGGCCGGGCGGACGCTGCATTCAGAGTTGAGCTGGCAGGAGCGGCTACGGCTGTTCGACGCGGCCAGCGCACGCCAGAACAAGCGCCAGTCACAACGCACCCTGCCCAACAAGCCGGCCGCCGAACGCGACTGGACCCGTGAGGATCTCTACACCCGTGGCAAGTCTGATTGACACCAACATTCTGGTCTATCGCTTCGACCCGCGGGACCCGATCAAGCAGGAGATTGCCAGCGATGTGCTGCGCTCCGGGCTGGCCGAGGACTCGCTGGTGCTGCCCCACCAGGCGGTGGTCGAGTTTGTTGCCGCAGTGACCCGTCCCCGCCCGGATCTCGACGACGCGCCGTTGCTACTGGAACCCGAAGCACTAAATGAAGCGGAGTCACTGATGCGGCAATTCCCGGTGGTCTACCCGAATCGCGACGTGCTGACCACCGCACTGCGCGGAGTGGCTGCCTACAAGCTGTCCTGGTTCGACGCACATCTGTGGGCATTTGCCGAAGTGTTCGGCATGCCGCAAATCATGTCCGAAGACTTCGAGCACGGGCGCTACTACGGCAGCGTGCGGGTAAACGACCCGTTTCTGTCAGCGTCAAGCAAGGCGCAGGAACTCCCACCTCTGTATACGGGTTGAGGAATAGCCCGCCAGGGAATCTCCTGGACACCCAAGACAAGGGTCTAATTCAAGGCATTTTTCTGCTTGATCCTGCGTGGATACCCAGCACTTGCCCGTTGCTCTGCATCACAAATGACGAACTGAACGCATAATTTCCTGCGTCATTGGTATTCCGAAGCCACCTGAAAAGTATCCGGACATTTGAGGGAGTTCAATAGCCTACGGGCATGCTGATATCGCTTGCACCTCGGCGATCACCAAGGGAATGCCTGGACATCGCATGACAAGGTTTTTGATGAGGGCCTCCAAAAGCCGCTCCATCCAGTGGACCCCCTTTACTAAGAGCCCCAGACTGACAGCCCGAGTTAGTGCTGGGATCTTTCCCGGATCTCGAGTAGCTCTAGGGATGTCGGTTTGGGCACAAAACGGGCACAAGCACCCTCAGGGTAGCTTCGTGCGCGGCCTGCCCAGGGGGCTAAATTATTGAATAGCAAGCAGAAATGGATGGTGGCTACGGGTGGACTTGAACCACCGACCTCAGCATTATGAGTGCCGCGCTCTAACCAGCTGAGCTACGTAGCCACAGGGAAGCCGGCTATTTTCGCGACTTTTGGCTTGTCCGTCAACTGATTGACCAGCCCCGGCCCCGGTGGCCGGGGCGGAGCGGGTTTTTGGGTCTCAGGCGGGCATCGGGTGGCCGAATTCGGCCTCGAAGCGCCTGGCGATGGTGCCCGGATCCATCTCGTGGCCCTGGGGGGCCGGGTGGGCGATCTTGATGGAGCCCAACAGGGAACCCAGGCGGCAGGCATCGACCGGGTCCCAGCCCTTGTCGAGGCCGAACAGCAGGCCGGCCCGGAAGGCATCGCCACAGCCGGTGGGGTCCTGGATCTGTTCAGGCTTGACCGGCTCGATCCGGGTCTCGCCGTCGCCCGTGATTAGCTGGGAGCCCTCTCCCCCGTGGGTGATGATCAGTCCACCGTGGAGCCGGGATACGGCTTGCTGTTCGTCCCAGCCGGTCTTGTCCGACAGCATTTTCCATTCGTAGGAGTTGACCGTCAGCCAGTGGGCCTGTTCGACCAGCGCCTTGAGTTCATCGCCGTCGAACATGGGCAGGCCCTGGCCGGGATCGAAGATATGGGGGATTCCGGCTGCGGCGAACTGTTTGCTGTGGTCGAGCATGGCCTGCTTGCCGTCCGGCGAAACAATGCCCAGGCGGATACCGCTGGCATCGGAAACCTTGTTCCGGTGGCCTTCGTTCATTGCCCCGGGGTGAAATGCGGTGATCTGGTTGTCGTCCAGGTCGGTAGTGATGAAAGCCTGGGCGGTGAAATGATCGTCAAGTTGTGTGATGAATTCCCGGGTGATTCCCAGCTTGTCCAGGCGCTGGGCGTAGTCTTCGAAATCCGGGCCCACCGTTGCCATGGGGACCGGCTCGCCACCGAGCTTTTTCAGGCTGTAGGCGATGTTGCCGGCGCAGCCGCCGAAATTGCGCCGCATTTCCGGCACCAGGAAGGCCACATTGAGCATGTGGGTCTGGTCGGGCAGGATGTGATTCTTGAAGCGGTCGGGAAAGACCATGATCGTGTCGTAGGCCATGGACCCACAAATCAGAATGGACATTCAATACTCTTTTATTTTGGCTCAACCGCCCATTATACAGCCTTGGCCAGGAATAACGCGCCCACCGGGGCCGCGCCGGACAAGGGTTTGACGCAGTTGGCCAAAATACCTGTTGCTAGTTACAAGGCCGGGTTGATACATTAGCCTGCTTTGCTTCCACAGTAGAAATATTCCATTATGTTCAAGCGCCTGCGGGGGATTTTTTCCAATGATCTTTCTATCGATCTGGGAACCGCCAATACTCTGATCTTCGTACGCGGCCAGGGCATCGTTCTCGATGAGCCTTCGGTCGTTGCAGTCCGGATGGACCGGGGCCCGGGCGGACCGCAGGTCGTTGCCTCCGTGGGAACCGAGGCCAAGCGCATGCTTGGCCGCACGCCGGGCAATATCCGCACCATTCGTCCGCTCAAGGACGGGGTGATCGCGGATTTCAACATGACCGAGCAGATGCTCCAGTTCTTCATCAAGAAGGTCCACGCTTCCCGATTCCTGCGGCCAAGCCCCCGGGTGCTGGTTGCCGTGCCCTGCTCTTCGACCCAGGTCGAGCGGCGGGCCATCAAGGAATCCGCCGAGGGTGCCGGGGCCCGGGAGGTCTTTTTGATCGAGGAGCCGATGGCTGCGGCCATCGGGGCCGGCATCCCGATTCACGAGGCCCGCGGTTCCATGGTGCTGGATATCGGCGGCGGTACCAGCGAGGTTGCTGTGATTTCGCTCAACGGGATCGTCTATTCCAACTCGGTACGCATCGGCGGGGATCATTTCGACGAGGCCATCATCAATTTCGTGCGCCGGTCCTACGGTACGTTGATTGGCGAATCCACCGCCGAGCGGATCAAGATCGAAATTGGCTGTGCCTTTCCCCAGGAGGAGGTTTCGGAAATCGAGGTCTCCGGGCGCAACCTGGCCGAGGGTGTGCCCAAGATGATGACCATGAACAATACCGAGGTCCTGGAAGCCTTGAGCGAACAACTGGCCGGCATTACCGCAGCCGTCAAGACGGCCCTGGAGCAGACCCCGCCGGAGCTTTGCGCCGACGTGGCCGAGACCGGCATTGTGCTGACCGGCGGAGGCGCCCTTCTGCGCGGGCTCGACCGGCTGATCATGGATGAAACCGGTCTTCCGGTCATCATCGCCGACGAGCCGCTGACCTGCGTGGCCCGAGGGGGCGGGCGGGCGCTGGAAATGATGGATCAAAACCGGGGAGAGGCCTTCTTTGCCAGCAGTCGCGGGTAGCGGCACAATGAGGTAGTCGTGGCCGTATCGGGCAGCCATCGGGATTCCATCTACGACGACCTGACCGGTCGTACGGCCCGGCTCATGCTCTATGGCCTGCTGGCCGTTACGCTGATGGCACTCGACCACCGGGGTCAGTGGCTCGACAGCATCCGCCAGACCGCGACCGGCATGATTGAACCGGTCTATCACCTGGTCGACCTGCCCTTTACGGCCAGCTCCTGGCTGCGCGATCACTTTGCCAGCCGCCGGGAGGTCAATACTCGCCTGGCCGAGCTGGAATGGGAACGGCTGATCACCCAGACCCGCCTGAACCGGATGGCCGAACTCGAGGCCGAGAATACCGAACTGAGGGCCATGCTCGATGCCCGGGAACGTGCCGATGCCGAGTACATCCCGGCATCGCTCCTGCGGGTCCAGCTCGACCCCCATTCTCACCGGATCCTGGTCAACCGGGGCCGCGTTCACGGGGTGGAGAATCGCCAGGCGGTGGTCGATTCCGGCGGGGTTCTTGGCCAGGTCACCACGGTGTACCGAAACAGCGCTGAAATCACGCTGATTTCCGATCCCAACCATGCCATTCCGGTCACCATCCACCGAACCGGAGTCCGGACCATCGCCTACGGCAACGGAAGCACGAAAAACCTGAGCCTTCCGGACCTGCCGGCCAACGCAGACATTGAACCCGGCGACCAGATTCTCACCTCCGGGCTGGACGGGCTGTTTCCGGCCGGGTTGCCGGTCGGTGAAGTCATCAGTGTCCAGACCGATGCCGGAAGGGCCTTTGCCGAGGCCCGGGCCCGGCCCCTGGCCCGGATCGACCGCAGCCGCCATGTCCTGCTGCTCGACACCCGGGCAGAACCGGACTCCGAGGCGGCCCGGGATTTCGAAGAGCCCCCGCCGGAAGCCGAACAACCGATGAGCCCGCCTGCTGCGGCGCCGGAAGCCATTGAACCGGACGAGGAAGATCCAACTCTCAATGATGACAACGACTCCACGGTAGACACGCCATGAACCAGAAACCGGAACATGCCGGACTGGTTACAGCCACAGTGGTGGTTGCCCTGATCCTGTCCATCCTGCCCCTGCCCGGCGGGTTGCACGCCTATGCCCCCTACTGGATGGCCCTGGTGTTCATTTACTGGGGCCTGGAGTCGCGCAGCCTGGGACACCTTGGCCAGGCATTTGTCTGCGGACTGCTGCTCGACATCTTCACCGGCGCTCTGCTGGGCCAGCATGCCCTGAGCCTGCTGATCATCAGTTACCTGCTCGGCCGCTTTCGCCACCGTATTCGCTTCTTTCCGCCCTGGCAGCAGTCTTTGGCGGTGCTGGCCCTGCTTCTCAACGACCGGATCATCCAGTTGTGGATCATCGCCCTGGCCGGTCGTGGGCTTCCGGACTGGTCGTTCTGGATTCAGCCGGTGGTCGCGTTTGTCCTGTGGCCCTGGATCTTCCTGCTGCTTGATGCCCTGCGCCTGAGGGCACGCCGAACCGCATGAGCCCGTTCAACACCCATCGGCTGATCAAGGACGAGGCCACCGAAAAGCAGGTATTCCAGGTCCGGGCGCTGGTCACCGGGTTGCTCATGGGTCTGGTGCTGGTGCTGCTCGGGGCCCGGTTTGCCTGGCTTCAGATCGGCCATCACGAGTCCTATGCCGCCCGGGCCGATAACAACCGGATCCGGATTCAGGCGGTGGCCCCCAACCGGGGCATCATCCGGGATCGAAACGGGGTCATCCTGGCCGAAAACATTCCCGCCTATCGGCTGGAGCTGGTGCCCGAACGGGTTCCGGACCTGGACAAGACCCTGGCCCGGATCGAGGAAATGATCGATCTGTCGGAAGACGAGATCCTGCGATTTCGCCAGCGCCTGGGGCGGCACCGGCCGTTCGAGCGGATCAGCCTGCGACTCAACCTCAACGAAGAGGACCTGGCCCGCCTGGCCGTGGAGCGCCACGACCTCCCGGGGGTGGAGATCCAGCCCTATCTGACCCGGCACTACCCGTTCGGCGAACTGCTCAGCCACACGGTGGGCTACGTGGGCCGGCTCGACACTGCGGATCTGCAAAGGGTCAACCGGGAAAATTACCGGGCAACCAGCCATATCGGCAAGACCGGCATCGAACGGTCCTACGAGGAACAACTGCATGGCAAGGCCGGGCTGGAGCGGGTTGAAACCAACGCCAGCGGCCGGGTCATCCAGACCCTGGAACGAACCGACCCCCAGGCCGGGCAGGACCTCAGGCTGAGCCTGGATGTGGAGCTTCAGCAGATCGCCTCGGAGGCCCTTGGGGCCCGAGCCGGGGCGGTGGTCGGGCTGAGCGTGGAAACCGGGGAGGTGCTGGTGCTGGTCAGCAAGCCCGGATTCAATCCGAACCTCTTCGTCCATGGCATCAGCCAGGATTACTACTCCGCACTGCTGCAATCCCCCTTCCGGCCGCTTTTCAACCGTTTTCTTTCCGGCGCCTACGAGCCGGGCTCGACCATCAAACCCTTCATTGCACTGGCCGGCCTGGAAAACGGCCTGATCACCCCGGAGTCCACCGTCCATTCGGTCGGTCATTTCCGAATTCCGGGCCAGCAGCGGCGCTACCGGGACTGGCGCCGGGGGGGGCACGGCATCGTCAATCTCGAGCGCGCCCTGGAAGAATCGGTCAACCAGTATTTCTACCAGCTGGCCTATGACCTGGGCATCGACCCGATCAGCGAGAAGTTGTCCCAGTTCGGCTTCGGCCAGCCCACCGGTATTGACCTGCCCGGGGAAAACAGTGGTGTTCTGCCCTCGCGGGAGTGGAAACGGGCCCGGCTTGGCGAGCCCTGGTATCCGGGAGAGACGGTGATTGCCGGCATCGGCCAGGGCTATCAGGTGGTCACCCCGCTTCAGCTTGCCTATGCCACGGCCCTTCTGGCATCGGAAAATCCGGTCCCCCGTCCGCGCCTGGTCCAGCAGAATTCGCCGGCTGAAAGCCTGGCACCCCGGGTTTCCAGCGAACACCGCCAGGCCGTGTTCGATGGCCTGGAGGCAGTCATTCACGGCAGCCGCGGTACGGCCCGGGCGATTGCCCCGACGGTTGGCGTACCCATGGCGGGCAAGACCGGAACCTCCCAGGTCTATGCCCGGCCCCAGGACGATGATGAGCGTGAGCGCCTGATCGTTCCCGACCATCTCCAGAATCACGCACTGTTCGCCGGTTTTGCGCCACTGGATGATCCGAAAATCGCCCTGGTGGTCGTCGTCGAACACGGCGGCGGGGGTGCTTCATCGGCCGCCCCGGTCGCTGCCAGCGTACTGCAAAGGGCCATGTTGGAGCCTGACTCATGAACCGGACCGGCTGGCAGGACCTGTTCGGGCTTTTTCCGCGACCACGGATCGATCCGGTGCTCACCGGCCTGCTTGTGGCCGTCATGGCCATTGGCCTGGCAGTCATTTACAGCGCCAGCGACCAGGATACGGGCACCGTGATCCGCCAGCTCGTGCGCTACGGGGCAGGATTCGCGGTCCTGCTTCTGGCCACCCAGGTTCCGGCCAATGTCTACCGCAGCTGGGCACCCTGGGTGTACTTCATCGGGCTGTTGCTGCTTGTTGCCGTGTTATTCGCAGGAGTCGGGCGGGGCGCACAGCGCTGGCTCGACCTGGGCATTGTTCGCTTCCAGCCCGCGGAGATCATGAAACTGGCCGTGCCCATGATGATGGCCGCCTGGCTTCATGCCCGTCCCCTGCCGCCGGGCTTGTTCAGCATCGGCGGCGCCCTCGCACTCATGGCGGTTCCGGTGCTGCTGATCGCCCGCCAGCCGGACCTGGGCACCGCCGTGCTCGTCGGTGCCGGTGGCCTGGGGGTGCTGTTTCTGGCCGGGCTGAGAAAACGCTACATATTCGGCATGGCCGTTGCGCTGCTGGCAGCCATTCCGGCGGTCTGGGTCAACCTGCTCGACTACCAGAAAAACCGGGTAATCACCTTCCTCAATCCGGAAAGCGACCCCCTGGGCCAGGGCTGGAACATAATTCAATCGAAAATTGCTGTTGGTTCCGGTGGCCTGACCGGCAAGGGCTGGCTGGCCGGCAGCCAGTCCCACCTTGAGTTCCTGCCCGAGCCCCATACGGATTTTGCCTTCTCGGTACTGGCCGAGGAATTCGGTTTTGTCGGTGTGGTTGTGGTCCTTGGCCTGTACCTGGCCATCATCAGCCGGGCCCTTTTCCTGGCCGGCCAGTGTCGGGATTCATTCAGCCGCATGTTCTGCGGCGGGCTGGTGGTGCTGTTTTTCCTCTATGTGGCAGTCAATGCGGGCATGGTCAGCGGGCTGTTGCCGGTAGTCGGCGTGCCCTTGCCGCTGATCAGCTACGGCGGAACTTCGGCGGTCACCATCCTTGCTGGATTCGGCATCATCATGGGGCTGTATTCGCGCAGGCGTTTCATGACGTAAAATGAACGAATTGGCAAAAAACACCCCCAAACCTTCAACCTGACTATCAACCTGACAAACGGATCGGACACCTAAATGCGACTTGGAATTCTTGCAGGAATCTTGTTCGGCATTTCCCTTTCACTCGGCAGCTGGGCAGACCGGCCGGTCGTCACAAACGACGAACCCCATCCGGGGGCTGAAGAGTTCATCGAGCGGGTTGTTGGTGAACACGACCTGGACGCCGGAGAGGTTCGCGCTCTGTTGTCCGAAGCCCGCTACCAGCAGTCCATCATCGACGCCATTACCCGTCCCGCCGAGGCCCGCCCCTGGCACGAATACCGGCAGATCTTCATGACCGAGACCCGGATCAATGGAGGCGTGGAGTTCTGGCGGGCCAACGACAAGCTTCTCGAGCGTATCGAGGAAAGCCTGGGAGTGCCGCCCCACATGGTGGTCGCCATTGTCGGAGTCGAAACCAACTACGGCATGAACACCGGCAGCTTCCGGGTCATCGATGCCCTGGCCACCCTTGGCTTCTACTATCCCAGGCGGGCGGATTTCTTTTCCCGTGAGCTTGGCCATTTTCTTGCCCTTTCCCGGGAAGAATCCCTGCCACTGACCGAGGTGCGCGGCTCCTACGCCGGGGCCATGGGCATCGGGCAGTTCATCCCCTCAAGCTACCGGGCCTACGCGGTGGACTTTGACGGGAGCGGCCGAAGGGACCTGTGGCGCTCCCTGCCCGATGCGCTGGGCAGCGTGGCCAACTACTTTGCCGAACACGGCTGGCAGCACGGTGAGCCGGTGGTCCTGGAGGCCCGGGCAACCGATACCGATGCCCTGCCGGACAATTATCCCATGACGCTGGACTACACCCTCGACGAACTGGCCGGAATGGGCCTGGAATTCGATGCCGACGGACTGGACGGGGATACCCGGGCAACCCTTGTGCGGCTCGAACAGGAGGATGGCCATGACTACTGGATCGGGCTGAACAACTTTTATGTAATCACCCGCTACAACCGTTCGCCCCTATATGCCATGGCCGTCCACCAGCTTTCCCAGGCGATCCTGGAGGGACGTGAATGAACCGGGCCGGGGCCTGGCTGCTCATCGGCCTGTGCCTTGTTCTGGCCGGCTGCGGCAAGAGCGTCCGGGAAACCCGGGACGGCCCGCCGGCAAACGACCGAACCGTTGATCTGACTGAGCCCGTGCCCCGGGCCGAACCCAGGGCATCCTACGGCAACCATTCCCCCTACGAGGTTTTCGGCCAGACCTATCATGTGCTGCCCACCGCCAGCGGTTACTCGGAAACCGGCTATGCCTCCTGGTACGGCAGCAAGTTTCATGGCCGGCCCACATCTTCCGGTGAACCCTACGACATGTACCGCGTCTCGGCCGCCCACCGGACCCTGCCGCTGCCCACCTATGCCCGGGTCACCAACCTGGAAAACGGCAAGACCATTACCGTGCGCATCAACGACCGGGGGCCGTTTCATCCCGACCGCATCATCGACCTGTCCTATGCTGCGGCCCTGAAGCTGGGGGTGGTTGAATCCGGAACTGCCCAGGTCCGTGTGGAGACCATCGACACCGGCGATGAAGACACCCGGGTGGTGTCCAACAATCCACACAATCTGCCCGTTCATCTGCAGGTCGGGGCCTTTCGGGACCGCAGCCGGGCCGAGGAAATCGGCGATCGGCTGGAACGCGCGCGGCTCGGGCCGGTCCGTGTTCAGAGGAGCGGGCGTGGCTCGTCCCGTGTCTGGCGGGTGCGGCTGGGGCCCATCCGGGATGCCGACCGGGCACGGGAAATGTTTGAACGAATTGTCGAACTGGGCCTGGACCGGCCGGTTTACGTATACAACGAATGACCCATGTCAGATCATGTACTGACCAACTCTGGAGCCTGGAAAACCCAATGATTCGCTGGATTCTGATCTGCCTTATCCTGGCCACCCAGCCTGTGCTGGCCCAATCACCGGTGCCCTCTGCACCGTCCGTGGGGGCCAACAGCTATATCCTCCTGGACTTCGATTCCGGGACGGTGATCGCCTCCAAGGACCCGGATTTGGAGGTGGAGCCGGCGAGCATCACCAAGATCATGACCTCCTACGTGATCTTCCAGGAACTTGACCAGGGCAACCTTGCCCTGGACGACATGGTCCTTATCAGCGAGCAGGCCTGGCGGACGTCGGGCTCCCGGACTTTCGTCGAGGTCGGCAAACGGGTGTCGGTCGAAGACCTGCTGCGAGGTGTAATCATCCAGTCCGGCAACGATGCCAGCGTGGCCCTGGCCGAGCATGTGGCCGGGACCGAAGCCACCTTTGCCGGCATGATGAACCAGACCGCCGCTCGCCTGGGCATGAACAACACCCAGTACCAGAACGCCACCGGCCTGCCCATGGACGACCACTACACAACTGCGGCAGACACGGCCCGGCTTGCCCAGGCCATGATCGACAACTTTCCCGAGTACTACCAGTGGTACTCGGAGCGCGAGTTCACCTACGCCGATATTCGCCAGCAGAACCGCAACCTGCTCCTTTGGCGGGACGATTCGGTCGACGGGCTGAAAACCGGCCATACCCAGAGCGCCGGATACTGCCTGGTCACTTCCGCCCTGCGCGACGGCATGCGCCTGGTCTCGGTGGTCATGGGGTCATCCAGCGAGCAGGCCCGGGCCAGCGAAAGCCAGTCCCTGCTCAATTACGGATTCCGCTTTTTCGAAACCTTCAAGCTCTACGAACCCGGCGAGACCCTGACAACTGAACGTGTCTGGATGGGAACCGAAGACGAGGTCAACCTGGGCGTGGACCGGGAGCTTTACGTGACCATCCCCCGGGGCCGGTACAACGAACTCGATGCCCGGGTGGAAATGGAACGCCGCCTGACCGCACCCATCGAGGCTGGCCAGCCCATCGGGCGGGTTATCGTGGCCCTGGACGATGAAGACCTGGATGACCGGGACCTGGTCGCCTTGAACGAAGTTCCCGAAAGCGGCTTTTTCGGTCGCACCGCAGACCGGTTCCGCATGTGGGCCGGCGGCCTGTTCGGAGGCGACGATTGAGCGAGAAGAGCCCGCTGGAGTTTCCCTGCCGTTTTCCCGTCAAGGCCATGACCCGGGCCCCGGACCCGGCATCCGATGCCGATCCGGTCAAGCAGGTCGTCGCCGCCGTGGAAAACCATACCGGTCGGCTCGACAGCGATGCGGTCCGGGTCCGGGATTCGGCCAAGGGCAACTACCTGGCCGTGACCGTGGTCATCCAGGCCGAATCCAGAGACCAGCTTGATGCCATTTACCGGGAACTGACGGCCATGGATGAAGTGGTAATGACGCTGTGATGAAGAGAGAAGGGCCCAATCCATGAGCGCGCTGGTGGTCCGGGAAATGGGTCGTCAACCCTATGAGGCGACCTGGGAAGCCATGCGGGCATTGACCGACCGGCGGGATGCCGATTCCCCGGACGAGCTATGGCTGCTCGAGCATCCGCCGGTTTATACCCAGGGCCTGGCCGGAAAGCCCGAACACCTGCTCAACCCCGGCGGAATACCCCTGGTCCAGACCGACCGGGGCGGCCAGATCACTTACCATGGCCCCGGTCAGCTGGTGGGCTATCCCCTGCTGGATCTCAACCGTCTGGGGATCGGGGTTCGCACCCTGGTCAACCGGATCGAACAATCGATCATCGATACCCTGGCCGATCTGGACATTGCCGGTCTGCGCCGGGAAAAAGCGCCCGGCGTTTTCGTCGGCGATGCCAAGATCGCCTCGATCGGCCTGAAGGTTCGCAAGGGCTGTACCTATCACGGGCTGGCGTTCAACGTGGATATGGACCTTGCACCGTTTGCCGGCATCAACCCGTGCGGTTTTGCCGGCCTGGACATGTGCCGGGTATGTGACTTTGTGCCCGATGCCACGGTACCAGGCATCGGTGGCAAGCTTTCACAGAAATTGCAGCCCCTGCTCGGCTACGATAGGCTCGAACATTCCACGGATCTTCCCGACCCGCTGCAATCTGCCGTTGCCTGAACGCGGAAGTCTCAAATGCAACCAATGCTTGATGAACCGGTCTGAATCAACCATGAAAAAGCTTATCGTTTCAAGTGCCGCTGTCCTCGGACTGGGCCTGTTCGGGCTGATCCTTTCAGCCACGGTCCCGGCTACCATCCAGCCGATCGAACCGATCATGCTGCAGCCGGAGACCAGCCAGAAACAGGCCAGTCGCCAGGCTGTTCGTTACATCACCGGTTACAACTACCAGCGCACCAAGCTGGACGAAGACATGTCCTCCCGGGTATTCGACCAGTACCTTCGTGCACTGGATCCGAACCGGCTGTATTTCACCGCTTCGGATGTGGAAGACATGGAACGTTACCGGGACTACATGAGCGAGGCGCTGCAGCAGGCCGATCTGGACCCGGCCTATGACATGTTCAACCTGCTGGCCCGACGTATCAGCGAACGCAAGCAATATGCCCTGGGACTGCTGGAAGAAGGCTTCGAGTTCGAAGCCGACGAGCGCTACCAGCCCGACCGTTCCGAGGAACCCTGGGCGGCTGACTCCGATGAGCTCGACGAAATCTGGCGCAAGCGGGTCAAGGCCGACTGGCTGCGACTGCGACTGGCCGAACAGGACGACGAGGCCGTTGCCGAAACCCTGACACGGCGCTATGAGAACCGGCATCGCCGAATCCAGGAATTCAACAGCGACGATGTCTTCCAGCTCTACATGAATGCCTTTGCCCGCTCGGTGGAGCCGCACACGGCTTACATGTCGCCGCGGCAGTCGGAAAACTTCGAAATCAACATGCGCCTTTCCCTGGAAGGGATTGGCGCCCTGCTGGAACGGGAAACCGAATACACCACCATTTTGCGGGTGGTGCCCGGAGGGCCGGCCGACCAGGACGGGCGCCTTCAGGCCGGCGACCGCGTCCTGGCGGTTGGCCAGGAAGACGATGACGAGCTGACCGATGTTGTCGGCTGGCGCCTGGATGACGTGGTCGATCTGATCCGCGGCCCCAAGGAAACCACCGTGACCCTGGAGGTGCTTCCCGCCGAGACCGGCATGGAAGGGCCCACCAAGCTCATCGATATCGAACGCAATGAAGTCGCCCTGGAAGAACAGGCGGCCAGCAAGGACATCATCGAGGTTCCCGGCGAAGAGGGAACCCGGAAAATCGGTATCATTCGCGTACCGGTTTTCTACGTGGATTTCGCCGGTCGCTCCAGCAACAAGCCCAATTACCGGTCTAGCACCCGGGACGTGCGTAACCTGATCAACGAACTTGAACGCGAAGGGGTGGACGGAATCGTCGTCGACCTTCGCAACAACGGCGGCGGTGCGCTCAGCGAAGCGACAAGCATGACCGGCCTGTTCATCGACCAGGGCCCGGTGGTCCAGGTCCGTGACCGGGGCGGCCGGATCAACGTGGAAGCCGACCGGGAGCCGGGAATGGCCTGGGACGGCCCGCTGGCGGTTGTGGTCAACCGCTCCAGCGCTTCGGCTTCGGAGATTTTCGCCGCAGCCATCCAGGACTACGGTCGCGGGGTAGTGCTGGGCGAACCGACCTACGGCAAGGGAACGGTCCAGAATCTGATCGACCTGGATGACCTGAGCACCAGTGATGATCGCCGGCTTGGCCAGGTCCGCCTGACCATGGCCCAGTTCTACCGGATATCCGGTGGTTCAACCCAGTCAAAGGGCGTGATCCCGGATATCACTCTGCCCACCGCCGGGGATCCGGAAGAATACGGGGAAAGTGCACTGGATTTCGCGCTGCCCTGGCGGGAAATCGACCCCCTGGAGTACGACCAGCTCGCCGATCTTTCAGGCCTGCTCGAACAGGTCCGGCCGTTGCACTCCGAGCGACTGGAAGAAGACGAGGAATTGAAAAACCTCCTCGAGGACCTGCGCGAATGGGAGCGGCTCAGTGACCGGGATTCGGTTTCCCTGGTGGAATCCGTCCGGCGCGAAGAAATGGAACAACGGGAAGCCCGTCTGGCAGGCCGCGATGACAACGGGGATTCCGACGACGATGTGTCGGAACCGGATTCGGCCGAGGAAGGACACGCCATGAGACCACCTGACAGCACCCCGGAAGACCAGGACGACGAACCGGATGTCCTGTTGCGTGAGTCGGCCCGCATCCTCGCCGACCTGATCGGCTTTGACAAGGAAACTCACCTGCTGGCCCAACGCTCCACCGACTAGTGTACCCCGGCAAGCCTGTCGGGCACCGGCAGCCCCCCTGCCCGCCGGGCGGGGTCGGGCCATGAGAATCCTGCGGGTGGCCCTGCCGGTTCCCCTGCCAGGCCTTTTCGACTACACCCACGATCGCAAGCAACCTGCGCCGGAACCCGGCAGCCGGGTGGTCGTGCCATTCGGCCGGCGCCGGCTGGTGGGCGTGGTACTGGAAGTCGCCGGAAGTTCCGAACTGCCCGAATCCCGCCTGAAGTCCGTCCACCAGGTTCTCGACGGACCCTGCCTGGACAGGCATCTGCTGGAACTACTCCAATGGTGTGCCCGGTATTACTGCCACCCGGTGGGCGAAGTGGTCAGCATGGCCCTGCCGGGGCTGCTGCGACGGACCGGCCGTAGGAGTCCGGCAACGGAATCCTGGTACGCGCTGACCGAGTCCGGTCACCAGGCCAGCCTCGACCGGGCGCCCCGGCAGGATTCGATCCGGGCTGTCCTGCAAGAAGGCCCGGCCAGCCGCAAGACCCTGGTCGACCGGGTTGACGGGGCCGCCAGCGCCATAGCCCGGATGCTGGAAAAGGGCCTGGTCTGCCGGGCCGAGCCTCCACCGCGCCAACTGCCATCCCGGGTGGCGGGCCCGGAACTCAATACCGACCAGCGCCATGCCCTGGCCGCCATCCTCCAGGCCCGAAACCATTACCAGGGACTCCTGCTGGCCGGTGTGACTGGCAGTGGCAAGACCGAGGTCTACCTCCAGGCCGCCCGACGAGCGCTGGATCGGGGCCGCCAGGTGCTGTTATTGCTGCCGGAAATCGGGCTTACCCCCCAGCTAGTCCGGCGGATCGAGGCCCGCCTGGGGGAGCAGGCATGGACCTACCACTCCGGACTCAATGACAGCGAACGCCTGGCGACCTGGCTGAATGCAGCCAGCGGCAAGGCCCGGGTCATCGTCGGGACCCGCTCGGCGGTTTTCATGCCGCTGCCCGAACCCGGACTTTTCGTGATCGATGAAGAACACGATGGCTCGTTCAAGCAACAGGACGGACCGCGCTACTCGGGCCGGGATGTGGCCGTCATGCGCGCGAACATGCTGGGCATTCCCATCGTGCTCGGCTCGGCCACCCCGAGCCTGGAATCCCTGCACAACGCCCGGCTGGGCCGCTACCGGCATCTCAAGCTGCCCGAGCGGGCCGGAACGGCCCGCATGGCCCGCTGGCGGATGCTGGACCTTCGCGGCAAGGAAAAACTGGAAGGGGGCTTGAGCCCGAGGGTCCTTCAGACTATCGATTCCCACCTGGAAAAAGGGGGGCAGGTACTGATCTTTCGAAATCGCCGGGGCTATGCCCCGGTTCTGTTGTGCACGGCCTGCGGCTGGCAGGCCGACTGCCACCAGTGCTCGGCCCACATGACCTGGCACCACAAGGCTGGCCGGCTGGTGTGTCATCACTGCGGTCACACCCAACGGGTTCCGACCGCCTGCCCGGATTGCGGCGATCCGAACCTGCGCGGCCGGGGGGTGGGAACCGAGCGTCTTGAAGAAGTACTGGGCCAGCGCTTTCCCGACTACCCGGTCTACCGGGTCGACCGGGACAGCATGCGGGGCCGGGATAGCTTTGAATCCCTGCTGGAAACGGTGCGAAAAGGTGAAGCCTGCCTGCTGGCGGGTACCCAGATGCTGGCCAAGGGCCACCACCTGCCCGGTGTAACGCTGGCGGTGGTCATCGATGCCGACCAGGCGCTTTTCAGTGCCGATTTCCGGGCACCGGAACGGCTCGGCCAGTTATTGATCCAGGTTTCCGGCCGGGCCGGACGAGGCGACAGGGAGGGAGAATTTGTCTTGCAGACCCTGCATCCGGAGCATCCCTGGTTGAAGGACCTGGCTCGCAACGACTATCCGGCCTTTGCCGAGCGATTATTGGAGGAACGAAAGACCGCCGACCTGCCGCCCTACTCGGCACTGGCCATGCTTCGTGCCGAGGCTTCCCGCCCGGAAACTGCCCAGGCGTTTCTCGACCGGGCCCTGGAGTCCACCGACCCGCCGGAAGGCATCGAACTGGCCGGTCCGTTTCCCTCTGTGCTTGCCCGCAGGGCCGGGCAGTACCGGTTCCAGGTCTGGATTCAGGCCAGGGAGCGAAACCGCATGACCGGCTTTCTCCAGCAGTTCACCAGCCAGTTGCGGGCACTGAAATCACCCCGAAATTGCCGCTGGCACGTTGAAGTCGACCCCCTTTCGCTTTGACAGGCACCCCGGGGGGATTGACGGGGTAAATTTCAGTTCTGCGAGTCTTCCTGCGTTCTGCGCCGGTCCCTCTCCCGGGGCGGATTGACCCACCGGACCCGAACGCCGCGCTGGCGGGCCTGCTGATTGACCCGGGCAATG
The DNA here is from genome assembly GCA_007135395.1 of Wenzhouxiangellaceae bacterium. Lineage (GTDB taxonomy): Bacteria > Pseudomonadota > Gammaproteobacteria > Xanthomonadales > Wenzhouxiangellaceae > SLIZ01. Next base: position 3,433 of record SLIZ01000202.1, on the reverse strand, counting down.
TAATTCTCGGCCCAGCTCGGAGTCTGTGCCGATTCGTCGAAGGACACGGCAGGATCATCGGCCGTCTGGGTAGTGGCACAACCACTGACGAAAAAGCCAAGGGCCAGGACAACGATGATCAGTGCAGGAAACTTTCTGTGAATGGACATGAACCTTTCCTCCTGGAGAAGCCTTAGGGGTTTCACCATAAGCCGGAGGGTGCTGGCATTTTGCCGAATAAAAACTCCGGCAGGCATGAAGATTATGACACAAGTTCCACCAGGTAGTTTCTCAGCCCGAGGATGCCACCCCGGCCCGACGAGGGTCGCCGAATGCCTCGGATGCACCGGCCAGGTGGACTCCACCGAAGTACATGTTGGCTTCCGGCCAGGCCCGATGGTCAGACCATTGACCCTGCAGCCAGGCCAGGGCATCGGCCCCGTAGCCCCCCGGCAACTGCTCGAATGCCATGCGCTCGCCTTCCAGGTGCAGTCGGGGTGCCATGACGGCTTCGTCGGGTGCCATCTGGAAGTCCACCAGGTTGGAAATCACCTGGGCCAGCGCGGTGCGAATCCGGTTGGATCCGCCACTTCCCATCACGATGCGCTGACCGGCAAGCTCGATGAGCACCGGCGCCATCATCGATGCCATGCGCCGGTTCTCCGGCCACTGGTGAAAACCGGCCCGGTTGACGTCTTCTTCGCCGAGCATGTTGTTCATCATGATGCCGGTATCCGGGATCACGTAACCGGCCCCTTCCCCGTTGGAAAGGGTCATGGCCACCAGGTCCCCTGCCCGATCTCGAATACTGATGTGGGTCGTGCCCCGGGTCGCCACCGGGGGCGGCGGGACCAGGTTTCGATAGCTGGCCAGCAGGGTACGGGAACAGGAAAATAGCTCCGGGCGTTCCAGCCGGACCCGGGCCTGCTCGGTGCGCTGGAATGCCTCGACCAGGGCCTGGATATGGGCCAGGCTGCCAAAGTCAGTGCCGGCACTCAGCAATCCCTCCAGGGCCGTAGTAGCGAGCGAGACAAGCATGCCGCCGAATGCCGGCGGCGGATTGGAATACAGCCGGCAATCCCGATAGGTCCAGTCCAGTGCGTCCCGCCAGCAGGCCTGGTAGCCGGCAAAATCCTCAAGCCGCAGGTGACCGCCTCCGGCAAGACAGTCCCGGGCCACACCCGCTGCGGCTCCGCCCCGATAGAAAAAATCCGGCCCCTGGCCAACCAGGGTCTCCAGGTAGTCCCCGTAATCGGGATTGCTCAGCAACTCCCCGGCTTCCAGCAATGGCTGGTCTAGGGCATCGAGTCCGAATACCCGGGCCGAGCCGGGACTGGCCCGGACGATGGGTTCGAGAATCCGCAGGGTGTAGGCCTGAACCGGGTTGATCAGCACCCCGCTGCGGGCCAGATCGATGGCCGGGGCGGCCACCTCCGTCATGGGCATGCGGCCCAGACGCCGGTTGAGCTCGAACAGGCCGGCGATCACCCCGGGGGTGGCCATGGAACCCAGCCCGATATGAAATTCCTGGGTATCGGGGCCGAAATCGCCGGTGATGGGGAAAAAGTCGAGTCCATCGGCCAGCCGGGTGATCGGTGTCTGGGTGAAAAAATCCAGCACCTTCGGCGAGCCATTGCCCGTGGTCGCCAGGGCATACCCGCCGCCGCCCAGGGTGGCAAGCAACGGCTCGGCCACGCAGGCTGCCAGTGCCCCGGCCACGGCGGCATCGGCGGCATTGCCGCCGGCCTCCAGGATCGCCTCTGCCGAACGGGTGGTGTCCGAATGGCCCGAGGCCACCTGCCACCGACTGTTGCCAGGATTATCGAGCATGGGCGCATTATCCAGACTGGCAGACCGGGTACAAGCCTCTCAACGCCGAATGAGCAGGCCCGTTACAATGCACATTTGCGTTACCAGTCAGGAATACCCCAATGCGCTTGAAAGCACTTCTACCGATCTTTCTCCTGGGCAGCCTCCTTTCCACTGCCCATGCCACACCCGGCGATGTCAGCCTGGAACAAGTCTTCCCCGGGGGCACGTTCGGGCAGGCCCTGGGGCTGGTCAACGCCGGTGACGGCAGCGACCGGCTGTTTGTGGTCCGCCAGAACGGCATCATTGAGGTCTTCGACGACGACGGCAACGGCTCGCCCGAGGATTTCATGAATATCTCCGGACGACTGACTTCCGGTGGCGAACAGGGGCTGCTGGGGCTGGCCTTTCACCCGGACTTCGACGATAACGGCCTGTTTTACGTCAACTACTCGGCAGGCAGCGGGCACCCTTCCGGTGCAGCCCAGGGAGACACGGTGATATCGGAGTTTGCCATCGACGGGACCAGCGGAATGGGGGACCCGGACAGCGAACGGGTGCTGCTGACCGTGGTGCAGGATTTTGGCAACCACAACGGGGGAAACATCAAGTTCGGCCCCCACGGGTATCTCCATATCGGCATGGGCGACGGCGGCAGCGGGGGCGATCCCTGCAACCGCAGCCAGACCCTGGACCCGGATGACATCCAGACCGGGGGAAGCTGCGTGGATGATCCCACCGCTGCCATGCTGGGCAAGATGCTGCGCATTGATGTAGACAACACCACGCCGGCCGGAGATAACGGCCTGTGCGCCGCCGATGGGGACGGCTCGGCCGAGTACGCGGTACCCGATGACAACCCGTTTCTGGACGACGATGCCTGCGCCGAGACATGGACCTGGGGCCTGCGAAACCCCTGGCGCTTCAGTTTCGACCGGGACACCGGCGACATGTGGATTGCCGATGTGGGCCAGGCCCAATGGGAGGAGGTCAACCTGGAACTGGCCAGCCATGAAGGCGGCGCCAACTACGGCTGGAACGAGTGCGAGGGCCCGTTCACCTACCCGGCCCAGAATCCGCCTGAGCAGTGCACGTTCGAGCACGAGTTCCCGGTACTGCACTATCCCATATCCGGGCAGCCCGAGTGCTCGATTACCGGCGGCTACCGTTACCGGGGGCCGGTAAACAGCCTCCAGGGCCTTTATATCTTCGGGGACTACTGCTCCGGCCGCATCTGGTTTGCAGACGAAGACGCCCAGGGTGACTGGTCCGAAGAAGAGTTTTCCGTGGAAGGCTTTGACCTGCGAAGCTTCGGCGAAGACGAGACCGGCAATCTTTACGTGGTCCGCGACGGCGGAATCTGGCGCTTCGATGGCGACGTCACGGACCCGGCCCCGGAACTGGATTCCATCGATCCCGATTCCGGGCCTGAATCCGGCGGCACCGAGGTCACTTTGACCGGCGAGAATTTCGTCGACGGAGCCCAGGTGACCTTCAACGACACGGTGTGTGCGACAACCAGCGTTGCGTCCACGGAAATCGTGTGCGTGACACCGGCCGGCGATGTCGGGCCGGTGGATGTCACGGTCACCAACCCGGATGACCAGTCCGACACCCTGGTCGATGGATTTACCTACGAGGCCGA
>SLIZ01000106.1 GCA_007135395.1 Wenzhouxiangellaceae bacterium | reverse complement strand
CTTGTTTCGGGCGGAAGATCAAAGAATTCCCGGAAGGCATCAAAGGCATGCCGGATCATGGCCGGATCCAGCCCGTGACCGGTCAGGCCGACAAATCCGAATTCCCTGAAGCCCAGACCCAGTTGCCGGCTGAATTGCCCTGGCCGGTGCTCGAACACCGACAGGTCCAGTACCGGAATACTCCGCCCGGCAGTCAATGGGCCGGTTCGGCCTCGGGTGTCCGGGGCCAGGCCGTGCGGACAGATTCAGCGAGCTCTTCGGCAAGGCTTTGGACCTGCTCCTCGTCCGGGCCTTCCACGGTCACCCGGATCAACGGCTCGGTTCCCGAGGGCCGGAGAATCACTCTGCCCTTCCCCTCGAGCCGTTTTTCCACCGATTCCCGAACCTTTTGAACACCCGCATGACCGTCCAGGGCCTGTCGGGCTTCCGGGGCCACGGGAACGTTTATCATGACCTGGGGATATCGGGGCATGCCGGCGGCCAGTTCTTCCAGGCTGCGTCCGCTGGAAAAGACGTGCTCGATGACCTGGAGGGCGCTGACGATCCCGTCTCCGGTCACGGACCGATCCAGGCAGAGAATATGGCCTGAGGCCTCACCACCGAGTTTCCAGCCCAGTTCGGTGAGCTTGTTGTGGACAAAGCGATCGCCCACGGGTGCCCGGTGAAATTCGATCCCGGATTCCCTGAAAGACTGTTCCAGGCCAAAATTGCTCATGACCGTGCCCACTACCCCACCCTCAAGCTGACCGAGCTGGTGCCGGGCGTGGGCCAGGATGTAAAGGATCTGGTCACCATCGACGACGTTGCCCCGACCGTCGACCATGATGACCCGGTCGCCGTCGCCATCAAATGCTATGCCCGCATCGGCACCCTGCTCCACCACTTCCCGGGCCAGCCGTTCCGGGTAGGTCGACCCGCATTCCACATTGATGTTGAGGCCGTCGGGCCTGGTGCAGATGGTGCTCACCGTCGCCCCCAGTTCAGAGAACACTTGCGGACCGACCCGGTAGGTAGCACCGTTGGCACAGTCGACCACCAGCCTCATGCCCTTCAGGTAGGTGCCGTAGGGAACCGTGGACTTGCAGAATTCCACGTATCGACCCGGAGCGTCCTCGACCCGATCGGCCCGGCCAAGCTCACTGGAGTCCACCTGCCGGAAAGGTTCTTCCAGGGCGCTCTCGATGGCTTGTTCGACGTCATCGGGAAGCTTGAGTCCCAGGTGGGAGAAAAACTTGATGCCGTTGTCGTAGTAGGGATTGTGGGAGGCGGAAATCACGATTCCGGCACAAGCTCCCAGGCTTCGCGTAAGGTGTGCAACCGCCGGGGTAGGCATGGGCCCCAGCAGGTGAATATCGGCCCCGGCGGCAGCCAGACCGGCCTCCAGGGAAGACTCGAACATGTACCCGGAAATCCGGGTGTCCTTTCCAATCACCACCGCCTTGCGCTTCGACGTTACCAGGACCCGCCCGGCAGCATTGCCAAGTCGAAGCATGAAATCGGCCGTGATGGGCAATTCCCCCACCCGGCCCCGAATTCCGTCTGTTCCGAAATACCTGTTATTCATCATCGGCTATTGTAGCTCCCGGGTCTGGCCGGGCAACCGCCCGGGTTACAGCCATTGCATCCACCGTCGGTGCCACATCGTGCACCCGGATGATGGCTGCGCTTCGTTCGGCGGCCAGTACCGCGGCGGCCAGGGAAGCGGCCAGCCGCTTTTCCGGATCTTCCTGGCCGGTCAAGCGCCCGAGCATGGATTTGCGCGACAAGCCGACGAGCAACGGGCGATCCAGGTCAGCAAACTCACCCAGCCGCCGCAGCAGTTCGAGGTTGTGCTCAAGGGTTTTTCCAAACCCGAACCCGGGATCCAGAACCAGGTTTTCCCGCCGGATGCCGGCAAACTCGCAGGCCAGAATCCGCTCCAGGAAAAAGGATTTGATATCCCTTACAACATCTTGATATTCAGGGTTTTTTTGCATCGAGCCGGGCTCGCCCTGCATATGCATCAGGCACACGGGAACTCCGGCTTCGGCCACGGCTTCCATGGCCCCGTCGGCGCGCAAGGCGTTTACGTCGTTGATCATGGAGGCTCCGGCTTTGACGGCGCGAGCCATCACCTCTGGCTTGCTGGTGTCCACCGAAACCGGAGTAGGCAATTCCGCCACGATGGCCTGAATCACCGGAATGACACGTTCAAGTTCGGCTTCCAGTGTGACCGGCTCGGATCCCGGGCGGGTGGACTCCCCCCCGACATCCAGGATATCGGCACCCTCGGCCGACAGCCGACGAGCCTGCTCCAGGGCCTTTTTCGGATCCAGGAAATGGCCCCCATCGGAAAAGGAGTCCGGGGTGACGTTGACGATTCCCATGACCAGGGGCCCTTCGCCCCTTCGAGCCCGGTCAATGACTTGTGCAAGACTCATCGCTGGGTATCATCCTTGAGAAAGCGGAAACGGCTTGAAGAAGGGGCTGCCGGGAGCCCCTTCAGGGCGGCCTGCTTTCAGGTCTGTTCGGCGGGACCGCCGATTCTCGGTGATTCCGGCTCACCCTCATCGGGTGCATCCGGTGGTGACCGGTCATCCCAGTCCTCCGGCGGATCGGGCTCCTTGCCTTCCATGATCTGGTTGATCTGCTGGACTCCGATGGTCTCGTATTTCATCAATGCATCGGCCATCAGGTGCAACTTGTCCAGATTGTCCTCCAGGATCTCCCGGGCCCGGCTGTAGGACTCGTCGATGATCCGGCGGACTTCCTTGTCGATCTGCCGGTGGGTCTCGTCGGAAACCGACTTGTGCTGGGTAACCGAACGGCCCAGAAATACTTCTTCCTCGTCCTCGTCATAGGACAGGGGCCCCAGGGCCTCCGACAATCCGTAGCGCTGGACCATGGCCCTGGCAATCTTCGTGGCCCGCTCGATATCGTTGGATGCGCCGGTGGTCACCTTTTCCTTGCCATAGATGATTTCCTCGGCCACACGGCCACCGAACAGGCTGGCGAGCTGGGATTCCAGCTGGGTCTTGCTCTGGCTGTACTTGTCTTCCTCGGGCAGGAACATGGTCACACCCAGTGCCCGGCCCCGGGGAATGATGGTGACCTTGTAAACCGGGTCATGGTCGGGCACCTTCCGGCCGACAATGGCATGGCCGGCCTCGTGATAGGCAGTCAGGCGCTTGTCATCCTCGCTCATGACCATGGAGCGGCGCTCGGCGCCCATCATGATCTTGTCCTTGGCCCGCTCGAAGTGTTCCTGGTTGACGTCCTTGCTGTTTTCCCGGGCGGCAAAAAGGGCGGCCTCGTTGGTCAGGTTGGCCAGGTCGGCACCGGAAAAACCCGGTGTACCCCGGGCAATCACCCGGGGGTCCACGTTGGCAGCCAGGGGAAGCTTGCGCATGTGGACTTTGAGGATCTGTTCGCGACCCAGGATATCCGGCAGGGGAACCACCACCTGCCGATCGAATCTGCCCGGGCGCAGCAGCGCCGGGTCGAGCACATCGGGGCGGTTTGTGGCAGCGATGACGATGACCCCTTCGGTGCCCTCGAATCCGTCCATTTCAACCAGGAGCTGGTTCAGGGTCTGTTCCCGCTCGTCGTGGCCGCCCCCCATGCCGGCACCCCTGTGGCGCCCGACGGCATCGATTTCATCGATGAAGATGATGCACGGGGCATGCTTTTTCGCGGTCTCGAACATGTCCCGGACCCGGGAGGCACCTACGCCGACAAACATCTCGACGAAATCCGAGCCGGAGATGGAGAAAAACGGAACCTTGGCTTCACCGGCGATCGCGCGGGCCAGCAGGGTCTTGCCGGTACCCGGCGAGCCGACCATGAGTACGCCCCGGGGAATATGCCCCCCAAGGCGCTGAAACTTTCCGGGGCTGCGGAGAAAGTCCACCAGTTCGGTGACTTCATCCTTGGCCTCCTCGCAGCCGGCCACATCATCGAAGGTAACCTTGACCTGGTCCTCGCCCTGGAGCTTGGCCTTGGATTTGCCGAAACTCATCGCGCCACCCCGGCCGCCCATGCCGCCCTGCATCTGGCGCATGAAGTAGATCCAGATTCCGATCAGCAACAGGATCGGGAATGCGCCGATGAGTAGATCAAGGAAAATCGAGCGCCCCTCATGGGGCTTGGCAGCGATTTCCACCCGGGCATCGAGCAAGTCGCTCATCAGACCCGGGTCGTCCGGGGCGTGGACCTTGAACTCCTGCCCGTCCCGGGTCTCGCCCCGGATGGTCTTGCCGGCACTGGTTTCTTCAATGGTGACCTTGTCCACGTTGGTGCTGCGGACTTCCTCAAGGAAGGTGGAATAGGTCATCTCCCGGACTTCCGGCTGGGTCTGGGAGTAGTGCTGAAAGACCGACATCAGCACCACGGCTATGACGATCCAAAGCAGAAGATTCTTTGCGAAATCGCTCAAAACGCGTCTCCGTTCATCAGGCTGGCAGTCCGGGCGATCGGATTTCTGCCAACCGGTTTCAGGACCTTACCCCACCCGGGGCTCGGTCGCCACAATATAGACTTCGCGACTTTCCCTGCGCGAGGCTGGCGGCTTTCGAATCCTCACTGTACGGAATGACTGTCGCACCGCGGTGAGGAACTCGTCAAATCCTTCGCCCTGAAAGGCTTTGACCACGAAACTGCCTGATTCATTCAGCCAGCCGGCAGCAAACTCCAGGGCCAGCTCGGCCAGGTGCATACTCCTTGCCTGGTCCGAAGGACCCACGCCGGATATATTGGGTGCCATGTCCGACAGGACAAGGTCTGCCTTTTGTCCGTCCATGGCATCTTCCAGGGCCTGCAGGACCTCGTCTTCACGGAAATCCCCCTCCAGCAGGGTTACACCGTCGATCGGATCCATCGGCAGGATGTCCAGCCCCACCACCCGGCCCTTGCCGCCGACTTTTTCCAGCGCCACCTGGCACCAGCCACCGGGAGCGGCTCCCAGGTCCACAACCTTTTGCCCGGGTCGAAAAAAGCGGTCCTTTCGATCCAGCTCGAGCAGCTTGTAGACCGCGCGGCATCGATACCCGGCCTCCCGGGCTTTCTTGACGTAGGGGTCGGCCTGCTGACGGTTTTTCCACTGCTGGCTGGAGCCCATTGAATCGGACACGCGGGTCGGGGAGGCAAGTCTGGCGATTATAACCGGCCAACACGTATATGTGGCCATTGCCGGCGACCGGGATGATAAAATCCGGCTCCTGCCCTAACCTCGATCGCCCATGGAACTCACCGCAAGCCAGAAAAAGTATCTGCGTGGCCTGACCCATCATATCAATCCAGTCGTAATGGTCGCCGACAAGGGCCTGACGGACAATGTGATGGCCGAGATCGAACAGGCTCTGGCCCACCACGAGCTGGTCAAGATCAAGCTTCGCGGGGAAAAGGATGCCCGCACCCGGTGGGTCGGGTCCATTACCGAATCCACCGGCGCGGCCCTTGTCCATGAAATCGGCCAGGTCGCCAGCTTCTACCGGCGCAACCCGGACAATCCGAAGATCGCCCTGCCCGGCTGATTCACGAACCGGGGACAAGCGCAAGCCGGCGTTACTTCCAACCCACTACCAAAGCCAACATGCAACTGACCGAACACACCCCCGGCGGCCACTATTCCATCCGGGACATCAACGACAAAGGCATCCGCATCGGGGAGACCCGGCATTCCACCAGCATTCTGATTGGCGCCCACTTCCTGGAAACCGGCTGGCCCGTTGAATCCCTTGAGGATCTGGACGATGAACGGATCGAACCCATCGTCAAGCTGCAGCCGGAAGTGGTCCTGGTCGGATTTGGCCGCACCCAGCCGTTCCCCTCACCCGCCATCCAGTACGCCTTTCTCAAACACGGGATCGGGGTGGAAATCATGACCCTGGATGCTGCCTGCCGGACGTTCAACGTCCTGATGAGCGAGGACCGGCGGGCGCTAGCGGCACTGATCTGGAGCTGATGCGGTCACTCCGGTGCCGAATCGTCCCTGCTGCCAAGGGCCCGGACAAGCAGGCGATGGAAATGATGGACACCCACCTCGTGTTCCGGTGAATACCGGCCCCGGTCATACAGGCGGGACTGCACGCCCCTGTGAACCGCCTCGACGACGGCTTCGTCTTCAAGTTCCACCTGGTGCAAGTCGCCGCCGGCGCCCTGGTCCAGGCGTGCCGGATCGGCCACGTAGCTGCGAAATCGTACCCGGGTCCGGTGCCGGGTCTCGGGAATGACCTGGTTGAGGGAAAGGCCCCAGGGGTAGAAATTGAGCATCAGGTTAGGGAAAAGCCAGAAGTAGAAACCGGCGATGGACTGGCCGGCTTCGGGGGAGTCGTCAGGCAGATCAAAGGCCGGCTCACCCGGTGCGGCCTGACCGATCTGCAAAACCCCGTTTTCCAGCCGCTCGGTGTGATAACCACCTTCGGCCAGGCCCGAATCGAGCCCGGGATGCACATAGGGGATATGGAAACCTTCCAGGAAGTTCTCGCAGTAAAGCGCCCAGTGGGCTTCAACCTGGTAATCCCTGGACCGGTCCGGGGCGAATTCCAGGCCGTCGAAATCAAACCAGGGCAGCCGCTGACGGACCGGCGCCAGCCAGTCATGGAAATCCATTACGGCCTGAAGGCCGACAAAGACCATCGGGCCAAGACAGACCGGGTTGAGCGGGGCAAGGGAGTCTTCGGGTCCGGGAAAGTCCTCGGCAGCCTCGAATCCGGGCATGGAACGGAAGCGGCCATCGAGCTCGAAACAGCGGCCATGGTAGCCGCAACGGAGAAACTGATGGCGCCCTTCCCGGGTCACCACCGGATTGGCCCGATGGGTGCAAATGTTGGAAAAGCAGCGCAGGCGACCGGTCAGGTCCCGGCTCAGTACCAGGGGTTCGTCCAGGCAGCCAGGCAACAGGTTTTCCGGTCGCACCCGGCCAGGCTCATCAAGCCCTTCAATATCGGCCAGCCACTGCCAGCTTTGAGCAAACAACCGGTCCACCTGGGCTTCGAACAGGCCCTCGTCCCGGTAGAAACGGCCGGGAAGAGTGCGAGCCCGGCGGATATCCGGATCGATTTCGGGAAGCACTTACCTGCCCGCCTCGTTCAGCTCCGCCACTTGATATTGCAACCCACGCTGGGCTTTTGATCGGCCGGCACTGCCTTGCCGGCGACCAGGGCATCGATGGCTTCACGCAGGTCCCGGCCGGTCACCGGAATTCCGTTGCCGGGCCGGGCATCATCGAGCTGGCCCCGGTAGGCGCATTCCAGGCTTTCGTTGAAGACGAAAAAATCCGGGGTGCAGGTCGCGCCATAGCCCCGGGCGACTTCCTGGGCCTCGTCGTAAAGGTAGGGAAAGACGAATCCCTTCGTCCGGGCCAGTTCGGCCATGTGATCGGGACCATCCTGGGGATGGGTGGTTACATCGTTGGAGCTGATGGCCACGATTCCCACCCCCTTGTCGGCATAGTCACGCCCCAGGGATGCCAGCTCATCGACGACCAGCTTGACGAAGGGACAGTGGTTGCAGATGAACATGACAAGGGTCGCCCGAGGGCCCCGGATGTCGGACAGGCTGATCGTCCTGCCCGAAACCGTATCCGGAAGTGAGAACTCCGGTGCCCGGGTGCCAAGGGCCATCATCGCGGATTCCGTCCGTGCCATGAATCAGTCTCCGTTGAATCCGTGGTCGTCCGGGTCGGCTTCGATCCATTCCTCTTCGCCCGTCATCAGATCGATAATCACGCTCACCGGGGCGCTACCGAAGCTGAGAAACTCGTT
>SLIZ01000235.1 GCA_007135395.1 Wenzhouxiangellaceae bacterium | reverse complement strand
GCCCGTGTGCAGCCAGAACTGCTCCTCGGTCAGCCGGTGGGTGTGGTCCCTGAAATTAAGGTTTGCCGACCGGTCCCGGGTGGCATCCGACAGGGCGCCGTCGAGAACCTCATCCAGAAAATCCCGGAGTCTGGTCGAGCAATTGTTGTAGTAATAATCGTAGGCGTACTCGCGCTCATCCGGCGCCAGGCTCGCATCCAGCCGATCCTGCAAGGCGACAAAGGCGTCCTCATCCAGGTCCAGTCGCTGGAGTTCGACCGTCCGGTCCCGGCCCCGGTACCAGGCGAATTCCCGGGCCGGATCGGTGGCCGCCCCCTCGTAAATCATGATTCCCCGGGCAAAATCCCAGGCAAAGCCGGGCCGGTCCATGTCGAAGTAGCCGTAGCTGTAGGTCCGGTCCAGGCCCCGGGACTCATCCCGCAACCAGATGGCGTTATGCCCGAACCGCTCCCACATCTCCTCCCCCGGCCCGTAGGTCACAAGCCAGGCTTGTCCCGGATTGCCGGAAGCGGAAGAAGCCGATTGTGAGTTGGATTGGGAATAAGCGGCCAGCGAGTCAGCCGGCAGCATCAGCGCAAGAACAGCCAGCAGAAGGACCAGCGGGATTGCCTGTATCGGAACCCGGGCCCCGGGCCACCGGTTTTCCCGATTCATTCCGGGTCGGCGGGGCTTACGTCGACGGCGACGAGGCGCCGATCATCGGCTTCGGCAACGATGAAACGCCAGCGGCCGATGATCGCTTCCTCCCCCTGCTCCGGGAGCCGCCCGAATTCCGAGACCACCAGGCCGCCGATGGTGTCGTACTCGCTGTCGCTGAATTCCGTTTCGAAAGCTTCGTTGAAATCATCGATGCCCAGCAGGGCCTGGACCCGAAAGCTGCCGTCTTCGCGGCGCTTGATGGCCGCATCGGTCTCGGCATCGTGTTCATCGTCGATATCACCGACAATCTCCTCGAGCACATCCTCGATTGTTGCCAGGCCGGATACACCGCCGTATTCATCCACGACGATGGCAATGTGATTGCGGCTGACACGAAATTCCTGGAGCAGGACATTAAGGCGCTTGGACTCCGGAATGATGACCGGGGTCCGCAGGAGATCTTCCAGACGCGCCTTGCCGTTGTTGCCAAAAAGCTGCAGCAAATCCTTGGCCAGCAGGATGCCCACGATTTCGTCCTTGTCGTCACCGACCACCGGAAACCGGGAATGACCGGATTCGAGAACGATGTCCAGGACTTCCTCCACCGTGCTCCCCCGGGAAATGACCACCATGTGGGACCGGGGCACCATTACATCGCGAACCTGGAGCTGGTCCACGCTGAGTGCTCCTTCGATCATTGCAAGGGTGTCAGTTTCAATGACGCTGCGCTCGGTGACCTCGCGCAACAGGCTGAGTAGATCTTCACGGTTCCGGGGCTCGCTGCCGAATGCTCGGCCCAGCTTTTCGATCCAGGACTTTCCCCCGGAACCGTTACTCGATTGGTCTTCGCTCATATTCGAAATGGGGAGAACAATGAATTCATCCTACCACTGCGTAGGGGTCTGGAATACCCAGTTGATGCAACAAGCGCTTTTCAAGCGCCTCCATGGCCTCGGCCTGTGCCTCGGAAATATGGTCATGACCGCGCAAGTGCAAGATCCCGTGGACCACAAGATGCGCCCAGTGGTTTTCCGGTGGCTTGCCCTGTTCGGCAGCCTCCCGGGCAACGACCGGCGCACAGATCACCACATCCCCCAGCAGGGGCAAGTCGACCTGGGGGGGAAGATCGGCGGCAAAGCTCAGGACATTGGTCGCCTGGTCCTGGTCCCGGTAGCGCCGGTTAAGCGCCCTGCCCTCGGCCTCGTCGACAATGCGCAGGACCACTTCGGCCTCCGGACAATCGGCCAGGGCCAGACCGGCAAACCGGGTCAATTGTGCATCGGCTGGAATGTCCGGGGTCTGGCAGGCCCGCTGGATGTCAATCGTCGGCATCGGCTCGATCGTAGGCCTCGACAACCCGCCGGACGATGGGATGGCGGACCACATCCCGGGCATCGAAGAAAGTCGTGCTGATACCTTCGACCGATTTGAGGACTTCCAGGGCCTGCTTTAGCCCGGAGCGTGTCTTGGGTGGAAGGTCGATCTGGGTCACATCCCCGGTAATGACCGCCTTGGACCCGAACCCGATCCGGGTCAGGAACATCTTCATCTGTTCGGTGGTGGTGTTCTGGGCCTCGTCGAGAATCACGTAGGCATCGTTGAGTGTCCGGCCCCGCATGTAGGCAAGGGGCGCGACCTCGATCACGTTACGGTCCATCAGCCGACCGACCTGCTCGAAGCCCATCATCTCGTACAGGGCATCGTGCAGGGGGCGCAGGTACGGGTCCACCTTCTGGGCCAGGTCGCCGGGCAGAAAGCCCAGCCGTTCGCCTGCCTCCACGGCGGGGCGGACCAGCACGATACGCTGGACCCTGTCGTTTTCCAGGGCATCGACGGCACAGGCGACGGCAAGAAAGGTCTTGCCGGTTCCGGCCGGTCCCACGCCGAAATTGATGTCGTTGGTCGAGATATTGGCCAGGTAGCGCTTCTGGTTCGGGCCCCGTCCCCGGATAAGCCCGCGGCGGGTCCGCACGCTGACTTCCGTACTCTGCTCGGGCTCGTCCAGCCCGGCTTCCTGCAGGTGGACATTGACCACCGCCGGGGTGAGAACCTCTTTTTCCGACAGGTCGTAGAGATCCTTGAGTACCCGGTTGCCCATCCGCGCATGATCCGGGTCGCCGGTTATGGCGAATATATTGCCCCGGGCCTGGATTTCGATGCCCAGGCGTCGTTCGATCTGGTGAATGTGCTCGTCGAACTGACCGCACAGGTTGGCCAGCCGGGTGTTGTCGGCGGGCTCGAGTTCAAGGGTCAGGGATGTGGGTGCTGCAGCCATTCAGGCAGCCACGGTCTCGCGGGTCGACACCCTTCCGCGCAGGGAGTTGGCCATGGCCCGGGTGATTTCCACGTCCACCATCCGGCCGACCAGCCGCTGGCTGCCCGGAAAGTTCACCGTGCGGTTGTTGGCCGTGCGGCCGGCCAGTTCTTCCCGGTCGCGCTTGCTGGGCCCTTCCACCAGGACCTGCTGGATCGACCCCACCATGGACTCGGAAATGGCGGTTGCCTGCTCCCGGATCCGGGCCTGGAGCCGGGCCAGGCGTTCCTTCTTGACTTCCATGGACACATCATCCGGAAAACCGGCCGCCGGTGTGCCCGGCCGGGCCGAATAGATGAAGCTGAAACTCTGGTCGAAATTCATTTCCTCGATCAGCTTCATGGTGTCTTCGAAGTCTTTCTCGGTCTCGCCGGGAAAGCCCACGATGAAGTCCGAGGACAGGCTGATATCCGGGCGGACTTCCCGCAGTTTCCGGATCTTCTGCTTGTATTCGATGGCCGTATGGCCCCGCTTCATCATCGCCAGGACCCGGTCGGAGCCGGACTGGACGGGCAGGTGCAGGTAATTGGCCAGCTTGGGCACATCGGCATAAGCCTGGATCAGGCTGTCGGAAAATTCCACCGGGTGGGAAGTCGTGAAGTGAATCCGCTCGATCCCCTCGATGGCTGCCACGTAGTGGATCAGCAGCGCCAGGTCGGCCGTGCCTCCCTCGTGCATGGGGCCCCGGTAGGCATTCACATTCTGCCCCAGCAGGTTGATTTCCTTCACGCCCTGTTCGGCCAGTCCGGCGATCTCGACGATCACGTCGTCAAGCGGGCGGCTGATCTCCTCGCCCCGGGTGTAGGGCACCACGCAGAAACTGCAGTACTTGCTGCAGCCTTCCATTACCGACACGAAAGCCGTCGGACCCTTGGCGCCGGCTTCGGGCAGGTTGTCGAACTTCTCGATCTCCGGAAAGCTGATATCCACCGAGGCCTTTCCCGAATCCCGGACCTGGTCGAGCATGACCGGCAGCCGGTGCAGGGTCTGGGGCCCGAAAACCATGTCCACGAAGGGGGCACGCTGCAGGATGGCCTGGCCTTCCTGGCTGGCCACGCAGCCGCCAACCCCGATGACCACGTCGGGCTTTCTGTTCTTGATGGGCTTCCACTGCCCGAGCTGTGAAAACACCTTTTCCTGGGCCTTTTCCCGAATCGAGCAGGTGTTGATCAGGATAACGTCCGCTTCACCGGCCTCGGTGGTCAACTCCAGGCCATGGGAGGCCGCCAGCACGTCGGCCATCCGGTCCGAATCGTACTCGTTCATCTGGCAGCCATGGGTCTTGATGAAAAGCTTTCCTGGCATATTCGGGTCAAGCGTTTGAAAGGCGACCGCATAGTATACCCCTGACCCGACAACTCACGAAAGTGCCCCGGTTTCGCAGAATCTCCGCCAGGGGTCAGTTCCCGGAACCGGATGGTCCCGTCTTTCAAGCCCAATGACCAATGGCACTGGCGGCCATGCGCCGGCGGCACTAGTCTTTTCAGCTGTAATGGACTGCCTTGCAGCCGGGTTCTTGAAGACGGGAGATAGAACATGCAAAACCGAGTAACGGGACATTATCTGATTATCGGGATATTCACGTTGACGCTTGCCGCCTGTGTGGATGTGCAGATGAATGGCGGAGGCGGTAGCGGCCAGATCGAGGTTGGCGCCAACCAGACCGCCGAGGAATCCCTGAGTACCCGAAATGGCACGATTCGGATCGGGGCCAATGCCGTGGTTGAAGGCGATGCCACCACGCGCAACGGGGCCATCAGTATTTCAGGGGGTGCCCGGGTGGGGGATGTGCAATCACGCAACGGGGCCATCCGGCTCGATGAACGGGTTTCGGCAGGTGCCATCAGCACGCGCAACGGTTCCATCGGGATCGGCCGCCGGTCCAGCATTTCCGGCCCGGTGGATTCGCGTAATGGCAGTATCCGGATCGATGGGGAAAGCCGCCTGGAACAGGGCATTGTGACACGCAACGGTTCCATCCGGACCGGGGAGGAGGTCACCATTGCCGGCGATGCCCGGACCCGTAACGGCAGCATGCGGATCGGGCCGGCCGGCCAGGTCAGCGGCAACGTCATGACCCGCAACGGAAAGATCCGGCTGGAAGAGAGCCGGGTGGGTGGTCGGGTGGACTCCCACAGCGGGGATATCGAGCTTGTCGGCCAAACCACGATCGAGGGGGATGTGATCCTGCTCATGCCCCGGGACTGGGAAGCCGGTCGCTGGCAGGACAAGCCCCTACTGATCATCCATGACGACGTGGAGATCCAGGGAAGGATTATCCTGGATGAACGTGCCGAATACGAAATCGCATCCGGCGCCCGGGTGCCGGAAATCGAAAGGCTGGCCAACCGGGAGGCGCTGGGCGGATGAACATGCATGCTTGTCGCGGATTGCTGCTGCTCATTCCCATTCTGCTGGCCTTTTCCGCAGTTCTGGCCGAAGAGCCCGGTGGGCAGGAACTGGTTGGCACCTGGACCGGGGAGATCAAAATCCCGGGCAGCCCCCTCGAGATCATTGTTGAACTGGACCAGGACGACAACGGGTGGCTCGGGAACATCGATATTCCCGCCCAGGGTGCATCCGGCCTGCCTCTGACCAATATACGAGTGGACGGCGGTTCGGTGGAGTTTGCAATCGAAGGCATCCCCGGCGAGCCGGCCTTTGGCGGCACGCTGAGCCACGACCGGATCGAAGGCAGCTTTACCCAGGGTGGCCAGGTATTCGAGTTCGCCATGTCTCGGAGCAACGGTAAAGGCGCTGACAGGGAGCCGGCCCGTCGGCAGGAAGTCTTCGAGGACCCGGAAGGCCGTTTTACCGTGCCGGTACCCGAAAACTGGCAGGCCGAGGAAAGGGACGGCTACCTGGTTCTGACCGACCGGGATGGAAGCATCCACATCAAGATTCTGGTTGTCGAGGAAGCTGACGGCGAAAAAGCCATTGAAATGGCCTGGGAACGAGTTGATCCGGAGTTTGGCCTGGAAGTCACCCAGATACTGACCCCGCCATCGACCTCCGGGGTTGAATCCACTACGGTGGTCAACTACGACCTGCCCGATGAGAGGATCTACCAGGGGGTTGCCCGAAGCTTCCAGGGTGTGAACTTCGTGCTGCTTGTCGCCGCCGACCTGTCGGCCATCCAGCGCCGGCAGGCACAGATCACCATCATCGACAGCGGCCTGAAGATTCACGGAGTCGAGGAAACCGACCTGAGCGGCATGGCCCCAGGGTCCGTGGATGAAATCATCGACGAGCTGGAGTCGTTCATCGAAGAATACCGGGAAGGCTACCGGATCCCCGGCGCCAGCATCGCCCTTGTGCAGGACGGTAGACAGGTCTACGGTCGCGGTTTCGGTCATCGAGAATACGGGGGTGATGCGGCCATGACAACCGACACCCTGATGATGATCGGGTCCACGGGCAAGACCCTGACCACGATGCTGATGGCCAGCCTCGTCGACGAAGGCATCGTCGACTGGGACACACCGGCGATTGAAGTCTTTGCCGATTTTGCCGTGGCCGATCCGGAGCTGACCGGGGCCATTACCCTGCGCAACCTGGTCTGTGCCTGTACCGGGGTCCCCCGGCAGGATTTCGAGATTCTATTCAACAGCAGCCAGATGGAAGCCGCCGACATCATTCGTTCGCTCGGAAGTTTCGAGTTCTATACCGACTTCGGCGAGGCCTTCCAGTACAGTAATCAGCTGGTCGCCACCGGCGGCTACCTGGCCGCACTGGCCGACGGAGCCGAACTGGATTCCCTGAAACAAGGCTACTCCCGGGCGCTTGCCAGGCGCGTGCTGGACCCGCTTGGCATGACCGATACCTATTCGTCCCACGGACAGATCAATGATCCGGGCCGGGCATCCGTACCCCACCAGCCAGCCCTGGATACCGGCGAGCCGCGGCCCATGGACGTATCCGGAGAGCTGCTTCTGGAATCCATCATGCCCGCCGGCTCCCACTGGTCGACGGCCGACGACATGGCCCGGTACATGATCGCCCAGATGGCCGGCGGGATGAACGCAGACGGGGAGCCGGTTGTTTCCCGGGAAGGCCTGGAAAAGCTGTGGGAGCCCCAGGTGTCGATTTCCTCGACTTCAAGCTATGGCCTGGGATGGATAGTGGGCGAATACAAGGGCTTGAAAGAGCTCAGCCATGCCGGCAACACCCTGGGTTTTTCCTCGGAGTTTTCCTTTCTCCCGGAAGCCGGTATCGGCATCGTCGTATTGAGCAACACTCGACTGGCCAATGCCTTTTCCGGGGCCGTTCGCCAGAGGTTTTATGAACTCGCATTCGGCCTGGAATCCGGCGAGGCCGAATCCGGGGCCCGATTCGGACTCGAGCAGATAAAGACCCAGCAGGAACAGATATCGGAAAAGCTGCTCGAGTCGGTCGATTCCGAAGAAATCCAGCCCTGGCTGGGCCGCTTTGCCAACAACGCCCTTGGCGAAATCGAAATCAGCTACGTGGACGACCGGTTGGCAGTCGATGCCGGAGAATTCAAATCCGAACTGCGCCCCCTGCTTGATCGCCACGGTGATCTGGAAAGCTACATGAGCTATACCCCGCCGATGGCGGGACTGCCCCTGAAATTCGAGCGCGACGACAACGACCGGCCGGTCATCCGTTTCGGGGAGGGGATGAGCCGATACATCTTCGAACCGGTCGATTCCTGACATACTAACGAGATCACTAATCAGCAGACATTCAGCGCTTCAGAGCCGGCCTCCAGCAAGGCGCGCGAGCGCAGACATAGCGGGACTATTTCAAGCGAGCGGAACGCAGCTGGTGGCCGG
>SLIZ01000254.1 GCA_007135395.1 Wenzhouxiangellaceae bacterium | reverse complement strand
TCGGGCCCATGCCGGAGAAGTGGTGCTCTGGCTAAAGCCCGCCTGCCTGGTCAACCTTCAAAGCGGCCGGCAGCAACCGCCGGAGTTCCTCGCCGACAAGCCGGTCCATGCGGTCGCAGCCATTGGCCATCCGGAAAGCTTTTTTCGCCTGCTCGAGTCCCTGCATTACAGTATCCACCGTCATCCCTGGCCGGACCACCGTCCCCCGTCGGCAACCGAACTCAAAAGCCTGGATGGGCCGGTCATCATGACCGCCAAGGACGCGGTCCACTTTCCGGCCGCCGAAGCGGCGCCTGACTGGTGGTACCTGGATGTGGAGGCGGGCCTGGATACGGTCGTGCAGGAAAAACTCCTGGACCAGATTCGCTCCCATTCGGGCAAGACACCATGACCGGGCGCTTCGCGATTCTCATTCCCGCCCGCCTGGAGTCGGTGAGGCTGCCGGACAAGCCGTTGGCGGATCTGGGAGGCAAGCCCATGATCCAGCGGGTCTGGGAACGGGCACGGGAAGCCGGTGGGCAGCCTTGTGCGGTGGCCACCGATAGTGAACGGATTGCGGCTGCAGTGAAAGCATTCGGTGCCCGGGCCATTCTGACCGCTCCGGGCCACGAATCGGGGACCTCCCGGCTGGCCGAAGCGGTGGCCAGGCTGGATCTCGATGCTGACAGTGTCGTGGTCAACCTGCAGGGCGATGAGCCCCTGATGCCCCCGGCCTGCCTCAGGCAGGTTGCCGGCCTGCTGGACAGTCACCCGGAGGCGGAGATGGCCACCTTGTGGCGGGCCTTCGATGACCCGGCGCAATGGCAGAGCCCGGATGCGGTCAAGATCGTGGTTGCCCATGCCGGACGCGCGCTTTACTTTTCCCGCGCCCCCGTCCCGTTTTCACGGGACGGCCAATGGCCGGCTCCCAGGCGTCATCTTGGCGTCTATGCTTACCGGGTATCCGCGCTGGCCGCCTGGGACTCGCTACCGGACTCGCCCCTGGAGAAAACCGAGCGACTCGAACAGCTCCGCGCCCTGGAGGCGGGCTGGAACATTGTGGCCGCCGAAGCCGTCGAACCGGTACCGGGTGGTGTGGATACCCCGGAAGACCTGGCGCGGGTGCAGGCCTGTTTCGAGGCAATGGATTCGGGAAAACCGGATTGAAGATCAATAATCTCTGGACTCAAGCACAATGAAGATTCTTTTTGTATGCATGGGAAATATCTGCCGGAGCCCCACGGCCAAGGGGGTCTTCGATGCCGCCTTTACCCGGGGCGGCGTGGAAGTGGAAACCGATTCGGCCGGCACCCACGGCTATCACGTGGGGGGCAAGCCGGACCGGCGGGCCATTGCCATGGCCGCCCGGCGGGGCATTGACATCGGAGGCGACCGGGCCCGGAAGGTCCAGCCAGAAGATTTTGATTCATTTGACCAGATCCTTGTCATGGATCGCAGCAATCTGGCCGAGATCGAAAGGATGAACCCGGGGCAGGGTCGGGCCCGGGTGCGGCTGGTCATGGACCTTGCACCGGATTACGGCCTGGAAGAAGTGCCCGATCCCTACTACGGAGGCGACGAAGGCTTCCGCCGGGTTTTCGACATGCTCGAAACGGCTGCCGAGCGGCTGGTCGCCGAAATCGCGGGAGCCGGAACCAGGCGCTGATTTCCCTTGAGCACACCTGAACGCAGCAGCTTCGATGGCAAGGCATTCGTCGCCAGGCTGGAATCCGGGCCGGGGGTCTACCTCATGCGCGATGAGCAGGGCAAGGCCTTGTATGTGGGCAAGGCGCGCAATCTGAAAAAGCGGGTGGCCAGTTACTTTGACAACCGGGACAAGGGACCCCGGTTGAACCTCATGATTCGAAAGATTCATTCCATGGAAGTCAGCCTGACCCGCACCGAGGCCGAGGCGCTGTTGCTGGAAAACGAGTGGATCAAGTCCCTCAAGCCCCGCTTCAACATCAACCTGCGGGATGACAAGAGCTACCCCTGGATCCGGCTGAGTTCAGACCACGACTGGCCCCGGGCATCGTTCTACCGGGGTTCGAGAAAGGCTGCCGGGGAGTTTTTCGGGCCCTTTGCCAGTGCCGGGGCCGTGCGCTCCACGCTGGACCAGATCTACCGGCTTTTTCGCGTCCGCCAGTGCCGGGATACGGTGTTTGCCAACCGTACCCGGCCCTGTCTCCAGTATCAGATCAAGTGTTGCAGCGCCCCTTGTGTAGGCCTGATCTCGGCCGAAGACTATGCCCGGGACGTGGCTACCGCACGAGCCTTCCTGAAAGGTGAGACCAGCCAGGTCGTGGAATACCTGGCCGAGCGAATGGACGAGGCGGCTGCCGAGCTGGACTACGAGCAGGCCGCGGTCTACCGGGATCGAATCCAGGCCATCCGCAAGATTTCTTCAAGCCAGTATGTCACCGGTCAGTCGAATGCCAACCAGGATGTCATTGGACTGGCCCGCCAGGGCAAGAATGTCGGGGTTCAGGTCACCAGCTTTCGGCAGGGTCACAATGTGGGCAGCAAGACCTATTTTCCCGGCAATGTTCAGTCCGGTGACTCCGATGCCCGTGTCCTTTCCGCTTTTCTCGGTCAATTCTATGCCGAGCGCATCCCGCCGCCGGAAATTCTGGTTTCGCTGGCGCCAGATGAAAAGACGCTTTGGGAAGAGGCCTTTCGCCGCCGCCGGGAGGGCAGGGTGCGAATCGTCTCCCGGGTACGGGGCGACCGGGCCGGGCGGGTCGAGATGACAGTCAACAATGCCGCCGATGCCTTGCGCCGGAGGCTTGACGAGCACGATCATGTGGGCCGGGGGCTCGATGCCCTGGCCGGGTTGCTTGGCCTGGGTGAGCGCCCGGGGAGGATCGAGTGCTTCGATATCAGCCATGTTTCCGGGACCACCACGGTGGGTGCCTGCGTGGTACTTGGTCCAGATGGACCCGACAAGTCAGGCTACCGGCTGTTCAATATTGACGATGTGACCCCCGGAGATGATTACGCAGCCCTGTCCCGGGTCCTTGACCGGCGCTATCGAAGGGTGGTCCGGGAGGGTCAGGCACTGCCAGACCTGATCATTATCGATGGCGGCAAAGGCCAGGTCGCGACAGCTCACCAGGCCCTGGCGGAGCTGGGCCTGGACGACCTTCCCGTCATGGGGGTGGCAAAGGGTCCTGCCCGACGGGCCGGTTACGAGAACTGGATTACCGAGCGCGGCGAAATGAGTCCGGGTCCGGATCATCCGGCCTCCCATGTCATTCAGCGAGTGCGCGACGAAGCCCACCGGTTTGCCGTTTCCGGTCATCGGCGTCGCCGGGCCAACGCCGCCCGTTCTCCGCTGGAAAAAATCCCCGGCGTCGGCCCCAGGAAGCGCCAGGCCCTGCTGAATCATTTCGGGGGGCTCAAGGGTCTTCAGGCAGCCGGGGAGGAGGAAATTGCCCGGGTCCCGGGGATCGGTCCGACCCTTGCCCGCACGATAATCGGGCACTTGCGTGATACCGGTTGATCGAAAGGTGTCGACGGACTGCAAAGCTCCAGCGAAACCGGACGGGCTGCTTCATAATAGACAACTGGAATTTGTGTCCCGGAGCCCGGCTTGCTGACCCTCCCCACTGCACTGACCCTGCTGCGCATTGCCCTTGTGCCGGTGCTGGTGCTGTTCTTCTATCTGCCCTATACCTGGTCGAACGAGTTGACGGTCATTACCTTCATACTGGCCGGAATCACCGACTGGCTGGACGGATGGATTGCCCGGCGCTACGAGATGACCAGCCCCTTCGGAGCGTTTCTCGACCCGGTGGCCGACAAGCTGATGGTCGCGGTTGCCCTGATCATCATTGTCCAGTCCAATCCCAGCATCGTGCTGGCACTGGGTGCTGCAGTCATCGTGGGCCGGGAAATCACCATTTCCGCCCTTCGGGAGTGGATGGCCGAGATGGGTGAACGGGGCCGGGTCAAGGTTGGCTGGGCCGGCAAGATCAAGACTATCCTGCAGATGGTGGCCATCGGTTTCCTGCTCTATGGTGAACCCCTGTGGGTCATTCCGGTGCTCGAGATCGGCACATGGCTTCTGATCATAGCTGCGGCATTGACCCTGTGGTCCATGCTGGTCTACATCCGTGCAGCCTGGCCGGCCATGAAGGCCTGAGCAAGCTGATATAATTGGCGATTGCTCCCAAGCGGCTGAAATCACGCCACCATCCATGAGTGCCCACCAGGCTCGACGCAAGACCCCGACCGTGCGGATCGGTGACATTCCCGTGGGAAGCCGTCATCCGGTCATGGTCCAGTCCATGACCGATACCGATACCGCCGATGTAGGTGCCACCGTGGCCCAGGTCCACCAGTTGTGGATGGCCGGGTCCGAAGTGGTGCGTATTACGGTCAACAATCCGGAAGCCGCAGCCGCTGTACCGGAAATTGTTGAGCACCTGGAAAATCTCGACTGCCGAGTTCCCGTGGTGGGTGATTTTCATTACAACGGTCACCGACTCCTGGCCGACCATCCCGACTGCGCCCGAGCCCTGGCCAAATATCGCATCAACCCGGGCAATGTGGGCTTCGGGCAGAAGAAGGACCGCCAGTTCGCCGCCATCATCGAAAAGGCCCTGGAATACGACAAGCCGGTTCGCATCGGGGTCAACTGGGGCAGCCTGGATGAACAGCTTCTGGCGAAGATGATGGACGACAACGCAAGCCGGTCCAGGCCGGCTTCTGCCGCCGAGGTCATGCGGGAGGCCCTGGTGCGCTCGGCGCTGGAATCGGCTGCTTGTGCAGAAGACCTGGGCATGGCCCACGACCGCATTGTGCTGTCTTGCAAGGTCAGCGATGTACAGGAGCTGATCGTTGTCTACCGCATGCTGGCCGGACGCTGTGACTACCCGTTGCACCTGGGACTGACCGAGGCGGGAATGGGGATCCGGGGCACCGTGGCATCTTCGGCTGCCCTGGCGGTGCTGCTGGGTGAAGGCATTGGCGATACCATCCGGGTTTCCCTTACCCCGGCGCCCGGACAGTCCCGCACCGACGAGGTCCGAATCGCACGAGACTTGCTCCAGTCCATGGGTTTCCGGGCATTTGTGCCCCAGGTGACTGCCTGTCCCGGCTGCGGACGGACCACCAGCAGTTTCTTCCGGGAACTGGCTTCCAGCGTCCAGGCTCGCCTGGAGGAACGCATGCCTCATTGGCGGGAATCTCACCCGGGTGCCGAAGGACTGAAGCTGGCCGTAATGGGCTGCGTGGTCAACGGCCCGGGTGAAAGCCGGCATGCCGATATCGGAATTTCACTTCCCGGAACCGGAGAGTCGCCCACCGTGCCGGTATTCATCGACGGTGAAAAGGCCCATACTCTCCGGGGTGCCAATATCGCCGAGGAGTTTCTCGAAATCGTCGAGGATTATGTCGATCGGCGTTTCGGTCCCGGTTCGGACAGCGAACACCGAAAGACGGGCTGACCCGACCCGTATCCACCCCAATCCAAGGAACCAACGTGAGCAAGAAAATCCCAATGGCCGATCAGGCCGACCGGCACGCCCTTTACGAGGCATCGGTCCAGGATCCGGAATCGGAACTGGAGTTTGTGGCCGAGACCTTTGAAGAGATCATCGGGCGGCCCTTGAAGTCAATTCGCGAGGATTTCTGCGGTACCGCCAATACCTCCTATGAGTGGGTCCGGGACGGCGAAAGCCACACCGCCGTCGGCGTGGATCTGGACCGGGAGGTTCTGGACTGGGGCCGGCGCAACCACTTTGCCGAGCTGAAACCGTCGGAACAGAAACGGGTGCGGGTCATCGAGGGCGATGTTCTGAAGGTCCAGACCGATCCCGTGGATGCGGTCCTGGCCATGAACTTCAGCTACTACCTGTTTACCAGCCGGGAGGATCTTCGCCGTTATTTTCAGGCGGCCCTGGGCAACCTGGCAGATGACGGGATCCTGTTCCTCGATGCCTTTGGTGGTTACGAGGCCCACCAGGAACTTGAAGAGACCACCGAATACGACGATCACACCTACACCTGGGATCAGTACCGTTTCAATCCCATCGATCAGCAGATGACCTGCAAGATACACTTCGACTTTCCCGACGGTTCGCGCCTTGAAGACGCGTTTGTCTATCACTGGAGGCTCTGGACTTTGCCTGAAGTTCGCGAACTCCTCCTGGAGGCCGGCTTTACCAAGGCAACGATCTACTGGGAGGGAACCGACGAGGAAACCGGCGAAGGCGATGGCATCTACACCCCCAGCGAAACCGGCGATGCGGATGCCGGCTGGATTTGCTATATCGTGGCCGAAAAGTAGGGCGTCCGCCCAAAGGTCTTCAAGATCGACTACGCTGCCAGCAGGGCCTCGGCTTCGCGCAGCATTTTCTTGCGCTGAAAGATCAGGCGCCACTGGCGGCCGCCGAGCTGCCGCCAGAGCATGCCTGAGCGCAGCCCGGCAAGCAGCAGGGAGCGGACCAGGGCGACCTTTTCGTCCTGCTTGAGATATTCCGGTTTTCCGGCCACCGTAATGCGGAAATCCAGGCTGCTTACCTGGTTCTGGTAGGTATCTGCAAGCTGGTGAATCACGGCCGGGTCCGTGCCGGACTCCGCCTCGTTCCATGCCGACTGGATCAACTCCAGCTCCTTGCCCAGCTCCGCCTGGCGCTTTCGATCCCGGGACATCTGGTGGGCCAGCTTGCCCAGCCCCATGGCGTAGTTGAGCGCCTGCAGGGCATCGTTCTGGGGGCGGCCGGAAAACAGTTCCACTGCCACCCGAAGCCCCATTCGAACGCCGCCGATTCCACCGTAAACATCCTCGGTACTGTCCGGGTCCATCTTGAAGATGCTGCCGATACTGGCATCGGCAGCAAGCTGGCTGCACATGCCCGAAGTGGCAACCTGGCGCACGAGTTCACTGGCCTGAAGCATGCCCGAGAATGCAATGGTCTGATCATTCATCTGAAATTCCTGGTCATTGTGCTGGCTTCGGGGTATTGCTGCCGGTGATGATGCCTCCACCGAGGCACCGGTCACCTGCATACAGTACCACCGACTGGCCCGGGGTGAGGGCACGCTGGGGGTTATCGAATTGCAGCTTCATCCGGTCGCCACTCGGGTCGATTTCGGCGATTTGGCAAGCCTGGTCCGGCTGGCGGTAGCGGGTCTTTGCCCCGAGTCGCTGTCCGGCTTCCGGCGGTTGCCCGGCGATCCAGGTCAGTTGGCTGGCCTCCAGCTCCGTACCGTGGAGAAGCGGGTGGTCCTCGCCCTGAACGGCATAGAGAACATTGCTTTCCATGTCCTTGTGGACGACAAACCAGGGCGCATCGGGATAGCCCTTTACGCCCCCGATGCCCAGCCCCTTTCGCTGGCCCAGGGTGTAGTGGATCAGGCCCCGGTGCCGGCCGATGACTTTGCCCTCCGGGGTGCGGATTTCACCCGGCTCGCTCTTGAGGTAGCTGGCGACAAAACCGTCAAAATCCCGTTCGCCGATGAAGCAGATACCGGTGGAATCCTTTTTCTGGGCCACCGGGATACCCGCCTTTTGGGCAATCCGGCGAACCTCGTGTTTCTGCAGCTCACCCAGGGGGAAGCGGGCTGCGGCAAGCTGCTCCTGGTTCAGTGCGTAGAGAAAATAGCTCTGGTCCTTGGCATGGTCGACACCCTTGAGCAATTCCACCCGGTCCTGGTCGTCCCGCCGGCTTCGCACGTAATGGCCAGTGGCAATGGTTTCTGCACCCAGGTCCCGGGCATGGTCGAGAAAGGTCTTGAACTTGATTTCCCGGTTGCAGAGGATGTCCGGG
>SLIZ01000146.1 GCA_007135395.1 Wenzhouxiangellaceae bacterium | reverse complement strand
GGCCGCCGATGGGGCCGAGGCGATTGTGCAGGTGCCCGAGGTGGCACCCGATGTTCTCCTGCTGGACATGCGAATGCCGGAGAAATCCGGGCTCGATGTTCTCAAGACCCTGGGTGAGGCCGGCACCCTGCCGCCGACGATCATTCTCACCACCTTTGACGATGAGGAGCTGGTCCTGGCCGGCATTCATGCGGGTGCGCGGGGTTACCTGCTCAAGGATGTGGCCCTCGACGAACTGGTCAGCGCGGTCAAGGCCGTGGCCGAGGGCCGGACCATCGTTCGTCCAGCGGTCACCGAACGGGTCCTGAAAGGGCTCAAGGAAAGCAAGATCGAGTTCTCCAGCCTGGATCGGCCTGATCCCCTGACCGAACGGGAAACCGAGATTCTCCGGCTCATGGCCGGCGGCTATTCGAACAAGGAAATTGCCAGCGCCCTGAATGTGGCCGAGGGCACGGTCAAGAATCACGTATCCAACATTCTTTCGAAAATGGGCGTGCGCGACCGGACCCGGGCGGTCCTCAAGGCCTTTGAGCTTGGATCCATCTAGCCTAACCCGTCGTTCCCCGGCGGCCCCGGACCGGGAATATGCCCGGCTGGCACCGGACTATGACCGGCGCTGGCACGGGTATGTCCGGGCCTCGGTGGCCGAGACGGTTCGTCACCTTAAGCCGGCACCGGGAGATCGTCTGCTGGATCTGGGTTGTGGCACTGCGGCGCTGCTCGAGACCGTTTTGGCCCGGATGCCGGAAGTCCAGATCATCGGCCTGGACCGCTCCATGCCGATGCTGCATGTGGCCCGTGAGCGGTTGGGCTCCGGGACCGGGCTGATCGGTGCCAGTGCCGAGTCCCTGCCGTTTGCCGATCATTCCTTTGACTGGGTGGTGTCGAGCAGCGTCTTTCATTACCTGCGCCAGCCCGATGTCACCCTGGCAGAAATCCATCGCGTCCTGAAACCCTCCGGGCAACTGATAATCACGGACTGGTGCCGGGACTTCCTGACCATGCGCGCACTCCACGGCTGGCTTTCCTGGACGAATCGGGGGCATTTCCGGACCTGGACATGCGGTGAGTTGACCGACCGGCTTGTCCGGGCGGGTTTTGAGCCGACTTTGTCTCGTCGGTACCGGATCAACTGGTTCTGGGGGCTGATGACGCTGGTTGCCGGCCCCCGACAAGCTCACACGGATTCGGCGGGCTCGGCAAGGTAGAAATAGTGCCAGCCGTGGTGGAATTCGCGGCAGAAGGAAGCCTGTTCAAGGGCGGGTTTGCGCTTGAGCCAGTCGGCCAGGCGGTAGATTCGATAGTCATGACCGACGGCCAGCAGTTCGTACAGGTCTTCCGGGCCGATGCCGTAACAGTCGCTGCCCCCGGGTCCGTGCTCGAACAGGATGAACGGGCGATCACGGTCGAGGGTTTCCCGGGCCCCTTCCAGGACATGGTATTCACCCCCTTCCACATCGATCTTGATCAAACCCACCGGCCCTGGCTTTTCCCGGTCGATGATCGGGTCCAACCGGGCAGTCTGCACGGTGATGGTCCGGTCAATTTCCCCGTCACGATCATAACGACGCTTGACCAGGCCGCTGTAGGCCGGGTTGGACTCGACCAGATTGAATGGTGCGCTTCCCTCCTTTCTTCCAAGGGCCAGGCAATGCAGGCTGAACCGGGGGTCGTTGAAGGTCTGCTCCAGTTCGGCAAACAGCTCGGGGATGGGTTCGAAGGCAAGAAACCGGCCCCCTGGGGCATGTTTCATCATGGTCTTCAGGACTTCACCTCGGTGGCAGCCGGCATCGACCACCACGGATTGTTCGTCGAGCACTTTCCTGCAGACCTGCTCGGCCAGCCGGTCGTAGTAGGCGTTGGTAGGCACCATGCCGGCCCGGTGGACCCATTCGGTAAACCGGGGCTCACCTGCAAGGACGCTTCCAATCCGACCGAGGAATCTGCGAACGCTCAACAGTTTTCAGGCGTCGAGTGTGTCGACAAAACGGTCCACTTCTGACCCTGTGGTGGCAAACGAGCACACCAGGCGGACCAGGTCGGTGCTGCCGGGCCAGACATGGAATTGCCCACCAGCCTCCCGCAGCCGTCCGATAGTGTCTTCGGGCAGCCGGGCAAAGACCTCGTTGGCCTCCACCGGCCATTCCAGCCGGCCGGTTTTCGCCGATTCGATACCCTCGGCCAGTCGTGCGGCCATGGAGTTGGCATGTCCGGCCAGTTCAAGCCAGAGCCCGTCGTCCATGCTGGCAAGTAACTGGGCCGAGACATAGCGCATCTTGGACAGCAGGTGGCCGCCCCTTTTTCTACGGCGCTCCATGCCTTCGATCCAGTCGGTAGAGCCGAAAACCACGATGGCCTCGGCGGCCAGGCAGCCGTTCTTGCTGGCACCAAAGACCAGTACGTCCACGCCGGCCTGCCAGGTCGCCTCGGCCGGGCTGCAGTCCAGGTGCACCAGGGCATTTGCAAATCGTGCACCGTCCATATGAAGGGGCAATCCTCTTTCCCGGCAGACACGGGAGATTGCCTGGACCTGGTCGGGGTAGTAGGCCGTGCCGCATTCGGTGGCCTGTGTGATGGACACCACCGACGGCTTGACGTTGTGGACTCCGTGGACCCCGGCGCTGTCGATCGTCCCGGCAAGGGCCCGGGGGTCGAGCTTGCCCTGGTCACCGGGCACGGGCACCAGCTTGGCCCCGTGGGAATAAAACTCCGGTGCACCCCCTTCGTCATTGTGGATATGGGCGCCGGGGTGGCACAGGATGGCCCCCCAGGGGGGACAGAGTTCGGCCAGGGCGATACTGTTGCCGGCGGTGCCGGTTGCCAGGGGAAGAACCCGACAGGCGGTCCCGAAGACTTCGGAGAATCGCTCATCCAGCGCCAGGCTCCAGTCATCATCGGCATAGGCGGTTGCATGGCCGGTATTGGCCCGGGCCAGGGCCTCGAGGATTCGTGGATGGGCCGGTGCCTCGTTGTCGCTTCGAAAATTCAAGGAGGTTGCCAGTGAAGTTCGGGTCAGACCCGGATTCTGGCCCATTCCGGTACCAATTGCACCCGCAGGGAACAGCGCTTCCGGGATAAGGAGTTTCCCGGAAGCCTTACATACCCAGCGTGAACAGCCCCAGGCAAAGGGTCAGGCCGGCCAGTGGAACGATTACCGTAAGGGCACCCATGGCCGGGTAGGCGGCGGCATGGGTTTCATTGCAGATCGCCCGGATGGTGGTCACCACATAGCCGTTGTGGGGCAGGGAATCCAGGGCACCGGAGGATATGGCCACGGTTCGATGAAGCTGGTCGGCATCCACGCCCTGGTCCAGGTAATGGGGGCCGAGAATGGGCAGGGCGATGGCCTGGCCACCGGAGGCCGAGCCGGTCATGGCCGCAATTGCCGAAACCGCAATGGCGGCACTGATCAGTCCGTCCCCGGGCAGGCCGGTGACCCAGGTCACGGCGGCGTCAAAGGCCGGTGAAACCTGGGCGACCGTGCCGAATCCCACCACCGCCGAAGTGTTGCCGATGGCCACCAGGGCGCCCACGCCGCCATCAGTCAGCGCCTGGCCCGGTTCGCGCAGATGCAGGGGGTTGGTCAGGGCTGCGGCGATGGCTCCGGCCAGCAGGGCCAGGATCAGTGCTGAAGTCCCGAGTTGCTCATGGGTTGTAAACGAGATACCGAGTACCAGCAGGGGCGGTATCAGGCCCAGGGCCGGGTGGGGCAGATTTTCACGCCCGTAGGCCGGGTCTGCATCCCGGTGTTCGAATCGCTCGCCCCGTTCGGTCGCCCGCTTGAGCATCCATTTCAGCCACCAGTAACCGGTCACGGCCATGAAAATGGCTACGATCAGGCTGGCTTCCCAGGCAGCCAGGGGGCTTGTGCCCAGATGCTCGACGGGAATCCAGTTCTGGATTTCCGGTGAACCGGCAGAGGTCATGGTGAAGGTGACCGACCCGAAGGCCATGGTCGCCGGGATAAAGCGTCGGGGAAGGTCGGCTTCCCGGAACAGGCTCAGGGCCATGGGGAACACGGAGAATGCCACCACGAAAAGGCTGACCCCGCCGTAGGTCAGAACGGCGCAGGCAAGCACCACCGCAAGGGCAGCCCGCTTGGTGCCCAGGCGGCCGATGATCCAGCCAGCAACGCTTTCGGCCGCCCCGGAGGATTCCATCAGCTTCCCGAACAGCGATCCGAGCAGGAAGATGAAAAACCAGGAAGCGATGAATCCGGTAAACCCGTTCATGTACTGGGTGACCAGGTCTGCCTGGTCTTCGCCGGCAAGGGGGGGCAGAAGGGCGATGCCGCTGGTCAGGGCTACCAGCAGGGCGCACAGCGGGGTGGCCACAAACAGGCTCATGCCCCGCATGGTGAGCACGATCAGCAGCGCCAGACCACCGACAAGGCCGATCAGGCTGAGCATGGAGACATGATGGGGGGCATGGCGGCTCCCGCAGGCAATGGCAGGGTCCCATGTTCCGGTTCTCCCCGCCGGGCGGGAACTGTACCAAGGTACAAGTTACGCACGCCTCCAGCTTGCATAGTCTGCCTGCTACAAGCCCGCCGGCATGAAACCAGCCTGGGCTGCTTGCCGGCACAATAATCCAAGGAAAGGCAATCCTGCCACCCCGGTTGCCAAAGAGGGAACACATGAAATACTCAAGGAACATTCTCACTGCCTGTATCGCCGCTGCCCTTGCCCTGGGCGCAACGAATGTCTGGGCCCAGGACGATCCGGAGGAGGAAACAGAAGCTTCTGAACAGGAAGCCGACCGGGCCGAGCTTGGAACCCTCCAGGTAACCGCCCGCAGGGTAGAGGAAACCATCCAGACGGTCCCGGTATCCGTCAGCGGTTTCAGTGCAGATGACTTGAGAAATCTTCAGGCCGAACGCCTCGATGATCTGCAAAACGCTGTGCCCAACGTGAACATCGTCCAGGGCCGGGCATCAGCATCGAGCATCAATGCCTTTATCCGCGGAATCGGCCAGCCCGATGCATTGCAGACCTTTGATCCCGGTGTAGGCATCTACGTGGATGACGTGTTCATGTCCCGGATCCAGGGCGCCTTGATGAACCTCTACGATGTGGAACGGGTAGAAGTCCTGCGCGGGCCCCAGGGAACCCTGTATGGCAAGAATTCCCCGGGCGGGGCCATCAAGGTGGTCACCCGAACCCCGCGGTATGGGACCGAGGGCATTGCGGAGATTACTGCGGGTAACTATGGACTGCTGTCGGGAAACATGTACCTAGGCGGCGCTATGTCCGACAATGTCAGCGCGTCCCTGGCGGGCCGGGTCACCCGACGGGACGGCTATGTCACT
This sequence comes from Wenzhouxiangellaceae bacterium, assembly GCA_007135395.1. GTDB lineage: Bacteria > Pseudomonadota > Gammaproteobacteria > Xanthomonadales > Wenzhouxiangellaceae > SLIZ01. The sequence continues at coordinate 2,495 of SLIZ01000146.1, read as the reverse complement.
GACCCGGTCACTGGCCGGGACTTCAATGACGATCAAAGCGAGGCGGTTCGGGGCAAGGTTCATTTCGAGCCCAGTCCGGAGTTCAACCTGACTGTAGGCCTTGACTACACCCGGGAACGCAACGCGGCCACCCTGGGACAGCAGCAGGAACCCCTGGTCTCGGTCGACCTGGCCACCGGCGATGTGGTTCCCATCTACATTCCCGACGGAGAGATCTTCGACTTCCGGACCCGGACCAACCTGGAGCCGGGCCAGGGACAGGACCTGGATCACTGGGGACTCACGGCATCCTGGGACTGGATGCTCAACAACGAGTGGACGCTCAAGGGAATCACCGGATACCGGGAGCTGGAGACGGACTTCTGGATCGAATTCGACAACACGGAGTTTTCCGGGTCTGAAGCCCAGGTAGCCCTTGACCAGGACCAGTTCAGCCAGGAGCTTCAGCTCCACTACAACAACCACGACAACTTCCGCGGCGTTATGGGTGCGTTTTTCATGCGCGAAAACGTACCATCGAAGCAGCTGGCCATTGCCGACGACTTTCTGCTGCTCGCCGGCCAGCCGCTGGATTTTACCCGGACCATCGAAGACGACCTGGAAACAAACAGCTACGCCTTTTTCGCCCACGGTACCTGGCGTTTTGCGCCGGACTGGTCCCTGGCCCTGGGAGCGCGGTACTCGAAGGATGAAAAGGACTATTCCCGGACCACGTCCACGTTCTCCGACGCCTTCCCGGGACTGGAGGGGACCTTTGCTTTCGAGGACTCCGGATCATGGTCGGCATTCACGCCCTCGGCCAGCCTGCAGTATGACTTCGACGACAACCGCATGGCCTATATTTCGGCCAGCCGCGGGTACAAGTCCGGCGGGTTCAACGGTCGGGCGAATGCGCCGGGCGACGTGGGCGATTTCGACCCGGAGTTCGTCTGGACCTACGAGGCGGGCCTGAAGGCCACTTTCCTGGATGGACAATTGCTGACCAACTGGGCCGTCTTTCGCAGTGATTACGAGGACTTCCAGGCCCGGGTTGCCGAGGATATCGACAGCTTCCCGGTTCTCAACGCCGGCAAGCTTCGAATCGAGGGTGCTGAACTGGAAGCCATTGCCCAGTTGCCAACCGACACAACGATTTCTGCCCAGGTCGGTTATCTGGATGCCCGGTACCGGGAGTTTGTCGATGTGCGTTTTGATGATGCTGACCGGTCCGACGACAATGTGCCATTCTCGCCGGACTGGACATTCCGTCTGGCGGCCATGCAGAACATCCACCTGCCCAACGGGGGCAATCTTGTTCTGGGTGCCGATTCTGCCTATCGGGACGATACCTGGCTTTCGGTGGATAACCAGCCAAACCTGTTCCAGGATGCCTACTGGATTTTCAACGCCTTTGCCCGTTACCAGACCCCGTCCCGGGACTGGGAGTTTGCCGCTGGTGTTCGCAACCTGACCGACAAGGTCTACAAGATCGATGCCCAGGAGTTTTCCAGCGTGGCCAATATCCAGGGTGCCTTCTTCGGGGCACCGCGGACCTGGTATGTCTCGGCCCGATACAATTTCTGAGACCTGATGTCCGGCGTGTATCAGGGGCTATTCCGGGAGCAAAGGCATCGCACCGCGGTGCCTTTGCTCGTTGTATCCGCCGGCCCTCCCACCGAATCCTGATCAGGGATTCAACAATTCAGGTCCCGGCTGAATTAAGCTTTTCCCGATGAGCCCCGCACCCAACCTGCACCCGTGCTGACCCTGTCCATGGCCACCGTGGCCCTGGCTGGCCTGGTCTGGCTCGGGTTGCTGTTCGGGGCCGGGATGCTGGGGGAGCGATCGCCGGAGCGATGGCGCCGGTTGTGGCCGGTGATCTATGCCTTGTCGCTGGCCGTGTACTGCACCGCCTGGACCTTCTACGGCACCACGACCCAGATGGTTCGCTCGGGCTGGCTGATTCCTCCCACGTTCATCGGCACCATCCTGCTGTACCTGTTTTGCTGGCCGTTTCTCATGCGACTGGTGGAGCTTTCCAAGGCGCACAACGCCACCAGCATCGCTGACTTCATTGCCACCCGGTTCGGAAAGTCCTCGGCCCTTGCCGCCTGTGTGACCCTGGTGGCTGTCCTGGGAATCGTTCCTTACATTTCCCTGCAACTGAAAGCCGTGGCCATGAGCTTCGGCGCCTTGTCCCTGGGGCGATTAGAGGATACCCCGACGCCACCGTGGCAGGACCTGGGTCTGTATGTAGCGCTGTTCATGGCCGTATTCGCCATCCTGTTCGGCACCCGCAGGGCCAGTTCCCGGGAGCAGAACCGGGGCCTGGTGCTGGCCATGGCGTTTGAATCCCTGTTCAAGCTCACTGCCATGCTTGCACTGGGTGCCTTCGTGGTTTTTGTCCTTTACGCCGGACCGGCGGATCTGGACCGGTCCACACCCGCCGTACCGTTCAGCGATACCGGGGGGTTCATCACCCTTGTGCTTCTGGGCGGGCTGGCCATTTTCACCCT
>SLIZ01000231.1 GCA_007135395.1 Wenzhouxiangellaceae bacterium | reverse complement strand
CCGGCGGCCAGGGCAACACCGATTCCCACCCAGGTCCAGGGATTGATCCGCTTGCCGGCCGGCTCCTCGGCCAGCACACTGGGCGGGCGCAGACCCGGGGCCTGAAGCACGAAACGGTGGGGCCCGAACCGGATCTCGTCGCCGGACTTGAGCACCCGGCGCGTAATTGCCTCGCCGTTGACCCAGGTCTCGCCGGCTCCGTCCAGGGTCAGGTGCCGACCATCGTAGGCTATCCGGGCATGGCGGGCTTCGAGCCCTTCCAGGCGTATCCCGGCATTCTCGTCGCTGCCGATGACGGTTTCCTCGGCCAGTTCGAATGGCTTGCCGGTCAGTTCCCCGGAAGCCCCTTTCAATCGAAATTCCATGGTTGAAGCAATCCAGTGTTTGGGTTTTTCAGGCTTCCAGTTGGGGGCCGACCCCGTCCTGGCCAAGCGCCTGTCCATGGTAGTCGACAATTTCACGCAGTACCGAGGTCGCGAAACTTCCCTGCCCAAGGGAAAAGGACAGGCGAAGGACATCGGTTTCCGGCCAGTCCCATTCCATTTCAGAGACCCGCATTCGAAGGGCCCGGCGCTGGGTTTCAAGTCGGAAGCGGGCCAGTCCCTCGACCAGCTCCTCGTATTCGGACAGGACGGCCGCCTCGATCCGGCCGGCCTCCCCGGTTGCCGGTGAAGGGTCCTGGCCCGGGAGGGGACCGGTTGGATGCAGGTCCAGCTCCCGGCAGCGGCGAACCAGGTCGGCATCCTCCGGGTCGGCGGCAAAGCCCGAATGGCTGCCGTCGAGCATGACCCAGTCTCCGGCGATCAAGCGGTTCCAGGTTCCCTCACGAATGCGAGCGTTCAAGACCTGGTTGAACACCAGGCTCCGGGCTGCAGACAGGTAGAACCCCCGTTTGGCCTTCCCGGGCTTTCGCCGAAGCTCACCGCGGAACAGCCGGTAGGCCCGGGCGATATTGTTGCCCCCGAAGCGCTGCTCGCCGAATCCGTTCGGCACCCCTTCCCGGGAAATGGTCTGAAGGCGGCTTTCAAGAGCCTCCAGGTCCCCTTTCACGTCGCGAACCGTCAGTTCGAAGCGATTGCCCGCCAGGCGTCCACGGCGAATCTTCCGGGCACTGCGCCGGGCCGACAGCACCCGGACCCCGGGCAGCTCGATGGAATCCGGATCGAGCTTACCGGCCAGCCCCAGGTGCAGGGAAAAATTCTGAACGGTAATGGCGTTGCGGTCCTTCAGTCCCGCATAGCTCACATCCCGGCTGGAGAGTCCGGCGACGCGGGCCAGGTCCGTGGCCACTTCCTGAGTATTGCGCCCGGTCTTTTCGATTTCCAGCCACAGGTGCTCCCCTTCCCCGGTGGCCTCGAAACCCAGGGATTCGACCACCCGGAAATCTTCAGGATTGACCCGGATACCCCCGGTAACCGGCGGCTGGCCCCATGCCGGGGATGCAATCGGACTGCTCACGAGTCGTTGCGCTGGATCAGGACCACTGCCTGGCAGGCAATGCCTTCACCGCGGCCTGCAAAACCCAGCCCCTCGGTTGTGGTGGCCTTGATATTGACCTGCTCCGGGTCGGCTTCCAGGTCCCGGGCAATATTGGCCACCATGACCTCCCTGTGGGGTGCGACTTTCGGGGCCTGGCAAATGATAGTGGCATCCAGGTTGACCAGCTGCCAGCCCGAGGCAGCCAGGCTGCCGCCCACCTGGCGGAGGAGCCGGCGGCTGTCGGCATCCTTCCAGGCGACCTCGGAAGGCGGGAAATGGTGACCGATGTCCCGCTGCCCGGCTGCGCCCAGCAGTGCGTCCATGACGGTATGCAGCAGCACATCTCCATCGGAGTGGGCCTGAAGGCCTTTCCTGAAGGGAATCCGGACACCACCGAGAATGACATGGTCGCCGGGGCCAAAGGCGTGAACATCGAAACCCTGACCGACCCGGATCATGGCCGCCGGCCTCCATTCAATCCGGCAAGCAGGCGTTCGGCCAGGTCCAGGTCTTCCGGCCAGGTGATCTTCGGGTTGGGGTGGCGGGCCCGGACAAGGCGCGGTTGATATCCGGCCGCCTCCATCGCCGAGGATTCGTCGGTAATCGACCGGCCGGCCTCCAGGGCAGCGGCCAGGGCTTCATCCAGTTGTTCACGATCGAACACCTGGGGTGTCTGGGCCAGCCAGAGCCCCTCCCGGGGCACTGTTTCAGTGACAAACGCCTCCCCTCGCTTGACCGTCTCGGCGACCGGACGGGCCAGGATCGCCCCGTCCCGACAATCGATGGCGGCATCCAGTACGGCGGCCAGATCGTCGGCGTGCAGGCAGGGCCTGACGGCATCGTGGACCAGTACCCGGGCCAGACCCAGCCGGTCGGCCGATGCCAGCCCCAGCCGGACCGATTCGGCCCTGGTTTGACCCCCGGCGCAGCAGACCAGGGGAACACCCAGCCCGGACTCAAGGTCCGCCGGAGCCTGATCCGGGTTGGCCAGAACAAGCACCACGGCGCGTACCCGATTGTCTGCAACCAGTGCCCGGAGGGTATGGGAAATCACCGGCCCGCCGGCCAGGTGCCGGTATTGCTTGGGGATGTCCCCTCCGGCACGGGATCCGGTGCCGGCGGCCGGGACGATGGCGACGAATTCAGTCACGGGTCTCGTCCTCCGGATCGATGATAAGGATGAACTCTTCGTCTTCGCCGATCAGGCCAAGCTCCGAACGCGCCCGCTCCTCGATGGCCTCAAGCCCCTCTCTAAGGTCATCGACTTCGGCAGCCAGGGCGTCATTCCGGGCCTGCAGCAGTTCGTTTTCCTCCTGTTGTTCGACCACCATGGCCCTGAGCCCCCGGACCTCCCGGACTTCCTGCCACAGGCGAACCTGCAAGACGATAAGCAGAAGGACCAGAATGATCAGGACGATGCGCAAGACAGACTCTTACCGAAACCGGTCAAATAGCTGGCGACCCGGGTAGACGGCCTTGTCACCGAGCCGCTGGCTGATGCGCAGCAACTGGTTGTACTTGGCGACCCGGTCGGAACGGCACAGCGAACCGGTCTTGATCTGTCCGGCCCCGGTCCCGACCGCGATATCGGCAATCGTGGTGTCCTCGGTCTCCCCGGAACGATGGGAAATGACCGTCCCGAATCCGTTCTCCCGGGCCATGCCAATGGCCTCCAGGGTCTCGGTCAGGGTGCCGATCTGGTTGGGTTTGATCAGGATCGCGTTGCCGATCTGCTCGTCAATCCCCCGCTGGAGAATCCGGGTATTGGTGACAAACAGGTCGTCACCGACCAGTTGAACCTTCGACCCGACCCGGTCAGTCAAGGCCTTCCAGCCCGACCAGTCACTCTCGTCCATGCCGTCTTCGATGGAAAGAATGGGGAATCGCTCGGCCCAGTCGGCCAGGTAACCGGCAAAGCTCTCCGGATCGAACGCCTTGCCTTCGGAGTCGAATACATACTGGCCATCCCGGAAGAATTCCGTCGCGGCGGCATCCAGTGCCAGCCAGACCTGTTCACCGGGCTTGTAACCGGCTTCCATGATCGCCTCGAGCACCACCTCGATAGCTTGCTCATTGGAGGAAAGGTCCGGGGCGAACCCCCCTTCATCACCCACCGCCGTGGAAAGCCCGCGGCTCCGCAGCAATGCCTTGAGGGCGTGGAAAACCTCCACGCCACACTGCAGGGCATCGTCAAAACGGTCGAATCCGGCGGGCATGATCATGAACTCCTGGATATCAACCTTGTTGTCGGCATGAGCCCCGCCGTTAAGAATATTCATCATGGGCACCGGCAGGCTTGTGGGCTGGCCGGAGTGTTCGGCAAGGTATTCAAACAACCACTGGCCACGGGCGGCCGCCACGGCATGGGCGGTGGCCAGGGAAACGCCGAGCAGTGCATTGGCACCGAGACGGGATTTGTTCTCGGTCCCGTCGAGCTCCACGAGCTTTGCATCAACGCCGGTCTGGTCGCTGCCGTCGAACCCGACCAGGGCACCGGCGATTGGACCATTGACGTTGTCCACCGCGCTTTTCACGCCCCTGCCCAGGTAGCGCGTGCTGTCGTTGTCCCGCAATTCCACGGCCTCCCGGGAACCGGTGGAGGCTCCGGACGGAACGGCAGCCCGTCCGAAAGCGCCACCTTCCAGAGCGACCTCGGACTCCAGCGTCGGATTGCCCCGGGAATCCAGTATCTCTCGGGCGGTTATCTTCCTGATTTTAGTCATAATTTAATTCACGAATATAATGCAAGTGTATGATTTTGTGTGCTCAAGCTCCATGGCGCTGTTCCTTGACAACCCGGTCGATCGCCACCAGTTGTTCGAGCAGCCCTTCGGCCTGATCCAGGGGCCAGGAATTGGGGCCATCGCAAAGGGCCTTGTCCGGGTCCGGGTGGGTTTCCATGAAAAGCCCGGCAACGCCGGCACCCACCGCTGCCCGTGCCAGCACCGGGATGAATTCCCGCATGCCACCGGACGTGGTCCCCTGGCCACCGGGAAGCTGAACCGAGTGGGTAGCATCGAATACCACCGGGCAACCGGTTTCCCGCATGATTGCCAGTGACCGCATGTCGGCTATCAGATTGTTGTAACCGAACATGTAGCCCCGCTCGCACACCAGGAGCTGTTCGTTACCGGTATCCCTGGCCTTTTCGACTACCCGGGCCATTTCCCAGGGAGACAGGAACTGGCCCTTTTTGAGATTGACCGGCTTGCCGAGGGCGGCCACGTTGCGGATGAAATTGGTTTGCCGGCACAGGAAAGCCGGGGTCTGAATCACATCGACCACTTCGGCAACCGCATCCAGTGGCGTGTCTTCATGGACATCGGTAAGCACCGGTACACCGGCCTGTTTCTTTACCGCCTGGAGAATCCGCATGCCCTCGTCCAGCCCCGGGCCCCGATAACTCTGCCCGGAGGTGCGGTTGGCCTTGTCGAAGGATCCCTTGAAGATATAGACAATCCCCAGCCGGGCAGCCGCGCCAGCCAGGTGCCCGGCCACTTCCACCGCCAGGGTTTCGCTTTCCAGGGTGTCGGGACCGGCGATCAGAAAAAGGGGCTGGTCAACGCCTGCCCGGAAGTCCGGCATTTTCATGCTCGGACAGCCTCGGCCGGGTGCTCCCGCCGATGCTGGTGGTCCAGTGCGGCCTTGATGAAACCGGCAAACAACGGGTGGCCGTCCCGGGGGGTAGAGGTGAATTCGGGATGAAACTGGCAGGCGATGAACCAGGGATGGTCGGCCAGTTCGACAATCTCAACCAGCATGCCATCGGTAGAAAAGCCGGCCAGAACCATTCCATGCTCTTCAAGCTTCTGCCGGTAGTTGTTGTTGAATTCGTAACGGTGCCGGTGACGCTCGAGAATCTGGTCGCTGCCATAGAGCTTGCGCGTCCGGGTACCCGGCGTCAGGTCACAACGCTGGGCACCCAGGCGCATGGTCCCGCCCAGTTCGGAATTTTCATCCCGCAATTGCTTGCGGCCGCTTTCGTCGAGCCACTCGGTAATCAGTCCGATGACCGGGTGCGCCGTTTCCGCCTGGATCTCGGAAGAGTGAGCATCGTCGAGCCCGCATACGTTGCGGGCAAACTCGACCACCGCCGAGTGCATGCCATAGCAGATACCCAGGTAGGGAATGCCCTTTTCCCGGGCGTGGCGAACCGCGGTGATCTTGCCCTCGAAGCCCCGCTCTCCAAAGCCGCCGGGAACCAGGATGGCATCCACCCCGTCGAGCAGGCTGACCCCCCGGGTTTCCAGCTGCTCGGATTCGACCGGCCGGATTTCCACCTTGACGTAATCATGCAGGCCTCCGGCTGTCAGGGCCTCATTCAGGGACTTGTAGGCATCGGCGTGTTCGACATACTTGCCCACCATGGCGACCGTTACCTCGTGTCTCGGGCGAGCCATATGCTCGACCACGTTCTCCCAGTCTGCCAGGTCGCTGGCGCCGGCTCTCAAGCCAAGCTTTTCGATCACCACCCGGTCCACACCCTGGCGCTGCAGGAACAGGGGGATCTTGTAGATGTTGTCCACATCCACGGCGGAGAAAACCGCATCGGTCTTGACGTTGGTAAACAGGGCAATCTTCTTGCGTTCGTCGTCGGAAAGCATTCGCTCGCAGCGACATAGCAGCACATCGGGCTGAATGCCGATGGAACGCAATTCCTTGACCGAGTGCTGGGTAGGCTTGGTCTTGATCTCGTTGGCTGACTTCAGATACGGCACCAGCGTCAGGTGCATGAAAAGGGCTCGCTTGCCATATTCGGAACCCAGCTGACGGATGGCTTCGAGGAATGGCAGGGATTCGATGTCACCTACTGTTCCGCCGATTTCGATCAGGCCCACGTCGAAACCGTCGACCGCCTGTTCCACGGAATCCTTGATTTCATCGGTAATGTGGGGGATGACCTGGACCGTGGAACCCAGGTAGTCACCACGGCGTTCCTTGGCAATCACGTTGGCGTAGATCCGCCCTGTGGTGAAATTGTTGCGCTGGGACATGCGGGTTCGCACGAATCGCTCGTAATGACCCAGGTCCAGATCGGTCTCGGCACCATCCTCGGTGACGAAAACCTCGCCGTGCTGAAAGGGGCTCATCGTGCCCGGATCCACGTTGATGTAGGGATCGAGCTTGACCAGGGTGACCCGAAGCCCCCTGGATTCCAGGATGGCTGCTAGCGATGCGGCGGAAATCCCCTTGCCCAGGGAAGATACAACGCCGCCGGTGACAAAAATAAGTGAAGCCATACCCGGACTCTCGATTCGTAGCTGTTCCGGGAGATCATTGTACCCGAACCCCGCGGCCGGATGCGGGTAGTTTGCCCGATCAGGACCGCCAGATGACCGTGGCCATCCGCCCGGTCGCACCGTCACGACGATAGGAGTGGAAAAACTCCGGTTCACCGGCGGTACAGCGCCCGGAATGCCGAACCCTTTGCACCCCGGAACGGCCAAGAATCGATTCGGCAATAGCCGGCAGATCAGCCTGGAAATGTCCCGGCCGGCCCGGTTGAAAACAGTCGGCCAGCTGCCGGCCGCGAGCAACCACAGCGTCCCGGACCTCCGGTCCCACTTCGTAATGATTCCGGGAAATGGCAGGACCGATCCAGGCATCCAGGCGATCCGGCGCAACCGGAAGCGCGCCTATTGCTGACTCCAGAACCCCCCCGGCAAGCCCGCGCCAGCCTGCATGGATGGCAGCGACTACCGAGCCACCCCGGTCCGCCAGCAGCACCGGGAGACAATCGGCGGTAATGACGGCAGCAACCTGGCCCGCCTGGTCGGTCCAGGCGGCATCGGCTTCGACCCCCTCGTACCAGTCAGACAGGTGGATGAAGCGGCTGCCATGGACCTGCTTTAACCACCGGGGAGCTTCGGGCATTGCCTGAATCGGTTGCCCGGCCGGTTCGACAGACCCGGACTGTCCCCGACCCGGCCTTTTTGACGGCTCCCGGGGCAAAAGACCGGTTCCGGCCTTTCGGGTGGTGGTAAAGGCCTGTATGCCGGGCAGATCCCAGCCGGGCAGGATCAGGCCGGTGTCATTCATCGGAAAGCACCCGGATGAGTTGTTCCATATCCGGCGGCAATGGGGCCGAGACGGTGACCGGTTCGTCGCAGTCGGGAAGGGGGAAACTCAGCCGGGCAGCGTGCAGGGCCTGGCGGGGAAACCGGTTCCAGGTCTCCCGCTGGTCGACCGTAAGCCCCGCCGGCGCTCCGGACCGGCCGTAGGTACGGTCGCCGATGATCGGAAAGCCCAGGTGGGCCATGTGAACCCGGATCTGGTGGGTCCGCCCGGTCTCGAGCCTTACATCCAGCAGGGTGGAGCCGACCAGGCTCCGGG
>SLIZ01000227.1 GCA_007135395.1 Wenzhouxiangellaceae bacterium | reverse complement strand
CGCCGGATTCCGTATAGTGTCGGTAACATCCCCTTCCCCCTGAACTGTAGGCCACCTGCGGAGAAAAAAATGAGCGAGAACGAATCACCTCCCGAGAATCAGCCAGCACCCGACCCGTCACCTGACCAGCAACCTGATCAGGAAAAGCCATTATCGGCAGATGGTTATGTTTCATTCCTGATGCACAATATCAAGAATCCCGACGGGTTCTTCGACAACCAGTACCGGAAATTCAAGCTTTTCGGGATGATCCATATCGGCGCCCTGTTCGGGCTGATTGCCCTCAGTTCCTGGTTCCAGCGGATCGGCAGCCTGGGCAGTCGTGGATGGCGCTTCGAATTTCTGCTCAACGGCATCAAGTTCGGGCTTTCTTTCCTGATTCCCCTGATCATCGCCCTGTTCGTGCTCAAGTGGTATTCGGAAAAGTCCGGGGAAGGCAAGAGCCTGGAGTTCTTCATCGAAAAGCTTGGTGGCGCGCTGACCGCTGCCTGTGCGCTGATTGTCATTGCCCTGCCCCTGGCACTGCTGGATATCACTATCCACAACTGGTTCCGGGGGGCCGGCCTGGTCTTCATCTACCTGGCAATTTTCCTGACGAGCTACCTCTATGCTGCACCGCGCAAGCTCCAGGTAGCGGCCCTGTTCACCCTCGGGTACTACTTTGCCTACCGGCTGATCTGGCTTCTGATGTGAACCGGCACGGCCCCGGGGTCCTCCCCGGGGCCTCCCTCGCCCAGGAAACTAGATCCCGATGGGGTCATCGGAATCGGAATCATCCTGCTTTTTCCTGGAGCGATTGCTCGCACCGATTCGTCTCAGCCTGACTTCCTGGTCTCCGGTCGCCGGCAGTCGCTGGCGCAGGGTGTCCGGGTCAACCAGCTTGTCGGCTCCTTCGCTCAAGTGCTCGAAGATCGCCTTGTAGCTGTCGGTAAGCTGGTTGATCAGCTGAGCCGTTTCCACGAAATGATCCGTGACCTCTTCCTTGAACTCCTCATGGTCCCGTTCCAGCTTCCTGTAAGACGGTGAGCCAGCCTTACCCCGTGCAAGCCACCAGGTGATTACCGCACCTGCTGCCCCGCCAATCAGAAGCCCTGCCGCCAACCAACCAATTCCATTCATTTGCCTTGCCTTCCCTGTGAGAGTTGCACGAAATTCGCCCCAACCATAGCACGGGAACGTGTAGACACAAGCCGGTTTACCGCTGCCTGGATCAATCTGCCCGGGACTCCCGCCGAGTCCTGAAAAATTCCCGCAGCAAATGGCCGCATGCACCGGCCAGCACGTCCCCCCGGACCTCTATACGGTGGTTGTGAAGGGGGGAGGCCAGCAGGTCAAACACGCTGCCGGCAGCCCCGGTCTTGGGATCGGGCGCACCATAGACCACCCGCCGGACCCGGGCATGGATGATGGCGCCAGCGCACATGCAGCACGGCTCCAGCGTCACATACAGCGTGGTCCCGGGCAGCCGGTAGTTCTGCCGGTCCTGACCGGCCTGGCGAAGCGCTACCATCTCGGCGTGGCCGGAAGGGTCGGAGTCCATGATGCAGCGGTTGTACCCTTCCCCCAACCGCTCCCCGTCGCCCACCAGCACCGCACCCACGGGAACCTCTCCTGCCTCGCCCGCCCTTCGGGCCAGCGCCAGGGCCTCATCCATCCAGGCCTCGTCTATAGCCGAGTCATGTTCGCTCACGGGCCACTTCGCTGCTGGTCAAAGGCCCGGTAACAGTCTTCCGGGCCGATCCAGAGTACCCGGGAGCCGGATTCATCGGATTCGGAAACGACCACCGGCCTGCCGGATTCAGAATCAATCAGCCAGGCAGCCGGTTCGTCGGCTTCCAGGCGAATCTGCCATCCCGGCAACTCGATGGACTGCCCGGTTTGCTCCGGATTCCAGGCAACAAGCCACTTGTAGGCTTCGGCAGGCAGGTCGTCCACCAACTCCCCGGCCTTGTCGCCGGACAATTCGCCCTCGGGAACAAACCGCCTTAAATGGATTTCGCCGGAGTGATCAATCTCGGTCAGAAAGAGCCCCGGTTCGGCCGGATCGATCTCCCGACTGCGCCAGGCGTGGCGGCTGGCCTGTTCCGCCCCCCCCAGGTAAATCGAAACCGGCTCACCCGGTTCGGCAGCAATCCTGACCCGGTTGTCCTCCCGGGAACAATCCAGTACCGGGATTTCCGCCGAAAAGCTGCGGCTGATTTCCTCGAGTACGGCAAACAGTTCCTGTCGCTCGCAGGCACCCAGGGGGAACTCGATTTCGTCGACCGATTCCGGATCATCGCACCGGCCACTGGGGTTGACTACCCGGCCCTCGTGGACATCCCGGTAGCGCTTGACCAGGTAGTCCGGACGAACCGGATCTTCGACCAGGGAACGGCCGAGAATGAAACTGGCATCATGCTCGATCTCCAGCAGGTCGAGTACTGTCGGGGCCGTGTCATATCCAGCGCCGGAATTGACGGCTGGCCTGGGCAAATCCGGACCGAGCACGATAAACGGCAACCTGCGGTCTTCCACATCGTCGCCAAACAGCTCCCGCATGTCCGGGTTGGGAAAAACATGATGATCGGCGGTGATTACCACCACGGTATCTTCCAGGGCCCCGCTTTCCCGGACCGCATCCACCCATTGACCCAGGAGCTGGTCCGTACAATGAAGGGCCTGGAGGAACTTTGCCTCACCGTGGGGGTAGGCCTCACACTCCCGGTAAAAGTAGCCCGGCAGATGGCTGCCTATGTTGAGCAGGGTGATGTTGAACGGATCATCACCCTCGCGCAGACGTTCCATCTCTTCGAGGGATTGCTCGAACAGCTCCGTGTCGCTCAACCCCCATTTACCCGCCCGGGCACGCAAGCCCTGCTCCCGCCAGTATTCCATGCCCTTGAGTTCGTCAAACCCGTGGGCGGCAAGAAACCGGCCCTTGCCGGCAAAGGACATGCCGGCACCCCCGAGGTAAACCTGGTGATAGCCGGCCTTTGACAGGACATCTCCCATGCAGGGAAGCCGTTCGGCCAGGCCGCCGCCGCCGGCCAGGCTGTCACTGCCCCGCAGGTAGGGAAACAGTGTTCCGCACAGGGTATTGGTCAGACCCTCGATGGTGATATAGCTGCTTGTCTGGACATGATCCACCCAGGCATGATCGGCCAGCAGCTCGGTAAATCGGGGCATCAGATCCGGCCAGTCTTCCCTGTCGGCCAGGTTGACACCAACGGATTCCAGGTAGAGGACAATCAGGTTTCGGGGCTTGTCCGGTGGCGTCGCCGAGACCCGGCGCTTGTCCCGGATTGCGGTTTCCACCAGGCCCGAATCCTGCCAGCGCTGCAGGACCTCCGGATCCACTTCGACAGTCGCCGCCCCGGACCATTTTCCCCAGGCCTGATAGAGCTGGCGTTCGGGCATTCCCTCCCGGAACAGGACTACAAGCACCAGTCCGGCGATAAGACCTGCCCAGGCGAGCCTGGAGGGAAGTGCCCGGATATACCGCCCGAGAGCTGCAGCCACCAGAACCAGCAAGCCCACGGCAATTATCGCCCGCCGCGCCAGGCGGCCGTATTCCTGCCAGGCGATCCGTATCGACTCCCACTCAAGGTGGATGAAGAACTCCACCGTGAAACCCATGCCGGTGAACTGGATCAGCCCGTACCAGGTAAAACGGATGACAATCAGCAGGACAAGCAGCGGAATCAGCCAGAACAGCGACCAGGCCCGCCCGCCCAGGGAAAACCCGGCCCAGGCCAGCAGGGTGATTCCCAGGGCTGCCAGGGCGGCATCCAGGGCGCTGAAGGCAGCCTCGATATCCTGCAATCCGTCACGTACCGGAAGCCAGAGAAGTGTCCACAGGACTGCACCGGCCAGCAATGTAAGAATCAGACGAACCATACCCGACAGACTATTCCCACTCGATGGTTGCCGGCGGCTTGCCGGAGATATCGTAGACCACTCGGGAAATGCCGGTAATCTCGTTGATGATGCGCCGGGCGACATGGTCCAGGAATTCGTGGTCCAGATAAGCCCAGCGGGCGGTCATGAAATCGATGGTTTCCACCGCCCTCAAGGCCACCACCCATTCGTAGCGACGGGCATCGCCGACCACTCCGACGGACTTGACCGGCAAGAACACGGCAAAGGCCTGGCTGACCCGGTCGTACAGACCGGCCTTTCGAAGCTCGGTAATGAAGATGTGGTCAGCCTTCTTGAGCGGATCCAGGTACTCCCGCCGAACCTCGCCCAGGACCCGCACACCAAGTCCCGGACCGGGAAAGGGATGGCGCATGACCAGTTCTGCGGGCAGGCCCAGTTCCATGCCAATCTTGCGGACTTCGTCCTTGAACAGCTCACGCAGGGGTTCGACCAGCTTGAGGTTCATTTCCTTCGGCAGCCCGCCCACATTGTGGTGGGACTTGATGACCTTGGCCTTGCCCGTGGATGCACCGGCCGATTCGATCACGTCGGGGTAGATGGTCCCCTGTGCCAGCCAGCCAGCCTCCCGATGGGCCTTGGCACTTTGTTCGAAAACCTTGATGAATTCTCCACCGATGATCTTTCGCTTTTCCTCAGGGTCGCTGATCCCTTCCAGGGCATCGAGAAACTGATCCGCCGCATCGACCCGCTCAACCCGCACCCCGAGGTGCTCCGCGAAGGTGGCCATGACCTGGTCGCCTTCCTGGTAGCGAAGCAGGCCGGTATCGACGAAGATGCAAAGCAACTGGTCCCCGATGGCCTCGTGGAGCAGGGCCGCCACCACGGACGAATCCACCCCGCCGGACAGCCCCAGCAGGACGGTGTCATCACCTACCTGTTCGCGGACTCGCTGAATCTGGTCGGCAATGATGGCCTCGGTGGTCCAGTCGGCAGGGCAGCCGCAGATATCGATCACGAAACGCTCGAGAATCCGCCGACCCTGGGCGGTGTGGGTCACCTCCGGGTGAAACTGCAGCCCGTAGTATCCCCGCTTGTCATCCCCCATGCCGGCAATCGGCGCCGAGGGCGTTGTGCACAGGGCCCGAAATCCTTCCGGCAGGCTGCTGACCTTGTCGCCATGGCTCATCCAGACTTCCAGAAGGGCGTGCCCGCCTGGATCAACCCGGTCTTCGATGCCGTCAAGCAAGCGCCCCGGGGCTTTCAGTGCCACTTCGGCATAGCCGAATTCCTTTTCCTCCGACGGGTCCACCTTGCCGCCAAAGCGCGTGGCCATGGCCTGCATGCCGTAGCAGATACCCAGGATCGGAACGCCGGCCGTAAAGACCGCCTCTGGGATGCGCGGACTGTCTTCGAAGGCGACCGACTCCGGCCCACCGGACAGAATGATTCCCGATGGGGCAAATTCGGCGATGACGTCATCACCGGCATCCCAGGGAAGAATCTCGGAGAAAACCCCGATCTCCCGAATTCGCCGTGCAATGAGCTGAGTGTACTGGGACCCGAAATCCAGGATCAGGATGCGATGGGAGTGGATATCTTTAGACATGGGACGGCCTGGATTTTGAAGTGGGGTCGTAAGGAGTCAGTTGCCCGGTTCGATGGAGCGCTATCCCAGCTTGTAATTGGGTGCCTCCTTGGTGATCGACACATCGTGGGCGTGGCTTTCCCGGATACCGGCACCGGAAATGCGGACAAAAGCCGGCCGATTACGCATCTCCTCGATGTTCGCACATCCCACGTATCCCATGCTGGCACGCAGCCCCCCGACCAGTTGATGGACCACGGTCGACAGGGGCCCCTTGTATGGAACCCGACCCTCGATGCCTTCAGGGACAAGCTTGTCGGCTTCCTGTTCGGCCTGGAAATAGCGATCCGACGAGCCTTTCTCCATGGCACCCAGGGAACCCATCCCGCGATAGCTCTTGTAGGAGCGCCCCTGGTAGAGTTCCACGTCACCCGGCGCCTCTTCCGTACCAGCGAACAAGCCACCGATCATGACCGACCATGCGCCGGCGGCGATCGCCTTGGCGATATCGCCGGAAAAGCGAACGCCACCGTCGGCAATTACGGGAATTCCCCGGCCGGAAACCGCCTTGGCTGCGGCGGCCACGGCGGATATCTGGGGAACCCCGACCCCGGCCACGACCCGTGTGGTACAGATCGACCCCGGGCCCTGACCCACCTTGACCCCATCGGCACCGGCGTCGGCCAGCGCCAGGGCACCATCGGAGGTGGAGACATTGCCGCCGATGACCTGAACGTCGGGAAACCGCTTCTTGGTCCATGTCACCCGGTCCAGCACACCCCGGGAATGGCCATGGGCGGTGTCGACGACCACGATGTCCACCCCGGCTTCGACCAGGGCCTCGATCCGGTCTTCCGTATCCCCGCCGGATCCCACGGCTGCGGCCACCAGCAGGCGCTCCTGGGAGTCCTTGGCGGCATTGGGGAAATCCCGGGACTTCTGGATATCCTTGACGGTGATCAGCCCGCGCAGCTCGAAGTTCCCGTTGACCACCAACACCTTCTCGATGCGGTGCTGGTGCAGCAATTCCAGCACCTCGTCCTGGCTGGCGCCTTCCTGGACGGTGACCAGCCGGTCCTTGCGGGTCATGATGTTGCGAACCGGATCGTCGAGCTTGCGCTCGAAGCGAAGATCCCGACTGGTCACGATACCGACCAGTTCGCCCTTGTCGACCACCGGGACGCCGGATATGTTGTGCATCCGGGTCAGGTCCAGGACTTCCCTGATGGTGGTAAACGGCCCGACCGTGATCGGGTCCTTGATAACCCCGGCCTCGTATTTCTTGACCACCCGGACGTGATCGGCCTGGGTCTCGATGCTCATGTTCTTGTGAACCACTCCGACACCTCCGGCCTGGGCCATGGCTATGGCCAGCCGGGCCTCGGTTACCGTGTCCATGGCCGAGGAAACCAGGGGAATGTTCAGCGCAAGTTCCCGGGAAATCCGGGTCGTGAGATCGACATCCCGGGGAAGGACATCCGAAAGCGCCGGCACCAGGGAGACATCATCGAAAGTAAGGGCTTCGTCGATCAGGCGCATCGGTAACCTCAAGGGCGGGTAAATCCTCCCATTATACCCGTTACTCACCCCCGCCCTCCAGTCCTTTCGCCTGTCAGTCCACGGATGCCTTCCAGCGCAGTTCGTAGAGGTCCAGCCGCCGATCCTGGAGGTTGCGCACGCTCCCATGGGACCGGATCTCCCGGAGGTTGTCGAGATCCAGGTCGGCGATCAGCATGGTCTCGGTGTTGGGGGTAGCCTCGTGGGCAATGGCATCGTGGGGGAAGGCGAAATCCGAAGGCGTGAACACCGCGGCCTGGGAGTACTGCATGTCCATGTTCTCCACCCGGGGAAGGTTGCCCACCGAGCCGGTAATGACCACGTAACATTCATTCTCGATGGCCCGGGCCTGGGCACAGCGACGTACCCGCAGGTAGGAATTTTTGGTGTCAGTCCAGTAGGGAACGAACAGGATATGCATGCCCTCCTCGGCCATCAGCCGGGGCAGCTCGGGGAACTCCACGTCATAACAGACCAGGATCCCCACCTTGCCGAAATCCGTATCGAATACCTGCACCTTGTTACCCCCCTGCAACCCCCAGTAGTTGATTTCGTCAGGGGTGACGTGGACCTTGTACTGCCGGTCCCAGGTCCCGTCCCGGCGCAGCAGGTAGCACACGTTGCGCAGTTCCTCTCCGTCATACTCGGGCATCGAGCCGGCGATGATGTTGATGTTGTAGGACACGGCCAACCGGAGCATCTCGTCCCGGATTGTCTCAGTGTAACCAGCCAGCTGGCGCACGGCCTCGGCCGGGCCCTGGTCGTTCCAGGGCGCCATCAGCGGGCCATTAAAGAACTCCGGGAACAGCACGACATCCGCCTGGTAACCGGAAACCGCGTCGACGAAGTACTCGATCTGG
>SLIZ01000150.1 GCA_007135395.1 Wenzhouxiangellaceae bacterium | reverse complement strand
TCCCGGCACGGATTTCGAGGACGAGGTGGAAGTCAGCGAAGAGGATATCGAGCGCTTCTACGAGGAAAACCAGTCCGATTACCTGACAACCGAGCGCGTGGCCCTGGAGTACGTGGAAATCGATGCGGAGGCGTTGGTGCCGGATACGGAAGTGTCCGAAGAAGAGCTGCGCCGGCAATATGACGCCGCCCAGGCCCGATACATCAGTCCCGAGCGTCGCCGAGCCTCCCACATACTTCTGGAAGTGACCGATGAGCGAGACGAGGAGGAAACCGAAGCCCTTGCCAACGAGTTGAAGGAGCGGCTTGAGGAGGGAGAGGACTTTGCCGAACTGGCCGAGGAGTATTCCGATGACGTGGCCTCCCGACGCCAGGGCGGCGAGATCGGCATGCTGGAGCCGGGCGACATGGTCAGCTCCTTCGAAACACCCTTGTACAACCTGCGGGCCCCCGGGGACCTGGCCGGCCCGGTGGAAACCGGTTATGGCTGGCACATCATCCGGCTCGATGAAATTCGCGAGCCGGAGGGCATGAGTTTCGAAGAGGCCAGGGACGAGATTCTTGAAGAGTATCGGGAAGAGCAGGCCGAGCGGCTGTTTGTGGAGTTTTCCGACCGGATGATCGACCTGGTCTATGCCGACCCCACCTCGCTTGAGCCGGTGGCCGATGACCTGGGTCTCGAGATTCGTCGCACAGAACTATTCGATCGCAGTGGCGGAGAAGGCATTGCCGCTGACCGGGAAGTGATCGATGCAGCCTTTTCCGATCTGGTGTTGCTGGAAGGAAGCACAAGCGATCCGATCGATCTGGGACGCAATCACATGGTTGCCGTGCGGGTAGTCGAGCACGAGCCGGCCGAGCCTCGTCCGCTGGAGACGGTGGCCGAGGAAATCCGCGAGCGCATCAAGCGTCAGCGTGGCATGGAGATGGCCGAGGAGCGGGCACGTGAGCTTATGGCCCGGGTCCACGACGAAGGGCTGGACCTGGAGGCGCTGGCCGAGGAGTCCGGTTACGAGCTGGCAACGGAAGACGCCGTAACCCGCCAGAGCTTCCAGCTTGGTTCGGACTTCCTTCAGGGCCTGTTTCGCCTTCCGGCTCCGGAAGACGAGTCTACGATGCATGTCATGCGCAAGGGAGGGGCCTGGGTTGTGATGAGCCTGGAAGAGGTTCGTCCCGGAGACCCCCTGCTGGTCCAGGACCAGTTGAAGGATTCGATCAGACAGCAGCTTCAGTTTGGCTATACCGGCTATGAGTTTGCCGGCCTGATGGAATACCTGCGGGATGAATCCCGCATACGTATCGTCGAAGACCGGCTGTAAAGACCAACGGACGTTTGTTGCTGGCTGGTGGGCTGTAGGCGGCCATCAGCCAGCAACGCTCTCCATCGGGCTATTCCAGCCCTGCCATTCCGATGATGTTGTAGCCGGCGTCCACGTAGGTGATCTCGCCGGTAATCCCCGAAGCCAGATCTGAACACAGGAAGGCCGCCGCGTTGCCAACTTCCGCGGTGTTGATACTGCGCTTGAGCGGTGCGTGATTTTCCACATGCTCGAGCATGCTCCGAAACTTGGGAATGCCCGCTGCTGCCAGGGTCTTGATCGGCCCTGCGGAGATCGCGTTGACCCGGGTGCCCTCCGGGCCCAGGCTCTGGGCCAGGTAGCGCACGGACGCCTCCAGTGAGGCCTTGGCCAGGCCCATGACGTTATAGCTGGGCATGGCACGTACCGCCCCCAGGTAGGTCATTGTAAGCAGGGAGCCATTGCGACCGGCCATCAGGGGTCGGGCTGCCCGGGCCATGCCGGCAAAACTGTAGGCACTGATGTCGTGGGCGATCCGGAAACCCTCCCGGTCGACCACGTCACCGAAATTCCCCTCGAGTTGCTCCCTGGGAGCGAATCCGACTGCATGAACCAGGGTATCCAGTCCGCCCCATTGATTCTTCAGTTCGGAAAAAACATGGTCGATCTGATCGTCGTCGGCAACATCGCAGGGAATCAGGATTTCTGATCCGCATTGCGCTGCGATCTTCTCGACCCGGCTCTTGAGCTTGTCATTTTGATACGTGAAGGCCAGTTCGGCACCTTCCCGGTGCATGGCTTCGGCGATGCCCCAGGCGATCGAGCGCGGGCTGGCCACCCCCACGATCAGGGCCTTTTTTCCTTTCATCATTCCCATGGTGGTCGTTGCTCCTTTCTGGATTGCTGCAATCGGTTTGAACATTGTAACGGGACAAAGTCTGACAGGTTTGGGCCGCGCAAGTACTCCCCACAAAAATCACAGAGACAGGTTTGACTCGCTGATAATTTTCGCGTTTAGGCCTGAAAACAGGGATTCAGAACAAACTCCAAGTTTGTCGTGGTCACCCTTCATCCTCGCATTCAAAGATTGGTGCTATAGCGCCAATGATGCATTCAACGACCATGATCCACAGGGGATTCATTCATGCTCAACACGCTTGTAAGTCTGTTTCAGCAGTTTCTGACGAGCCGTCAATCTGCCGGGTTTTTAGTAGTCGCTGGCAAGTCCTGCGTTGTCAGCTTTCTGCTGATTGGAGGGCTTCTTCTCAGCTCCATGGCCGCAGCCGACCAGACCGCGCTCGACAACTCGACGTTCGATCCGGTTGCCATGCTGGAAGGCGAGGTCTTCAGCCAGGGGTACTGCTCGGACGATCCGTTCCCGGCTGAAGGTGCGACCATCGAGGTGGTCGGCCAGATGAATACCTACAGCGCCACGGCCGACGAAAACGGCTTCTACTCGCTGGACTTTCCGGCCGACGAGTCGCCGGCCGATGTTACCGCCAGTGCGAACGACCTGGAACCCGGCGCCTAAGCTGAAAGCCTGAAGTCAAAAAGGCCCAAAAGGGCCGCCCCCGGGGTGACCCTTTCTGGTTTCCAGTAGCCCTGTCAATCGTGGGGAATGCCTTCGGGCCGGGTGCCGTGATGATTGGAGACGCCAGAATCCGGGATTGTGCTGTCGAGCTGAAATGAACTAGAATACTGACCAACCGGTCGGTAGGGTGGTCATGCCAAGCTTGCAGCGCTCCGTTCTCTATTCAGATTCCGTCAGTTCGTCGCCGTCCGATCGGCTCATTGCCTGTGCCGGCCCGTTGTTTGCCGAACGGGGATTTGACGGAGTCTCGCTCAGCAAGATTGCGCGCAAGGCCGGGATCAGCAAGGCCACTATCTTTCATCATTTTCCTTCCAAGGAAGCGCTTTATCTGGCCGTTATTGCCGATGCTGCGCTGGCTTTCAGGAAGATTCTGGAATCGGTGCTTTGCGAAGAAACAAGCCTGGGGGACAACCTGAAGAGCATGATGTGCTCTCACCTGGAACACATGGAGCGACGTCATCACATCACCCAGTTGGTCCTGCGCGAGCTTCAGACCAGGGATCCGGTCCGGTCCAGAGTGCTTGTGGAAAAGGCCTTCGGTGCGAATTTTCAGCTCATCCTGGACCGGCTCAAGCGGGCGGTCGAGGCCGGTCAGATCCGCCCCGGCGTTTCTCCGGCCATGGTAGCCATGATGCTGCTTTCAGCCAATGTACTGATGTTTCAGGCCCGAACTACTTTGACCCATCTTCCGGACGTTGATTTCATGGATGACTCGAAGGACTTTGCAAGCCGGATCGTGGATATCGTCATGGCGGGAATCAGCAATGATCCCCGTGTGCCGGAGCCGGCTCCATGATTCGCGCGTTCCTGCTAATGCCTGCCGTCTTGCTGCTGTTTGCCTGTGGTGCAGGGGATGATGAGGCCACGGATGAACGAAGGGTCCCGGTGACCTCTGTGGAGGCCCGGCTTGCAACCGTGCAGGTGACCGAGTCCACCGTTGGTCGGCTGGAGGCCCGCTCGGCGCCCCGAATCGCTGCCGAAACCGCCGGGCGGATCGCACGTGTGCATCATGATGCCGGTGATGAGGTGGAAGCCGGTACCCTGCTGGCCGAACTGACAGGAGAGGTCCAGCAATGGAGCATGATTTCTGCCCGGGCAGAAACGGTTCGACTGACGGCGCTTGCTGACAACCAGGAACGAACCCTGAGGCGACTGGAGAGCCTCAGGGAGCGACAGTCGGTATCCCAGGATCAGCTCGATGAGGCCGGCTCCCAGTTCGAGGCCCTGACCGCCCAGCTCGAAGAAGCCCGGGCGCGATTGTCCGATGCCGAGTACCAGCTCGAACGAACCCGTATCAAGGCACCGGCATCGGGCACTATCCAGTCCCGCCATATCTCCGAGGGTGATTACGTCTCACCGGGTGATCCGGTCTTCCACATGGTCGCCCCGGATCTGCTGCGCGCGCTCCTGCCGATGCCCGAGCGCCTCCAGGAGGCGTTCCGGCCCGGCCAGCTTGTGCGCATGCGGATACCCGCTCGCCCGGATGAGGTTGTCGAAGCCCAGGTATCCCGGGTTCGGCCCCGGGTAGGGGAGGGCAGCCGGTCGGTGGATGTGATCGTGGATCTTGAAAATCCCGGTCACTGGCTGGCCGGAGGATCGGTGGGTGCGGAAGTAGTGCTCGAAGAACGTGATGGAATCCTGGTTCCCGCGGCATCCGTGGTGCGGCGTCCGGCCGGTTCGGTGGTTTACGTCATCGAAGATGGCCGGTCTCGTCAGCAGGAGGTTCGTACTGGTGTGCGGGTCGGAGGTGATGTGGAAATTATCGAGGGCCTCGAAGGGGAAGAATCACTGGTTCTCGACGGAGCAGGCTTCATGACCGACGGAGCGGCTGTGGAGGTCCAGGGAGAACCATGAGATGACCCTGCCGGAGCTCTCCATCCGCCGGCATGTTCTGGCCTACATGCTTTCCGGCGTGCTTGTCCTGTTCGGACTGATCGGATTCTTCCGGATCGGGGTGGATCGTTTCCCTGAAATTGAATTTCCCCTGGTCTCCGTCCAGACTGTTCTTCCCGGCGCCAGCCCGGAAGTGGTCGATGCCAGTATCACCAACATCATCGAGGGCGCGGTCAACAGTGTCCCGGGAATCGACTTTATCGAGTCCAGTTCCTCCCCCGGGGTTTCGAACGTCACCATCACCTTCAGCCTGGACAAGGACATCGATGTGGCCTTCAACGAGGTCCAGGCCAAGGTCAACCAGATTGTCCGCCAGCTTCCCGATGATGCCGAGCCACCGGTGGTGGCCAAGGTGGAAGTAGGAGCCTCTCCCGTCATGTGGCTGTCCCTGCAAGGCGACCGGACCCTCCAGCAACTCAATCAGTACGCCAACAACGTGATTCGCAAGCGCCTGGAAACCATTGACGGGGTGGGTGAGGTGCGCATCGGCGGGCGACGGGAACGAACCATTCGGGTCAATGTGGACCTGGAGCGGATGGCGGCACTGGATGTGACAGCCGGGGATATCCGTAATGCCTTTGCCGCCGAACACATCCAGTTTCCTGGCGGTTTTCTCGTCGGTGAACGAACCGAGGACCTGATTCAGCTGGACCTTGAGTTCCACAGTCCCGAGGAACTGGAGGAGATGATCGTCCGCTATGTCGACGGGGCATCAGTACGTCTGAAGGATTTTGCCGAGATCGAGGATGGCCTGGCGGATTTTCGCCAGCTGGCCCGATTCAATGGTGAGCCCAGTGTCGGGCTGGGCATTGTCAAGATCGCCGGCACCAACACGGTGGCCATCGTCGACGAGGTCAACCGGCGGCTGGAGGAGGAAATCATCCCCCAGCTACCACCGGGGATGCGAATCGATCAGGCCTCGGATGACTCGGAGTTGATCCGGGAGATTGTCCGGGCCCTGCAGGAGCACCTGGTGGAAGGAGCAATCCTGGCCGGCCTGGTTGTTCTGCTTTTTCTGGGCAGCCTGCGGGCGACTTTCATCATTGCCCTGGCCATTCCGGTCTCCCTGCTGGCTGCGGTGGCAGCCATTTTCATGCTGGGCTTTACCTTCAACACCATGACCCTGCTGGCCTTGTTGTTGCTTATCGGCGTGGTTGTCGACGACTCCATCGTGGTGCTGGAAAACATCTATCGTCACCGGGAAGAAATTGATCCAGACCCGGTTGCCGCGGCCATTTCCGGTTCCAACCAGGTCTTTTTCGCCATCATTGCCACCACCCTTACCCTGGTCTCCATTTTTGCCTCGGTGATTTTCCTCGGCGGGATCATCGGGCGGTTTTTCGAGTCGTTCGCGGTAACCGTGACCGTGGGCGTACTGGCCTCGTCCCTGGTAGCCCTGACCCTTACACCGGTCTTGTGCGCCCGATTCCTGCGTGTCCGGACAGAAGCCCGGCGGCGCCAGCCCGGGCGCCTTTCCAGGGCGTTCGAGGCACTCAACCGGGGCTACCGGCGTCTGCTCGATTCGTCTCTTTCTCATCGGTGGAAAGTCATTGCGGTTGCCGTTCTGGTGGTGCTTTCCTCGGGTTTTTTCTTTGCCACTATCGACGGGGAGTTTGCACCTGAAGAAGACGAGGGCCGGTTCGTGGTTTCCTTTCGTGCACCGCTGGGATCGAGTATCGAGACAACCAACCGGTACCTGGAACAGATCGAGTCCATCCTGGCAAGCAAGGAACCGGTAAGGACTTACTTCACCGCCATTGGCTTAGGGGGTGCCGGCGAGGTCAACCGGGGAATCGCGTTTGTCCGCATGGTTCCGCGGGACGAGCGAAGTGTTCGCCAGCAGGATTTTCTGGATGAATTGCGCGGCGAACTGGCCGGCATTCCCGGGCTGCGGGCTTTTGCCGCACCCCCGTCCATCGTGGGCGGCCAACGGGGTGAGCCCCTGCAGTTTTCCCTGACCGGCCCGGATCTGGACCAGGTGGCCGATCTGAGCCAGCAGCTCCAGGAACGCCTTTCAGATACCGAAGGAATGGGCCAGCTCGACCTGGATGTCCAGCTCGACCTTCCCCAGCTGGATGTCTCGGTCAACCGGGAACGTTCGGCCAGCCTGGGGCTGAGCGCCTCGGATGTGGCCTTTGCAGTCAACATGCTTTCCGGAGGGCTGGATATTGCCCGTTACAACGATGACCCGGGAGACGGGGAGCGCTATGACATCCGGGTCAAGGCCGCCGAGGGCCAGATCACAACCCCGGCGGACCTGAATCGTATATTCCTGCGATCCGGACAGGGGGAACTGGTTCGCCTGGACAATGTGACCGAGGTTGATTCCATTGTGGCCCCGGCAGTGATCACCCGCTTCGACCTGAACTACTCGGCCAACTTTTTCGGCACTCCCGATATGCCCCTGGGTGACGCCATCGAGCGCATCCAGGCCGAGGCGGATGAACTGCTGCCCCTGGGCTATTCCATTGCCCTGAAAGCCCAGGCCCGGGAGTTCCAGGCGACCCAGCAATATGTGCTATTTGCCTTTTTCCTGGCCGTGGTGCTTGTCTACATGGTTCTGGCCAGCCAGTTCAATTCCTTTATCCAGCCCTTGATCGTGATGGTTGCCCAACCCCTGGCCGTGATTGGGGGGGTGGTACTGCTCTGGCTTACCGGCAATTCCCTCAATATCTATTCCATGATCGGCATGGTGCTGCTGATCGGGCTGGTGGCCAAGAATTCCATCCTGCTGGTTGACCTGACCAACCAGCTCCGGGCCGAGGGCAAGAGCGTGGACGAAGCCCTGCGGGAGGCCTGCCCCATTCGCCTGCGGCCGGTCCTGATGACTTCCCTGACAGTCATCCTGGCCCTGACCCCGCCCGCACTGGGACTCGGTGCCGGGTCGGATACCAACGGACCCCTGGCGATTGCGGTCATCGGTGGCATGATCAGTTCCACCCTGCTCACCCTTGTGGTGGTCCCGTCCGTCTATTCGTTGGTGGAAGGCCGGCTGGAGCGGACTGGTGAGGCCCGAGCGTAAGTATCATGGCGCCCCGGGCAGGAGTGCTGCGTGGCCCGCTGGGCCACTTGCCCTTCGGGCTGTCCCTTTCGGTCCAGCGATTGTTCGCTGGTGCGAACAATTCGAACCTTCATTTGTGATGGGTCGCAGGTTCGACTGGGGCGGTT
>SLIZ01000083.1 GCA_007135395.1 Wenzhouxiangellaceae bacterium | reverse complement strand
GGCCTCAAGGGCAGATTCCAATAGGGCGTCAGCCATCTGCCGGAGACCCTTCCCGGAATTCAAAAGCTGTTAAATGGCCTCATCATCAACCTCGTTGGATAGTCCATCGGAACAAAGAAGGATGATCTCGCCGGTCTGCCAGCGCCCCTGCTCCACGTCACATCGCACCTTGCTGCGCCCGCTCAGGCCAAGACACTCGGTCAACACGTGGCGCTGGGGGTGACTGTCTGCCTGGTCGGCGTCCATGGCGCCGGACTCCATGAGCATCCCGGCCAGATTATGATCCCGGGTCAGGCAGCGAAGTTGTCCGGTGGACGGCAGAAAACTGTAGGCGCGGCTGTCGCCAACCCAGTAAATGCTGTACTTGTTGTCGTTCTCGGCCAGCGCAACAATGGTCGTGCCCATTTCCTCCATGCCCGAAGTCTGCTGCTGGGCCATGCAGATTGCGTTGTGGGCCGACTGAATGGCCTCTTCCAGCGGCTGCCCGCTGCTCACCTGGTCCTGGATCGTCTGCTGGGCAATGCCGCTGGCCATTTCTCCCCCGGCATGCCCGCCCAGGCCATCGGCGACCAGCCAGAGCTTGAGATCATCACTGGCCAGTACGGTATCCTGATTCTGGCTTCTGACCCGACCCACATGGGTCAGACCTACAGAGCGGACGTTCCCGCTGCCGGCATTGCTGTTGCTTGATTCGGTCTGTTCAACCATTACTGCTCCCCGCTGACACCTCGATTCTGATCACATGTGGGTGGCCAACATGTTTTGCATGTCTTGCCAATTGCTACGAAAAAACGCCCCGAGATAGGCCAGAATAATCCGATGACCGGTTCTTTGCTGGTCTCTGTAGCCACTTTGGAGTATTTTTCAGCCTCCATGAATCAAAATTCCCCTGCCATCAATCACGAAACCCGCCCCTGGCTGGTAATGAAATTCGGTGGATCCTCGGTTGCCAGTCCCGAGGGCTGGGGCCACCTTGCAGCCCATGCAAAGACAGCAGCAGAGTCTGGCTACAACGTTGCAGTAGTCGTCTCCGCCCTTCGAGGGGTAACTGACCTGTTGCAGGATTTCAGCCAAAAGTGCCAGCCCGAATCGCTGGATGCAACTTTTCGGGAAATTGCCGAGCGTCATCGGGAACTGGTCACAGGCCTGGAACTGCCCTCCGACTGCCTGGACGGGGAACTGGACCAACTGCGTCAGCACCTTCGTGCTTGCGCCTCGGCACCCGGGGATGCGGCTACCGCTGCCAGCCTTCTGGGCATGGGCGAAATTCTCTCCTCAAAGCTGGGCAACCGGTTTCTTCAGACCCGCGGCCTATCCAGTGACTGGCTCGATGCCCGGGATGTACTTGTTGCTGTCCCGGATTCCCGACGCAGCATTCGAAGCAGCTTTCTGTCGGCCGAATGCCCGGTCACCCCGGACCCGGTCCTTGCCGGCCGGCTGGAACAAGTCGCCAGAATCCATATCGCACCCGGGTTTATCGCTCGCAACCGGGCCGGGGAGACGGTCGTGCTTGGCCGCGGGGGGTCGGACACTACCGCAGCCTGCCTGGGCGCCATCCTGGGGGCTGAACGGGTGGAAATCTGGAGCGATGTGCCCGGCCTTTTCACCGCCGATCCGCGAAGGATTCCCGGTGCCCGGCTGCTCCGGCTCATCAGCTATCGGGAAGCCCAGGAACTGGCCGCCATGGGTGCCCGGGCGCTGCACCCGCGGGCCCTGATTCCCCTGCGCCGCCACGAGATTCCCCTGTGGTTGCGCCAGACCGACCGTCCGGACCTGGAAGGCACGAAGATCACCCCCGAGGCCCGCGATCACGGTGCCCAGGTCAAAGCCATCGTGCAGCGTCGAGGCATCACCCTGGTGGCCATGGAAGGCCTGGACATGTGGCAACAGGTGGGCTTTCTGGCTGATATCTTCGAGGTATTCAAATCCCACGGCTTGTCGGTGGACCTGGTTTCGACCTCCGAGTCCAACGTCACCGTTACCCTGGACCCGGATTCCACCCAGGCAGATGCCTCCGTGCTCGATGCCCTGGCCGCCGACCTGCGCAAGCTGTGTCGGGTGGAGATCCTGACCGAGTGTGCAACGGTCAGCCTGGTCGGTCTTGGCATCCGCACCATCCTGCATCGACTGGGTCCGGCACTGGAGGTTTTCGAGCAGCGGCGAATCTTCCTGGTCAGCCAGGCAGCCAACGACCTGAACCTGACCTTCGTCGTCGAATCCCGCCATGCCGAGCGCCTGGTCCAGCAGCTTCACCAGCAACTCATCCCCGGCGGTGTAGGCGGCGACATGGTGTTCGGGCCAAGCTGGGAGCAGATGTTCCACGACCGGGAGAAAAGACCGGTCGGGCCGGCCTGGTGGCGGACCCGGCGTGAAGCCGTTCTGGCCGCAATGGAAGGCAGACAATCGGGGTTTGTGTACAACCTGGACACGGTCCGGCAAGCCGCGGAGAGCCTCACCGCCCTGCCCTCGGTCGACCGGGTGCTTTACTCGATGAAGGCCAATCCCCACCCGGCGATCCTGAAAACCGTCACCGGGTCCGGCCTGGGCGTGGAATGCGTTTCCCTGGCCGAGGCCGAGAGGGCCCTGGAAGTCTGCCCGGGCCTGAAACCCGGAGACCTGTTGTTCACCCCCAACTTCGCCCCCCGGGAAGAATACCTGGAGGCTCTGAAACAGGGGATTCCCCTTACCCTGGACAACCCGTACATCCTGGACCACTGGGGTCGGGAACTGGCCGGAAGGGAGGTCTTTCTGCGGCTGGACCCGGGCTCGGGCCTGGGCCATCACAAGATGGTGCGAACGGCAGGAACCAACAGCAAGTTCGGGATCCCCCTGGGAGAGTTGCAAAGGGTCGTCCGACTCTGTCGGGCCCACGACATCCGGATTACCGGCCTGCACGCCCATACCGGTTCGGGAATACTTCATCCGGATAACTGGCACCGCAGCCTGGAGACCCTCGGCGAAGCCGCCCGGGACCTGTCCGATGTGCGGGTCATCAACCTGGGGGGTGGCCTGGGCGTGCCCGATCGGACCAATGAACTGCCGCTGGACCTGGCGGCGCTGGACCTGGGGCTGCGTCAGCTCAAGGAAAGCCTGGTTCGGCCTATTGAGGTGTGGCTGGAGCCAGGGCGCTTCCTGGTCTCCGAAGCCGGCGTGCTGGCCGCCAGGGTCACCCAGACCAAGGGCAAGGGCGAGATTCGCTACGTGGGACTGGCCACCGGCATGAATTCCCTCATTCGCCCGGCGCTGTACGGCGCCTGGCACGAGATCGTCAATCTCAGTCGAATCGACGAACCCGGCCGGCATGTATGGAACGTGGTCGGCCCGATCTGCGAGACCGGGGACATCCTCGGGCTGGACAGGCTCCTGCCCGAATGCCGGGAAGGGGATATCATCCTGATCGCCAATGCCGGGGCCTATGGTGCCACCATGGCTTCGAACTACAATCTGCGCGAGCCGGCCGCCGAGGTGATTCTGCCCGAGTAGCCCCCCGACTCCTGAAACCGTCAGGCCCCGGGCTGACGGTTATCGACCGTCGAAACGTCGGCCGACAGCCTCTACGGCCTCGTGGCCGTCCCGGGTCTGAAGCCCCTCAAGCCATTGCCCGACGATCTCGGGGTGATCGGTAATCCACTGGACAGCCATTTCTTCGAGGGACCGGTCCCGATAGGCATATTCCTTGATCCAGTAACTCTGGACTTCGCTTTCCACATGAAACCGGCCCAGGAATTTCGCCACGTCCGGAAAGTCTTCGGAAAACCCCTTCCGGACCAGTGTGTACACCCGGGTTCCGTTGCCTTCGTTGCCCCAGTGGTTTTCCGGGTCCTCGAGAAAGCGCATTTCATACCGGAGATTCATCCAGTGGGGACTCCAGCCGCAGAAGACCACCCACTCATCCCGGTCGATACTGCGCCCGACCTGGGACAGCATGCCCGCGGTACTGGTAGTCATCAGGTTCCAGTCCGACAGGCCGTAGTGGTCGTTTTCAATGGCCGCCTCGGTAACCGCAACCGCACCGCTGCCCGGTTCGATGCACTGGATGGTGGAATCCAGCCGATCGGCAAACTCCGTCAGGCGGGCCTTGGAGTCCAGCCCGGCCTGATAGACCGCCTCGGGTACGGCCAGCCCGGTCCAGGCCCCGGACAGGTTCTCGCCCAGGATCCGGATATCCCCGGCATCCACAAGGGGCTGGAAGGCTTCGTCCTGGCCCGGTTTCCAGGCCGAAAGGTTGATATCCACCTCGCCCCTGGCCATGGCCTGAAAGACCATCGGGGCCGAAGCCTCCAGGATTTCAACGGAATAGCCCATGGCCTGCAGGATTTCCGAGACCACGGCGGTCTTGGCCTGGGCCCCATCCCAGGGTGGCACACCGATGACCAGTCTGTCGTCGGCCTGGCCGGTCGACGGCAGGGCAAGCGTTGCCAGCAAGATGGTGACAATCAGGCTTCGATGCATCGGGATGTTCCGTCCGGGTTCGGTCGGAATTATCGGACGGACCGGTCGGGCAGGCAAACGGGGAGCGGGGAATAACTATATATTACAAGATTTGACCCCCCTGGTCAGGGAAGAGTCTTCAAGAAAGGGCCCCAGGGGCGCTCGCTGGAACGAGGGGAACGGGAGAGGCTCCAGCTAACAGCCCCTGTGGCCATAAACCATTGACTTTTATGTGCTTTTGTGCTTCTAGTCCAACTATTCTCCGTGCAGATTGCGGGTTGCCAAGCCTCTGTATGGTTTCAATGTAAGGGAGAGTTCCGGTCCCTTCCGTTCGGTGGCGCACACAACGGAATATTTCGGTCGCAGCCCTGTTTTCGGGGTCAGACGTGCTGGCCGGCGGCGTGGGCCGAGGCCCAGGCCCACTGGAAGTTGTGGCCGCCGAGGTGGCCGGTGACATCGACGACTTCGCCGATGAAGTAAAGGCCGGGATGGTTCCGGCATTCCATGGTTTTCGACGACAGGACCGAGGTGTCCACGCCGCCCAGGGTGACCTCGGCGGTCCGGTAGCCCTCGGTTCCGGCCGGCCGCAGGGTCCAGGGCTGGCAGGCGGCACGAACCGCTTCACGGTCGGTGACCCGGAGCTGGCCCAGGGGCCGGCTTTCAAGCCACGTCTGGCACCAGCGTTCGGCAACCCGACGGGTCAGGTGCTCGGCCAGAAAGTTTTTCAGTTCCTGCCGGGGCCGCTTCAAGGCGGCTTCCTGCAGCCGCGCATCCAGGTCACTGCCGGGAAACAGGTCGATTTCCACCGGATCCCCGGGCTGCCAGTAAGACGATGCCTGCAGGATTCCGGGACCGCTCAGGCCCCGGTGGGTGAACAGGATGTTTTCACGAAACGTCCCGTCCCCCGCCGTGACCGCCGCATCCAGGGAAACTCCGGACAATCCGTCCAGTCGGGCAAGGCTTTCCGGATCCAGGGTGAAGGGCACAAGCCCAGCCCGTGTTGGCCGGACCGGCAGGTCCAGCCGGCGGGCCAGGTCCAGGCCAAAACCGGTGGCACCCATGGCGGGTATGGAATATCCGCCGGTGGCAATGACCAGGGAATCGCATCCGAGCATCCCGTCGGGGCCGGAAAGCCGGTGAGGCGGGCCCGGCTCGAGCAACCGGGCCGGTGAATGGGTCCGGACCTCGGCACCCACAGCCCGACACTCGTCGAGCAGCATGGCGACAATGTCCTTCGACGATCGGTCACAAAACAGCTGACCGGCTTTCTTCTCATGCCAGGGAATGTCGTGACGGTCGACCATCTCGATGAAATCCCATGGTGTGAAGCGGGCCAGCGCCGACTTGGCGAAGTGGGGATTGGCGGAAATGAAGTTGTCGGGAGTGCAGTGAATGTTGGTGAAATTGCATCGCCCGCCCCCGGACATGAGTATTTTCTTGCCCACCTTGTTGGCGTGGTCGAGAACCAGTACCTGGCGGCCCCGGCGACCGGCTGCGATGGCACACATGAGCCCGGCGGCGCCGGCGCCCAGAACAATGACCTCGTGGTGCCGGACAACTCCGGTATCAACTTGCATGACCGGGTATTC
Source organism: Wenzhouxiangellaceae bacterium (assembly GCA_007135395.1). GTDB lineage: Bacteria > Pseudomonadota > Gammaproteobacteria > Xanthomonadales > Wenzhouxiangellaceae > SLIZ01. The sequence goes on along the minus strand of SLIZ01000083.1, from coordinate 18,903 downwards.
TACCCATCCACGGGTATTGACTTGCTTGCGGCTTGCCTGTGAATGTGGCCATACCCGGGCGCGGGTAAGTAAGCTGTCGCCGGACGGTGGCGACCCGAACCATGCATCCCAGGAATCAAAGGTGAAAACCCGAAAATCATGAGCACCCGCTACGAAGCTTCCGATATCGAAGTCCTCCAGGGACTGGACCCGGTCAAACGCCGGCCCGGCATGTATACCGACACCGCCAGGCCGAACCACCTGGTCGCCGAAGTCGTGGACAATTCCGTGGACGAAGCCCTGGCCGGCTATGCAAGAAAGATCCAGGTGACGCTGCACGACGACGGGTCGGTGAGCGTGGAGGACGATGGCCGGGGCATGCCCGTGGACATCCACCCGGAACATGGATTGTCCGGGGTGGAACTGATCTTCACCCGTCTGCACGCCGGCGGCAAGTTCTCCAACAAGACCTACCGCTTTTCCGGCGGGCTGCACGGCGTGGGGGTTTCGGTGGTCAACGCCCTTTCCAGCCGCCTGGAGTGTCGCATCAAGCGAAATGGCCAGGAACATTCCATTGCCTTTGAAAACGGGGATACCGTCGAACCCTTGAGCGCGGGCAACGGGGTGGGAAAGCGCAATACGGGCACCTGGATCCGGTTCTGGCCAGAGGCCGGCTATTTCGACTCGGCCAATATTTCCCGGCCCCGGCTCAAGCACCTGCTGCGGGCCAAGGCGGTCCTCTGCCCGGGCCTGGAGGTAACCCTGGTCGACGAGACCGGTGGCGAGACCGAGACCTGGCATTACGAGGATGGGCTCAGTGACTACCTGACCGGTGCTCTGGACGGTCTCGAGCAGGTCCCTGCGCCGCCGTTTACCGGCGAGTACTCCGGCGACGACCAGGAAGTGGCCTGGGCACTGACCTGGATTCGGGAGGGTGAACTGGTCCAGGAAAGCTACGTCAACCTGATTCCCACCCCCCAGGGTGGCACCCATACCAACGGGCTGCGCACCGGCCTTATCGAGGCTCTGCGGGAGTTCTGCGAAATCCGCAGCCTGGTCCCCCGCGGGGTTCGCCTGACCCCGGAGGATGTGTGGGAGCGAATCGCCTTTCTGCTGTCGGTCAAGCTCGATGACCCCCAGTTTTCCGGCCAGACCAAGGAGCGGCTTTCTTCCCGGGCCACAGCCAGTTTCGTCTCGGGCATTGTCAAGGACGCCTTCAGCCTGTGGCTGAACAAGCACGTCAGCGAGGGCGAGACCATTGCCCGGATTGCCATCGAAAACGCAATCAAGCGACAGAAATCCCGCAAGAAGGTGGCCCGGCGCAAGGTCACGTCCGGCCCGGCCCTGCCCGGCAAGCTGGCCGACTGTTCGTCGACGGACCTGGAGGAAACCGAGTTGTTTCTTGTCGAAGGGGATTCCGCCGGTGGTTCGGCCAAGCAGGCCCGCAACCGGGAGTTCCAGGCCGTCATGCCGCTTCGGGGCAAGATCCTCAATACCTGGGAGACGGACCCTTCGGCCGTCATGAATTCCCAGGAAGTCCATGACCTGGCCGTTGCCATCGGCGTGGACCCGGGCTCGACGGATCTTTCGAAGCTGCGCTACGGCAAGGTGATCGTCCTGGCCGATGCCGACTCCGACGGCCTGCACATTGCCACCCTGCTGGCCGCACTGTTTCTCAAGCACTTTCGGCCCCTGGTGGACGCCGGCCGGGTGTTCGTGGCCATGCCGCCGCTGTACCGGATCGACGTGGGCAAGCAGATTTTCTATGCCCTGGACAAGGAGGAACGACGGGGCATCCTGGCTCGAATCGAGGCTGAGAACATGAAGGGGAAAGTTTCCGAGACCCGCTTCAAGGGCCTGGGTGAAATGAATCCCATGCAGCTTCGCGAGAGCACCATCTCCCCGGATACCCGCCGTTTGCTGCAACTGGGGGTCGACGACGGGGAAAAGACCGAGGAGCTGATGAGCATGCTGCTTGGCAAGAAGCGCGCCGCCGACCGCCGGGCCTGGCTGGAGGACAAGGGCAACCTGGCCGAGGTGGTCTCCGGGTCCTGAAAAAACGGCTTGCCGACAACCGGATTCGATTCCGATACATTTCGTTTCCCGGTTTGGCTGAAGTTTTCAGGATAAGTGCACACTTTTCCCAATGAGTTTAGAATCACTTCGGGTTGGCGCAAGACTCGGGGCATTGATGAGTCGGCAGAGCACATCCACTTACTATTGAAGAGGGAGCGACATGTCAGACCTGACCAAGCTGCTGCAGGACCTCGGGCAGGATGCCGAGCTGTGCGAGGCCTACATTGAAGATCCGGAGCGTGTCATGGAGCGATACAAGCTCGCCGATGAAGAAAAACAGGCCATGCGGGACAAGGATGTGGAAAAGCTCAAGAAGCTGACCGGCCTTGAAAATATCAAGGCCAACGGCACGATTCAGTGCCACGACTGATCCGGGCCCGGGTATGTGCATTCTGAGCGGTTATGCCGACTGTTTTGAACGTCCATGATTGGCCGTTCGGGCATGGCCGGCTGCATCCTGGCAGCGGTTCTGGCGGCCATGGCCTGGATGCCGGATGCCCTGGCCGGTATCACACCGGAAGAGTTCGAGGACCGGCTCGCACATGCCGAACACCTCAACGTCACCGCGCCCTGGCAGGAGTCCAGCGCGGTCATGGACGAACTCGAACCCTACCTGGACCAGGCCACCGGTAACCAGTACGCCCGTTTTCGCCTGCTGGAAGCGCGCAACCGGGCGCTGGACGGAGACTTGCCCCAGGGCCTGGCCATCCTCGAGCGGCTGTTCGATGAACCCCTTGATCTCGAATACCGGGTACGGGCACTTCAGAGGGCCGTCAACCTTGCCACCCTCGCCCGCCGCTACGAAACTGCATTTGCCCACCTGAGTCAGGCCCTGGAACTGGTACAGGAGTTGGGAAGCGACTTCCAGTCCAGCATGTTGCATTCCAACGCCGCCTATATCTATGCCCAGGTGGGCGAGATCGAGCGTGCAGTCGATTACGGCGAACTGTCCACCAGCCAGGCCGATGCAGACGGAGATTTGAGAGCTCGGTGTATTGCCTACCAGCGCCTGGGCTACGTCTACAAGGTCAAGGGGGCGGCAGAAGAGTCCAGAGATCGCTACCGACGGGCCCTGGCGCTGTGCCAGGAGTCCGACGACGATCTGATCGCCGGAGTTGCCGGCTACGGACTGGCCGACCTGCTGCGTGAGCAAGAGGAGTTCGAACGATCCGAGGCGCTGTTTGATGAGTCGATGGAACGGATCGAGCAAACCGGTTATCGCTCCGGCATGGCTGAGGCCAGGCTTTACCGGGCCCGGTTGCACAAGGCCCGGGAGGAATACGGGGAGGCCGAGGCCATGCTGAACCTGGCCCTGGACCAGCTCGAGGCCAATGAGGTCTGGGAATACCTGGCCGAGGCCCACGAAATGCTGGCCGGGATTGCCCGCGACCGGGGGCAGACAGATCTCGCCCTGGAACACTTCCAGGCCCACAGTGACGCCCGGGAACGATTCCTGGACATGGACCGGTCACGCCACCTGGCCTTTCTCCAGGTAGAGTTCGATACCCAGTCCCGGGACCAGGAACTGGCTCTGCTCAGGGAGCAGGCGGCGGTAAGAAGCCTGGAGGAAGAATCCAGCCGGCAGCAGGCCCGATTTCGCTACTTTGGCTATATCATGGCCAGCATCCTGGTCATCGTGCTGGGGCTGTTGCTGCGCAACGCAATCAAGGAACGCCAGCATTTTCGCCGACTTTCACGTCGTGACGGACTGACCAAGCTCAACAATCACACCCGGTTCTTCGAGCTGGCAGTCCCGGCTTTCGAACAGGCCCAGCGAGAGGGCCGATCCTATACTCTGGTTCTTGGCGATATTGATCACTTCAAGCAGGTCAACGACCGGCACGGGCACCTGGCCGGTGATGAAGTGCTCCGCCAGGTCGCCTCTCACCTGCAAGCGATTTTCGACCGACACGGGATCCTGGGGCGGATCGGGGGCGAGGAGTTTGCCGTCGCACTTCCCGACTGGACCGAGGAACAGGCCTGCGAACTGGTCAACCAGGCCCGGGACCGTCTGAAAGAATCACGAATCGGCAAGTATCAGGTAGTCGTGTCCATGAGCTTCGGTGTGGCTGCGGCCCGGGAGGAGACCGGCCTCGGCGAGCTGCGCGAGCAGGCCGACCTGGCCTTGTACCGGGCCAAGAACGCCGGCCGAAACCGTGTCGTCATGGCCCATGCCTGAAAACCGAAGCGACGGCCGAGCCGGTTCCCTGGTCATTGTCGGTTGCGGTATTCAGGCCACTCGACACACCAGTCAGCGCACCGTCTCGGAGATTCGCCGGGCCGATACCGTGTTTGCCCTGGTCGACCCGTTCACCCTGGACTGGCTGACCGGCCTGAATCGGGAAGTACACAATCTCTGCGAGCATTACGAAGAAGACCGGGACCGCCGGGAAAGCTACCGGCTGATGGAACAGGCCCTGCTCGGGCCGGTACGGGAGGGCAAACGGGTCTGCGGTGTGTTCTATGGCCATCCCGGGGTCTTCGCCCGGGTTTCCCACGCAGCCATTGCCGCTGCCCGGGCGGAAGGCTACCAGGCCCGGATGGATGCCGGGGTTTCCGCCGAAGCCTGTCTGTATGCCGACCTGGGCCTGGACCCGGGGGATCGGGGCGTATTATCCCTTGAGGCCACCCGATTCCTTATCCACGAATACCAGATCGATCCGGCATGTCTTTTACTGCTTTGGCAGGTCTTCCACACCGGCAACCTGGAGTGCAAGGGTTTCCGGCCCCGTCCCGGGCAGCTTGAGTTGCTGGTCGAAAAACTCTGTCGCTGGTATCGGCCGGAAGCCCGGGCAATTCTCTACGAAGCCGCCGTGCTGCCCATCCAGGAATTTCGCGCCGAGGCGATCCGGCTCAAGGAGCTGCCCGGGGCCGAACTGGCCGAACACACCACCCTGGTCATTCCCCCGACGGTCGAGGCCCGGGCCGATGAATATGTCCTGGATGCCCTGGGCCGGGCTTCCCGATAACCGACCCTGCCTGAAAGCACAAGGCGGCGGTTACAGCCAGGACCCGATAGACCACTTACCCGACCGAAGGGGCAGCTCAGGCGGCGGTGGCCGGTGGGCCCGGCTCGAAGACCAGTTCGTCACCGGAGGCATCAACCCGGATGGTATCCCCGGGCCCGAAATCGCCGGCCAGGACCTTTTCGGCCAGGTGGTTTTCCAGGCGCTGCTGAATGGCACGCTTCAGGGGACGGGCCCCGTAGACCGGGTCGAAGCCCGCCGAACCAAGCAGGTCCAGGGCCGCATCGGTAACATCAAGCACCATATCCCGATCGGCCAGCCGGCGCTTGAGTCCGATTAGCTGGATACCGGCAATTTCCCGGATCTGGGCCCGGTCCAGGGGATGGAAGACCACGATCTCGTCGACCCGGTTGATGAATTCGGGCCGGAAGTGACCGCTGACAACCTCCATGACCGCCGATTTCATGGTCTCGTAGCCTTGCCCGGCAAGTTCCTGGATCCGGTCCGATCCCAGGTTGGAGGTCATGACGATTACCGTGTTTCGAAAGTCCACGGTACGGCCATGGCCGTCGGTCAGGCGCCCGTCGTCCAGGACCTGGAGCAAAATGTTGAATACGTCCGGGTGGGCCTTTTCGACCTCGTCCAGGAGAATCACCGAATAGGGCCGGCGACGCACCGCCTCGGTCAGGTAGCCGCCTTCCTCGTAACCCACGTATCCCGGGGGGGCGCCGATCAGCCGGGCCACGGCATGCTTTTCCATGAACTCCGACATGTCCAGGCGGATCATGGCCTCTTCGGTGTCGAACAGGAAGCTGGCCAGAGACTTGCACAGCTCGGTCTTGCCGACCCCGGTGGGACCGAGAAACAGAAACGACCCGTTGGGCCGATTGGGATCATCCAGGCCGGCCCGGGAACGGCGGATGGCATCGGACACGGCCTTGACCGCCTCGTCCTGGCCCACGACCCGTTCGTGCAGGGCCGATTCCATGCGCAACAGCTTGTCACGCTCGCCTTCGAGCATCTTCGAGACCGGAATGCCGGTCCAGCGGGAAACCACCTGGGCGATTTCCTCTTCGCCAACCCGGTTTCTGAGCAGCTTGAAGTCCCCGGTCTCGGTGGTCTCGGCCTTTTCGAGCTGTTGTTCCAGCTCCGGAATGCGGCCGTGCTGGAGCTCGGCCAGGCGGCCGTAGTCCTGGGCCCGACGGGCGGCCTCGGCTTCGGCCCGGGCCCGCTCCAGGGCCTCCTTGATGTGGGTGGTGCCCTGGACGGCAGCCTTTTCGGCCGACCAGATTTCGTTCAGGTCGGCAAATTCCTTCTCCAGCCCGTCGTTCTCTTCTTCCAGATCAGCCAGGCGTTTGCGGGAGGCATCGTCGGATTCCTTCTTCAGGGCCTCGCGCTGGATCTTGAGCTGGATCAACCGGCGCTCCAGCCGGTCGAGTTCTTCGGGCTTGGAGTCAATCTCCATGCGGATGCGGCTGGCCGCCTCGTCCATCAGGTCGATGGCCTTGTCAGGCAAATTGCGGTCGGTAATGTAGCGGTTCGACAGGGTCGCGGCGGCCACCAGGGCCGGGTCGGTGATATCCACGCCGTGGTGGACCTCGTATCGCTCCTGGAGCCCGCGCAGAATGGCGATGGTGTCTTCCACCGAGGGCTCGCCTACCAGGACCTTCTGGAAACGTCGCTCCAGGGCAGCGTCCTTTTCGATGTTCTCCCGGTATTCATCCAGGGTGGTGGCACCGATACAGTGCAGTTCCCCCCGGGCCAGTGCGGGCTTGAGCATGTTGCCGGCATCCATGGAACCCTCGGCCTTGCCGGCACCAACCATGGTGTGAACCTCATCGATGAACAGGATGATCCGGCCTTCCTGTTTCTTCAGATCATTGATCACGGCCTTGAGCCGTTCCTCGAATTCGCCACGGTACTTGGCCCCGGCGATCAGGGCGCCCATGTCCAGCGAAAGGACTTTCTTGTCCTTGAGCCCCTCCGGAACCTCGCCGTTGATGATGCGCTGGGCCAGGCCTTCCACGATGGCGGTCTTGCCCACGCCGGGTTCGCCGATAAGCACGGGATTGTTCTTGGTCCGCCGCTGGAGAACCTGGATGGTCCGGCGGATTTCCTCGTCGCGACCAATGACCGGATCGAGCCGGGACTGTTCGGCCTTTTCGGTCAGGTCAATGGTGTACTTTTCCAGCGCCTCCCGGGCATCCTCGGCGTTGGGGTCTTCCACACTCTCGCCGCCGCGGACCGAATCGATGGATTCTTCCAGCCCCGACCGGGTGGCCCCGCACTGATGCAGCAGTTCGGCCAGCCCGATGCCGGCTTCGAGTACGGCAAGCAGGAAAATTTCCGAGGCGATATAGGCATCGCCGCGCTTGCCGGCAAGCTTGTCACACAGGTTGAGAACCCGGCCCAGGTCATTGGACAGATTGATCTGTCCGGCCTGGCCGGAAACCCGGGGCATGCCGTCGATCTTCTGACCAAGGGTCGAGCGCAGGCGGTTGACATCCACCCCTGCCCGATTGAGCAGTCCGCGAATCCCCCCGCCTTCCTGGTCGAGCAGGGCCAGCATGAGGTGCTCGGGTTCGAGCATGGCATGATCCTGGCGCAGGGCTATACTCTGGGCCTGGGCCAGTGCTTGCTGGAATCGGGCTGTAAGCTTGTCCATCTGCATTGAAATACTCCCTGTCATCTACCGGCGGGAATGCCCGGAAAAACCGCGCGTTTCAATCCCGCCTGCCGGAACGATCCAAAGTTATCCACAGGTTGGGGGTGACGTTTCGGGGAATCAAGGCGCCGTGATTCCGGCGCGGGGGTGGGGGCTATGCGCCGAAGCCGATCCGGATGCGCTGGGGTCGGCCGGCATACCAGACAAATACCGCGGCAACAATGGGCCGGATCAACTCATACCATTCCGGATAGACCAGGCCCTGGTGTCTGCTGAAAAGGGCGACCGACAGCAGGTCCAGTCGGCCAGGCTCGGTCGTATCCGTCCCGCTGGATGAGAATACCCCGATCAGGAGCACAATGGCTGCCAGCGCATAGACACCCTCGCTGCGCTCGGCAATGGCATAGGCAATTCGCCCGCCGCAGGCAGAGGCAACAGCGATCAGACACAGGCTGAAAGCCATCCAGCCGAAGCTGGCAGTGACCCCCGATGGCGCGAAAACCGGATGCGCGAGATAAAACAGGACCACGGCCACAAACGCCATGGCCGCGTAACCTCCAACAACACTCAGCAGCACTCGCACCATATCGCCCCGGTCTCTCCCTGGAAGTGTCCGCAAGCACTGCAAACCCTAAAAAGTGCCGACACCCCTGAAGGTCAATTTATACCACATGCCGCGGGCATTTGGGCATTGCCCGGAAACGTTCGCCTGCCCGGGGAGACGACAATTTCCCGGGAATCGGGATGCACAGGGGGTTACACTCCCCAACCAGTTGTAATGGAGTGACCTGGATATGATCAGGATTGTGGCCGCAGTATTGATTGCCGTCCCCACCGGCCTTGCAGCCGGCCAGCTGCCCGAAACCTCCCTGGAAGCCGGTGCGACGTACCTTTCGCCGGACAACGCAGGTTCGGGTGTGGGCGGATATGTTGCCGGACGGGTCCGGCTTGCTGACGCGATGTATGTCTTTGGCGATTATGGCCAGGCCAGTCCGGACTATCATTTACCCATCAGGGGACGAACCGATGTTGATCATTCGGTTGGTACCGCCGGCTTCGGCTTCCGGATGCAGGTCAGTCCGGTCGCAGATTTTGCGCTGGAGGGGGCATGGATTCGAAGCCAGTGGGACTTTCCGGGCGGCTCAGCCGAAGAGAACGGCGGACTGGCCGCCTTTCATGTCCGGACCCGGCTCGACTCCGGTATCGAGCTTTCCACCCGTGCCGGGTACACCGTTGACGGACCGGCAGGCAGCACCTGGCTTCTGGGCATGGGGGCGCACAAGGGTCTGGGCGGCGGTTTCGGCCTGACGGTCGGTGCCCTCACCTACGGGGGTGAGGACATCCATGCTCGATTCGGACTGCGCTACGACTTTCGCTGAGTCAGTCCAGGCAGTCCACCCGGCTGGAGAGTTTCCGGATTTCGCTGGCGTCGAAAAACGACTGGTTCAGCGGTGCGGGCAGATCCATATCAACCACTTCGCCGGCCCGGTTCTCGGCATCGAAGACAATCGCGTAACTTCCAACCACCTGTGATTGGGGATCGACCGGTTCACACCAGGGGCAGAATCCCTCGAAATGGAATGCATCCAGCTCGAAGCTGTCGCCGATGGGCCCACCCGGATCATCCAGGGAATCCCCCAGAACCCAGCGTGATTCCTGATCATCATCGTAGTAATAGCGAATCACCGCCTGGCCACCGGTAGTGATGACCACCGATGACCCCCCCTTGGCCACACCGGGAGTGTGCCAGTCGGCGGAGTAACTCTTTTGCTCCCCGTCGATTTCCGGGCAGGTGGGTACCGAGGTAATGCCCATGTATTCCGACCCATGGTGGCCGAACAGTTGCCAGGAGAAAATCTGGTCGAAATCGTCGATGAACGTCAGCGATACATTGCCGATCCGGGACGGAATCTGGCGCTCGTTGTTGGATGTAAAGCGATAAAGCTCCCCCTGCCAGTGGGACTCATCGGGCAGCAGGGGACCTTCGGCCAGGTAGAAAATCGGCAAACCGGCCTCATCGTAGGTGTACCACAGGATCGATGCAAAGGCACCTGCCCGGTTCCATGAAAAGCCCTGGTTGGTCGTGCGAAGCTGGGGCGACCACAAGCCGAACCTGGAAAACACCGGCTCACCGACTTCCAGTTCCACGGTCACCCCGGCTGTTGTCTCTGAACCTGCCGGACTGTCGAGTACCACGTACCAGCGCCCGGCCTGGAGCTGGTCTCCGGGCACTTCAAGCTCGAGCCCGGCTCCGGGCACGCTGCCCTGGGCGACAAAGCCTGAAGGCGCCTGGGGGGTGTCGGGCTCGAACCCGGCCAGCGCATCAAAGTCCAGACGGCTGAGCCCCACGTCCAGGCCACTGCCTTCCACGGACACCGTCATGTGTTCGGCGCCCGGGGGGACATCCACGTAGAGACGGTCGTGGCGCTCCCCGGGAGGCAGCACAAGGGTATGGGTCTTGCCGGGTACCAGGGTTGTGTGATCAATGCTTGCACTCGCCGTGCGGGTCAGGTTGACCACCGCCTGGCCCACGTTGCCGGGCCGGCTCGGGTCCGTTCCCAGGCTGACAACACCCATCCAGGGCTCGTCACGCTCCATGGCGTCCTGGTCCCAGGCCAGCCGGAGGTCCATGGAGCCGCCCGAATGGCTGGCCGGGCCGGTGGCAACCAGGGAGGGGTCCGGGGTGTCGACAAGTACCGCGGTGCGAAACTGGACCGAATCGGTGGACTGGTTCGAACCCTGCCAGTTCTGGATCAGGACCCACCACTGGCCCGGCTCCGGGTTGTTGACAATGCACTGTTCCAGTTCATCCGGGGAGATGCCCTGGCAGCGCACGCTGTTTTGCTCCGGCGTGCCGGAACCAAAATCATCCCGGCCGACGTACAAGTCGATGTCCGGGGCCGTCGAGGCCAGGGTTTCGGCATATATCATCATGGTGTCTTCGGGAACATCCAGCCAGACAACATGGGTACCCGAAGACTCATCAAAGGGATCGCTCGGGTCGCTGTCTTCGGGCAGGTCGATCTGATGGTCATCCGGGCGGACCAGGGGACTGGAGCGGTAAATGGCTTCGGGCATGGCCACCACGTCTTCCAGGCTGACCGTGGTCTGGCCCCGGTTGGATTCGACTTCGAAGTCCAGAGAATCCGGCAGGATCGCGCCCATGGCCTTGAATCCGACGGTCAGGTACTGGGTTGCCATGTCTGCCGAATCCGGCTGGAGCACGACCCGTCCTCCGGTCCAGCCTCCCAGGGCATCCGGGTGGGTGGCGCTGGCAGTGATTTCAAGGGTCTGGGTCTGGCCGGCCTGAAGGCTGAACTGGGCCGGTTCGACCGTGATGTCGGCCGGGCCCTCGCCGGAAACCTCCCAGCTTCCGGCCTGCATTGCGGTGACCGTGCGGGTGAAGCTGCATTCGAATTCGCACTCTTCACGGATCATGCCCGCCAGGTTGAGCTGGCCCGGGCCAGCATTGCTGGACCCGGCGTTGCGGAACTGATTGCCCGTGACATTCAGGTACAACCCGGCTTTCAGTGCCTGGCTGACATTGATCAATCCGGCGCCCCGGTCAACGATGGTTGCCGGGGCACCGGTCTCGGTCACCAGGCCACTGGTCGTGGCGGTGGTTTCCAATGCCGAGTGGACCATGCTCACCGTCCAGTCCGGGTTCTTGGAAAGCAACAGGGCCACCGCACCGGCCACGTGGGGAGAAGCCATGGAACTCCCTGAGAGTATCCCCAGCCCATCTTCACCCATGGCAGCGATGATGTCGGTCCCCGGTGCCACCAGGTTGGGCTTCATGACTTCCGGAGCGAACGCTTCGGGACCCCGGCCACTGCTGATACTGAGCTGGCTGCCAAAGGAGGAATCCCGCACGATGGATTCGCCGCTGAGGCTGCCGCTGTGGTTGTTCCCGGAAGCCAGCCAGTCTCGAAGCAATTCGCCTTCTTCGGCACCCACGTGAGTGCCGGGCAGGCAATGGGCGTCGGAATTGATGGACTCGCCCCATTCCGGGGTATTGGCCAGGATCATGCCGGCCGCTCCGGCCTCCATTACGTTGTAACCCTTTTCCACCCGGCCGTACTCGCCCCGGTCGCATACGACAATCTTGCCGTCAAATGTGCCCGGCGCGAACGGATTGGTCGAGCCGGTCAGGTCGTCACAGGTGGGCTGGAGCTCGGCTTCGCCTTCTCCGCACAGGGCATTGCCGTAATCGGCGGCGTGGACGATGGGCAGGTTGTCGGTGCCCTCGGTACTGCCAACGCCGATCAGGTCGTCAAGTTGAAATTCTCCGCCGGACAGGTCGGTCACCACGTTGGCAAAGCGCCGGTCATGGGAGATGTTGCCAACGCCGATCACCCACGGTGCGTTGCCGGTGGAAGTAACCGTGCCCGGCCCGGGGCCGTCATTGCCGGCCGCGGCAACCGGCACGATACCGGCCTCGCGCAGGTTGAGGAATTTTTCCTGCAGGCCGGTCTGCCCGGAACCGATGGTCTGCCAGGGGTCGCCGGGGCTTCCCCCGATGGAATAGTTGATCAGGTCCACCTCGTCGGTAATGGCCTGCTCGAGGCCTGCCATGATGGCATCACCGGTGCAGCGGCCGTCCAGGTCGGAATCGTCCGGGTGCTCGTGGTAGCAAACCCGGTAGGAGATGATATGGGCCCGGGGTGCGACACCGGGGGCATCCAGGGTCTCCTGGCCACCGGGCAGCTCGATGGTCCAGACCAGGCTGTTGCCCGCAGCCGTGGCTGCCACGTGGGTTCCATGGCCATCCAGGTCTTCGCCCCTGGCGTCCTCAGTGGTCATCTCGTAGACGCCAACCAGCTTGTCATTGCAGTTGACCGAAGAATGACTGCATTCACCCAGGTAGTCGGAATAGGGATTGGAAAATTCGTAGTCGCCGCTGTACTCCGGATCGAAGTACGGATGATCCCACTGGATTCCCGAATCCAGAATTCCGATGACCACGTCCTCGCCCCGCACCGGGCTGACACCGGCGGCGGCCTGCTGGGAAGGCAATGCGTTGATCCAGGAGGGACCGGCATCAAGCTGCAGGTCATGGATCTCTACTGGCTCGACGGATGCAACACCGGGTAAAAGCGCCACCTCGGCTGCCTCTGCTGCCGTCATGCGCACGGAAAACCCGTTGGCTACCAGCCGGTACCGATGGCGCGGCACAATGGTTCGTTGCAATCGGATTCCGGCTGACTCCAGTACCTCGTTCTGGCGCTGATCCAGCAAGGCGGTGTAGGCCTTGACTGCCGGAGAATGGGCCTTGAGCCGGCTGTGACCGGTCACCGCCGGTGCGGTGGGCAACAGGGCCTTGCCGACCCGGCTTCCATCCTGCTGGATTTCGATATGCTCGCCCCCGGCAAAATGCACCGCCGGTGGATCTTCCAGGTTGACGATCCAGTGGTCGTGGAGGATTCCGGTTCCCTTGCCGGCAAGGGCCAGCGGTGATACCAGCAGCAGCGTCCAGAATGCCAATCGTTTCATCGTCCGTTCCCGTATCCCGGTTCACCCGGTCCGTTTGAATATCAGTTCAACACCCTGAGCGCCAGCCTCAATCAACGGGCTGCCGCAGGGTGACCAGTTCTTCGGCGCTGGTGGGGTGGATGCCTATGGTCCGGTCGAAATCGGCCTTGGTCAGGCCCGCCCTGACCGCAACGGCGAACCCTTGCAGTATTTCGGGCGCATCCGGACCGGCCAGATGCACACCGACAACCCGATCCGAGTCGGCCTCCACCACCAGCTTCATCAACGCCTTTTCCTTCCGTCCAGACAAAGTGTACTTCATCGGTGTAAATGTGGAACGGAAAATCCGGACCCGGTCATGGCGGGCCCGGGCAGCATGCTCGGTCAGCCCGACGGATGCTGCCGGAGGCTGGGAGAAAACTGCGCAGGGCACCGAGTCATGATCGACCGTGCGTTCCATGTTGCCGAAACAGGTATCGGCAAAGGCATGGCCTTCCATCAGGGCCACTGGTGTCAGCGCCACCCGGTCGGTCACGTCCCCCACCGCGTAAATGCTCGGGCACGACGACCGGGAGTATTCGTCCACCTTGATCCGGCCCCGGGGGCCGGTCTCCACACCTGCCGCATCCAGGCCAAGGTCTGCGGTGTAGGGGTCTCTTCCGATTGCGAACATGACCTGGTCGAAATGCTCGGTGCTGCCCCCGGACATTTTTACCTCGCGGCGGTCACCGTCGGCCCGGATTTCGTCGATGACCTGATTGTAAACAATGCGGATTCCCCGGCCGTTCATGCCCGCCTCGACCACCCCGCGCAGGTCATCGTCGAACCCGCGCAGGACCTTGTCGCCACGATAGACCAGGGTGACCTCCGAACCGAGACCGGCAAGGATTCCGGCAAACTCCACGGCCACGTAACCGCCGCCGGCAATGAGAATTCGCTCGGGCAGCTTGTCCAGGTCGAATGCCTCGTCGGAGGTAATCGCCAGGTCCACGCCGGGGGCATCGGGCAGGTTCGGGCGCCCGCCGACGGCAACAAGGATCTTCCCGGCGGTGTAACGCCTGCTGTCGACTTCCACGGTATGCGCGTCAACAACTCGCCCCCGGCCCATCACCGTGGTCACACCGGCATTGTCCAGAAGGCTGTGATAAATCCGGTTGAGCCGATCGATTTCGTCATCCTTGGCCCGGATCAGCTTCGGCCAGGAAAATTCCGCACCGGAAACCGACCAGCCGTAGCCCTCGGAATCGGAAAAATCGCTGGCGAACTGGGAGCTGTATACAAGAAGCTTCTTGGGTACACAGCCACGGATGACGCAGGTGCCGCCGACCCGGGATTCCTCGCAGATAGCCACCCGGGCTCCGTGTCCGGAGGAGATCCGGGCGGCCCGTACACCGCCGGAACCGGCGCCGATCACGAACAGGTCATAGTCAAAGCGGGACATGAAAACCTTGGGTTTTGGGAAAGTCTGGGGCGATAATAACGGAGTTGTCACACACATCCGACCATGAATCACTCCCCCGCAGATATCTCGGCCCTGGCGGGCTTGCTGGCCGCCTACGTGAACACACGCTACCAAGCCGTGGTTCACGGGGCGCCGGTGGTCCTGTCGGTAGGCCAGCCCTGCGAACGGCTCAAGGCCCTGGGCCGGGAGACTCCCTGGGCACTCATCACCCCGTTCAATCCGGGGTCGAAGAAACTCTCCGATGAGCAAAACGAGGGCCGCTTGCGGACTCTGCACCAGAACCTGGCAAGTCACCGGGGGGAAGTATTTCCGGCAGTCTCCATCGACCCCCAGGGGCACTGGCCGGACGAGAAAGGCGTGCTGGTCGCGGCCCTGGACAGGGAGCACGCCTGTCGTCTGGCCGGTTTCTTCGGCCAGCATGCCCTTCTGGCAGGGTATGGCGCCGGTCCCGTGGAACTGGTGCTGCTGGGTCCGGAGTGGGCCGGCCTTGAATACCCGGATCATGTGGTCTGGCTGGAGCAGCCCGGATCGTGATCGCCGCACATGAACAAGCCCCGGACCGGTTGCTGGCCGCACACAAGCTGACTACATCGCGCATGGGCTGGCCGGTCTTTCAGCCGGTGGACCTGGAACTTCTTTCCGGCCGGTGCATCGTGATTACCGGGGCCAACGGAGCCGGCAAGACTACCCTGCTTCGAACCCTGGCCGGGTTCATGGTCCCCCACACCGGCACGGTTGACCGGGCCGACTGCCGGTACGTGGGTCATTTGCCGGCGGTCAAGGGGGACCTGACCTGCCGGGAGAACCTGAAATTCCACCGGGACTTTGGCGGTTCCGCCCCCGGTCAGTCCGTCGAAACCGCCCTGGTCGCGGTTGGCCTGGCCGGGCTCGGCCTGAGGCCGGCCCGAACCCTGTCGGCCGGTCAGCGCAAACGACTGTCCCTGGCCCGCCTGCTGGTATCCCGCCAGCCCCTGTGGCTGCTCGACGAACCCTACGCCAGCCTGGACGAGGCCGGCGGCGGACTGCTTGACAACCTCCTTGCCGGCCACCTGGCCAGCGGCGGGGGCATTGTGCTGGCTACCCATCTGCGCATGCCGTCGCTGCCCGGAGGCTGCCAGACCCTCGAAGTGCTTCCAGCCGAGCCGCCGGAATGATGCGGGCACTGGTGGCATTGATCGGCCGGGACCTGAAGCTGGCCTTCCGCCGCGGCGGGGAAACCCTGATGCCGCTGTTTTTCCTGTTTGCCGTGATCATCCTGGTGCCCCTGGGCGTGGGACCGGAACCGAATCTTCTGGCCTCCCTGGCCCCGGGAATGATCTGGATCGCGGCGCTGCTTTCGGCCCTGCTGGCACTCGACGGGCTATTTCGCTCCGATTACGAAGACGGCAGCCTGGAGCAGTGGCTGTTGTCCCCCTGGCCCCTGGCGGTGCTGGCAGCCACCCGGCTTTTCAGCCACTGGATCATTACCGGTATTCCGGTCATCATCGTTTCCCCCCTGGCCGCCCAGATGCTGTATCTGCCCGCCGAAGCCCTGCCGGTTCTCGTATTGAGCCTGCTGCTTGGAACCCCCATATTGAGCCTGCTGGGGGGCCTTGCAGCCTCCCTGACCCTGGGCACGAACCGGGGCAGCGTTATGCTGTCTATCCTCGTGTTCCCGTTGTTCGTTCCGGTGCTCATTTTTGCCACCGGCGCCGTTTCGGCTGCCGCCGACGGCATGGATCCGGGCGCCGACCTGGGACTGTTGAGCGCCCTTCTGGTTCTGGCCCTGACCCTGGTGCCCATCGGCACTGCGGCGGCCCTCAGACTGAATCTCGAGTAATGTGGCAAAAGATCAAGGTCGCCTTTCACAAGCTGGGCTCACCCGCCTACTTCTACGGCTTTTCCGGCCGCCTGCTGCCCTGGCTGTGGATCGCCTTCGGAGGGCTGGCAGCCTGGGGTCTGTACCAGGCCCTGTTTGTCGTGCCGCCGGACTACCAGCAAGGCGACAGCTACCGCATTCTGTTCATTCACGTCCCGTCGGCCTGGCAGGCCATGATGACCTACGTCACCATGAGTGTCCTGGCCGTGATTACCCTGGTCTGGCGCATCCGGATCGCCGAGATCATGGCCATGGTGTCGGCCCCCATCGGCGCGGCTTTCACCCTGATCTGCCTGACCACCGGCGCCCTGTGGGGCAAGCCCACCTGGGGCACCTACTGGGCCTGGGATGCCCGGCTGACCTCCATGCTGGTCCTGCTTTTCATCTACCTGGGAATCATGGGGCTTTATGCGGCCTTCGAGGACCGGCGAAAGGGTGCGCGGGTCGCATCCGTGCTGATTCTCGTCGGGCTGGTCAACATCCCGATCATCCACTTTTCGGTAGAATGGTGGACTACCCTGCACCAGGGCGCCACGATCCGGCTGTTTGGTGAATCCACGATGGACCCGAGCATGATCGAACCGTTGATCTACATGACCATTGCGACCAAAGTTCTCTATGCAGCCTTGCTGCTGATGCGATCACGAACCGAACTGGCCGACCAGGACCGGCGCCGGGCCTGGGTACGCCAGCGCGTAGCCGGAAGCACGGCCCGGGGTTGATCCGAACATGAGCGAATTTCTGGAAATGGGCAGCCACGGGTTCTATGTCTGGACCAGCTACGCGATTTTTTTCGCGGTGCTGGCCTGGCAGGTCTGCCAACCGGTAGCCCGGCATCGCCGGCTGCGTGCGCAACTGATTGAAGAACAGGCTCTGCGGAAGGGCAACTACGAGGACGAAGCTAGATGACACCCACTCGCAAGCGCAGGCTGGCCATGGTCAGTGTACTGGTACTGGGCGTAGGCACCGCCGCGGCCATTACCATTGCCACCCTGCAGGACAACATGATGTATTTCATGAGTCCCATGGACGTCCACGCCGAAACCGTGGAGGAAGGCCGGACCTTTCGCCTCGGTGGACTGGTGGCTGACGAATCGGTCAAGCGCGAACCCGACGGCCTGTCGATCCGCTTTGACGTGACCGACGGGTACAAGGAAGTCCCGGTGATCTATACCGGCATCCTTCCCGACCTGTTTCGCGAAGGCCAGGGTGTGATCGCCCACGGCAGCCTGGATGCCAACGGCCTTTTCCGTGCCCATGAGGTCCTGGCCCGGCACGACGAGACCTACATGCCCCCGGAAGTGGCCAAGGCCCTGGAAAGGGCCGGACATCCGTCCAGTGACTGATATCGTGATCAATCCCGCAGGTACTCCATGATTCCCGAACTTGGCAATATCGCCCTGATCCTGGCCCTGGTGCTGGGCATTCTGCTGGCCACCCTGCCCCTGATCGGGGCCTGGAAGGGCAACGACCGGCTGATCGGTCTGGCCCCCAGCCTGGCCGTCGGCCAGCTGGTGTTTATCGGGGTGTCTTACTGGGCCCTTTCCCAGGCCTTTTTGAACCACGATTTCACCGTCGAATACGTGGCCATGAATTCCAACCTGCTGCTGCCCTGGTATTACCGGCTCTCGGCGGTGTGGGGGGGCCACGAGGGTTCGCTGCTGCTGTGGATGCTCATGCTGTCGGGCTGGACCGTGGCCGTGGCGGTATTCAGCCGCTCGCTGCCCCGGGCATTCACCGCCCGGGTTCTGGCGGTCATGGGCATGATCTCCATCGGCTTCCTGCTCTTTACCCTGCTTACCTCCAATCCCTTCGACCGCATTCTCCCCGGGCCGCCGGACGGGCAGGACCTCAACCCGCTTCTCCAGGACCCGGGCATGATCATCCACCCGCCCCTGCTCTACATGGGCTACGTGGGTTTTGCGGTAGCCTTTGCCTTTGCCATCGCCGGGCTTCTGACCGGCGGGGTGGACCGGCAGTGGGTGCGCTGGTCCAGGCCATGGACCCTGGTCGCCTGGGCCTTTCTCACCGGCGGTATCACCCTGGGCTCCTGGTGGGCCTATTACGAACTTGGCTGGGGTGGCTGGTGGTTCTGGGATCCGGTGGAAAATGCCTCGTTCCTGCCCTGGCTGGTGGGCACGGCGCTGATCCATTCCCAGGCGGTCACCGAGAAACGGGGCTCGTTTCCGGCCTGGACAATCCTGCTGGCCATCGCCGCCTTTTCCCTGTCCCTGCTGGGCACATTCCTGGTCCGATCCGGGGTTCTTACATCCGTCCACGCCTTTGCCCATGACCCGGACCGGGGGCTTTTCATACTCGGATTCATGATCCTGGTCACCGGTGGTTCACTTTTGCTCTACGCCCTGAGGGCACCGCGGATCATGACCGGCGGGGGCTTTGATTGGCTCAGCCGGGAAACCCTGCT
>SLIZ01000124.1 GCA_007135395.1 Wenzhouxiangellaceae bacterium | reverse complement strand
GGCCGCCGAGTGGCACTGGCGCCTGGCCAGTCCGATTGCCGCCGTCGTCCTGGGATTGCTGGCCCTTCCCCTGTCCCTGGGATCGTTTCGCCGATCAAGCCACGGCCGGATCATTCTCGCCCTGGGGATCTATCTGATTTACAGCAACCTGATCAACCTGGGCATTCTGGCCGTGGAGCAGGGCAGGGTGTCCGGTGCGGCGGGACTCTGGCCCATTCACCTGCTGGTCGGTGTGCTGGCTGTCATTCTCTGGCAAAGGACCCACCGGAAATGGTAGGGCGGTTTCCATGGACGGCCGGCTTCTACGTTGCCCGCCAGGTTCTGTGGGGCATCGGGCTGGTCCTGGTCGGCCTGGTGGCCCTTTATTCCCTGGTGGACATCCTGCGGGAACTGCGCAGTATCGAGGCCGGATACGGCCTGGCCGACGTGGTCTTTTTCGTCCTTCAGACCAGCCTTCGGCGGGTCTACGATGTTTTTCCGTTCGCCGCGTTGATCGGCACCCTGCTGGGTCTTGGAAGTCTGGCCGCGTCCCAGGAGCTTGTTGCCCTGCGCGCGGCCGGCGTGAGCCGCCAGAAGGTGGCAGCAATGGCCCTTGCCGGTGGTCTGTCGGTCCTTGTGATGGTCATGGTCCTGACCGAAACGCTGATGCCGGGGCTTGAAACCGATGCCCGTACTGCCCGGGAGCAGGCCCGGACCGGCCAGGTAGAACTGGGCGGGCACCAGGGTTTGTGGCTTCGGGATGGTCGAATGCTCATCAACATCGGTCAGTCCCTGTGGGTCAGCGACGAGGAGGTGGAGTTTCTCGAAGTCGATTTCTACAGGATGACCGACGGTTTCTCACCCGGCGAGCTGATCCAGGCCGAACGTGCCCGCCACGATGGTTCCAACTGGATACTGGACAATCCGATTCTTCTGGACCTGGAGGCCCCGGTGGTCGTTGCCGAGACCGGGCAGGATATTGCCCGCCTCCAGTCAAGGCTGGACCCGGCGGTTTTCGGGGCTGCCCTTACCCGGCCGAGATTCATTGCCGCCGCCGACCTGGTCCGGCTGGCGCGCTACATGGAAGCCAATGGCCTGGATGCCACGGCCTATCGCAGCGCCTTCTGGGGGCGCATGTTCTATCCCCTGACCGTGATTGCGATGATCCTCATTGGTCTGCCATTTGTCTTTCAGCCCATACGCGAGAAGGGATGGGGGTTGCCGGTGTTGACCGGCATTGGCCTGGGGCTGGGATTTCATATGCTGAACCGACTGCTGCATGGGGCTGCGGCAATCACCCAACTGCCGCCCTGGATCACCGCCGCCGTCCTGCCGCTGGCCTTTATCGGGCTGGCCCTGGTACTCCTGCGGCGAAGGTTGTGATCTCAGGCAACATTGGGTTCATTCTCGGCTTTTGTCGGGCTGGCGCTTGGCTGGATGCCGAGCATTTCCCGGATACTCTGGGGCGAATGACCCTCCTGGATCCGATGGACGGCAAAGCTGTTGCGCAGGGTCAGCCGGGAGAAGTGAATTATCTGGCAGGATTCACTCGCTGCCCGGTTCAGGGACTTGATCAGCAACCTGGCTGGCACCGGCTCGATTGGTTTTTCGTGATTCGGGCCTTCAATGACCAGATGATTCGGAAACAGAAACTGCCACGGCCAGGACCGGGCCGAGTCCGGATTTTCCCGGCGAACCCGGGTCGGTAAACGAACGCCCGGGCTGCCACTGGCGAAATGATTGATATGGGCAGAGCGCATGTTTTCCAGATGACTTTCCAGGGGGCTGATCAGGGTCAGTGGAATCTCTGCGGTGCGGCGAATGCCGGACTCTTCCCCGGCCCGAATGCTCAGCAGGCGCGAAGGAATTTCAATATCCCGGATACGCAGGCCGAGACACTCATCCAGGGTCAGTCCGCATCCGTAGGACAGCGCCGCTGCCAGCCACTCCCAGCCTGTGAGCCTGGACAGGATCGCCTTGAGGGCTCCGCGTTTCAAAAAATCAGGTTGTCGCAACTCCGGCCGTTTCTTGAGGTAGCCGGGCAGCCAGGAGAGGTTTCTGCCGGCGACATCTTCAACAAGGAAGGCAACCGCGTTGACCGCAATATGGCGCTTCAGCCGGGTCTGAGGTGCCCCGGGGTTCTGGGGGTCCAGAAACTGATCGAGGTGCTCCGGGCCGAACCGGGCAGGGATCTGGCCTTGAAAGAAGTCAACAAATGCTTCGGCCCAGTACAGATAGGCATCCACCGTATTGACGCTGTAGCCCTGAGCGCGTAGCGTTGAGCGCATCTGACCCAACCAGAAGCGTCCGGGGCCGATGTCGGTTAGCATTTGTCACCTTGGCCCGAGTTGTAAATAAAAAAACAACCCCTGTAACGTGCGATCTATCACATTATCAAATTTGTTGGCCCTGTCAATTGCAGTGTGTCAGCCTGCCCAATTTCAGGAGGGGCATTAACCATGTCGGAATCCGGTCGGAATCTACCGTCCCTGTTGTGTTTCCTCTTGCTGGCAGCACTGGCCGGCCTGGCCGGTGCCATGAGTGTTCCGGGGGCCTGGTACGCCGATGCATTGACTCCAGGCTGGGCTGCCAGCGGCAGCCGGATACTCTGGATTACCGGTGGATGCCTGGTATTGGTCGCACTGGCGGGATGGCGGGTGTGGGTCAACCGGGTGCTGCCCGGTGCCGGCAGCGCGCTGTTTCTCTGGGCAGTTCAACTGCTGGCAGCCGTCGGATGGGGAATCGTCCTGTTCGATCTGCATCGGCCTGGCTGGGCACTGCCGGTCATCGCCCTGCTCGGGCTTTCGGTTCTAGCCAGCGTGGTGATGTTTTCCCGGGTCAGCCGTCCGGCTCAATTGCTGATGCTTCCCTGGCTTGGCTGGGTCAGTTACCTGGGGTTGCTCACGCTGATGATCTGGCGCATGAATTGAGGGTTGTTCAGGGTTTCGAGACCACCAGACCCCGAGTCATCACGAAGCCGACTTCCAGCATTGCGTCAATGTCCTCCAGCGGATTGCCTTCCACGGCGATGATGTCGGCCCGCATCCCCTCTTCCAGGGTTCCAACTTCGTCGGCAATGCCAAGGACTTCGGCTGCCCGGGTCGTGGCCGAGCGAATGGCTTCGATCTCCGGGTAGCCGGTTTCGACCATGTAGACGAACTCCATGGCGTTATCCCCGTGGGGACCTACGCCGGCATCGGTGCCAAACGCGATGGGAACACCGGCCTGCCAGGCCTTGCCGAATGTCTCCTGGATCTGCGGGCCCAGCTCCCGGGCCTTGGGCCGGACCATATCGGGGAAGAATCCATCCACCTCGGCTTTCTGGGCAACGTATTTTCCGGCCGAGATGGTCGGCACGTACCACACGCCGTGTTCGACCATCAGGTCCATGACCTCTTCGTCCATCAACGTGCCGTGTTCGATTGTTGCCACGCCGGCACGAATGGCCCGTTTCATGCCTTCGGCCCCGTGGGCATGGGCGGCCACGTGCATGTCATAGTCCCGCGCCGTTTCAACAATCGCTTCGATTTCATCGTCGAGAAACTGCGGGTTTTCCCCACGGCGGGCAACGCTGAGGACCCCGCCGGTGGCGGTGATCTTGATCAGATCGGCGCCTTCCTTGTAGCGCTGGCGAACCGCCTTGCGGGCATCCGCCGTGCCATTGACTACCCCGTCCCTGGGGCCTGGGTCACCGCCCAGGTCATCCCTGTAGGCGTTCGTCGGGTCGGCATGTCCGCCGGTGGTTGCCAGGGACTTGCCGGATGCAAAGATCCGGGGACCGACCGCCGTATCCTGCTCGATGGCATCGCGTAATGCCACGCTGACATTGAAGCTGTCACCGAGTTCGCGCACCGTGGTGAACCCGGCCTCAAGGGTGATGCGGGCATTGTGGGCGGCCCGCAATGCCACATCCGGACCATTGTCGGTAAATCGCCGGATGTAACTGCCTGCTGTCAGTTCCGAGCCAAGGTGGGTGTGCAGGTCGATCAGGCCCGGCAGGCAGGTCATTCCTTCCAGTTCGATGACTTCCGATGCCCCGTTGCCGGCATCCAGTCCGTCGACGACTTCCCGGATTTTACCGTCACGGACAACCAGGGTTTGTTCGGAAAGGATTTCGCCGGCCTCGACATTGAGCAACGAGCCACACAGGATCCGCTTTTCATCCCCGGCCAGGGCCGAAAGCGTGAGCACGAGGCCAAGGGCCGGGACAAGGGCGAGTCGGAATATCATCGGCGGGAATCCTCGAATGAATCGGGTGCAGGCTCAAGTATAGCGAACCACCGGTTTCCTGGGGGTACACTAGATAATCCATCCGGCGATCTGCACCAGGCTAAGGAGTACAAGCCAGATGATCAGCATGCGCCAGCAAAGCTCCATGGCCCGGATCACGGATGGTACGGGTTCGCCCCGGTCGGCGGCCTCCAGACCTGCTGACAACAGCATCCCATCGCCCGGTGTCAGCCAGCCGTGTCGGTCCATCCAGGCCTTCCAGGCCAGGAAACTGCGGTCGAAATCGGCCGCCAGCATCAGCGCCAGGCTCATCAGTTGCGCTACCGGCCAGGCCAGGATGGCTCGCAACCGGCTCATGGCCCGGGCCAGGGAGGCCTCGCCCAGGGCCTCGGCATTCTCGGATTGCTCGGCCAGACGGAATAACACCGCCCCGACGACCCCGAGCACGGCGAACCAGAAAATGATGCCGAACCACCGCCACAAGGCATCACTGAAGACCCGGGCAGCCGGCGGCTGGTCGGGCCGCCCGATATCCGCCATCCGGCGACGCTGCTCGTCGGTGCTCTCGGCCTCGGCAATGGCTTCCACGTCCCGGTCCAGGTCCTCCGGTCCGATGGTGTAAAGAAGGGCCAGGAGCCCCAGCAGGAAAAGGCCCAGCGTGCCCGGCAAGGCTCCGGCAAGCCACTGGAGGAGGGCCACGACGGGAAAAACGACCGCCACCAGCACCAGTACGCCCAGCCAGCCCTGTTCGGGCCATCGGGCAACGACCTGATTCTGAAGCCAGGCCATGGACGAGACCGGCACCTGATACTTTCTGAACCGGTCCAGGCCCCGCACGAAATGGGCGATGAGCAGCGCGAGAAGGACGGTCAGAACAGTCATTGGGGCTCAACCTGCCGATTCGATCCAGCGCTGATTCTAACCCAGGACTTTCGAAAAGGGATGTGGCGCACATTCTCGTGAGTTTGCGTACTGAGACTAGGCAACCCCGTAAGAAAATCAAAGGAACGGAAAAATGGAAAACAACATGGAAAACCAGAACTATCAGCCAGTATCGGTGGGTCAGTGGCTTGTGACCCTGCTTCTGATGATCATACCGATCGTCAATATCATCCTGCTGTTCGTGTGGGCCTTCGGCAGCAATGCGCCGGTCAGCAAGTCCAACTGGGCCAAGGCCACGCTGATCTGGCTGGCCATCGTCATTGCCCTGAATATCGTATTCATGGTGATGTTCGGCGCGGCCCTTTCATCGATGTAGCGCTAATACAGGCCCTGTAAGGCTGCTGGTCGCCCGGTCCGCCCGATATCAGTACGAGTCGGTGGCCCGGGTGTCCGGACAGCCCCGGGGCTATTCGATTCCGGAAGGGGTCAGGCTACGGCGAACGACGACCCACAACCGCAGGTGGTCGTGGCATTGGGATTGCGAATGACAAACCGGGCACCGGAAAGGTCCTCGGCGTAATCGACCTCGGCGCCGGCCAGGTATTGATAGCTCAGGGGATCGATCACCAGGGTGACTCCTTCCTTTTCCACCGTCAGCTCGCCTTCTCCAACGCTTTCGTCGAAGGTAAAACCATACTGGAAGCCGGAGCAGCCCCCGCCGGTGATGTAGACGCGCAGCTTGAGATCCGGATTGTTCTCTTCGAGAATCAACTCCCGGACCTTGCTGGCAGCAGAGTCGGTGAATATGAGTGCTTGTTCGGGTTCCATGGCCACAGTATATGGTGCCGGAGGGAGCAGTGGTCAATACGGGGCAAAAGAAAAGCGGCTGTCAAAGCCGCTTTTCTTTTGCCCCAAACCGGATAGTACGGTCGGTTGTGATGTCAACCTGTTATTATTGCTTGTGTTTTGGTTTACATCACCGTGTGTATTTATACTCTCTGAGAAAACTCCCGTCAAGTGAGAATCCCCGGTGCAATGGCTGATCGCATTCCACATTATTTTCGTCGTGACCTGGTTTGCGGGGCTGTTTTACCTGCCCAGGCTCTTTGTTTATTCAGCTTTGAATGACAAAGAGGGTTTCTACCCGACCCTGATGGTCATGCAGCGCAAGCTGCTTGTGATGATGCATATCGGCGGGGGGCTAGCGCTGTTCTTCGGCCTGGTCCTGGTCGTGATTCAGCCGGGCTATCTTGCCCTGGGGTGGATGCACGCCAAATTGGCCCTGGTCGTTGGCCTTGTCGCCTATCACCTGTGGTGTGCGCGGATTGTCCGTGTTTTCCGCCGGGGGGAGAATCGTCGCAGCCACGTGTGGTATCGCTGGTTCAATGAAGTGCCCGCCCTGGCCCTGGTGGGGATCGTCATTCTGGCGGTGGTCAGGCCATTCTAGCTGGCCGCCTGGTCCACAAGGGGAGCCCATTTTCGCGGGGATCTGGCCGGCCAGGGCGCCGCCCGGTTTATTCCTGTTTGGTGGTCCTGACCGTCGGCCATTCCCGGGCGGGGTCGCCGATAACCAGGAATTCCGGATTCAGGATTTCCGGCTTTGAATTATAAAGCAGGGGCTGGCCGTCGGCCCGGGTGACCTT
Organism: Wenzhouxiangellaceae bacterium; assembly: GCA_007135395.1. Taxonomy (GTDB): domain Bacteria; phylum Pseudomonadota; class Gammaproteobacteria; order Xanthomonadales; family Wenzhouxiangellaceae; genus SLIZ01. The sequence continues at coordinate 18,546 of SLIZ01000124.1, read as the reverse complement.
GCCACCTGCCGCCTCGACCACGGCATGGCCGGCGGCCGTGTCCCACTCGCTGGTCGGACCCAGGCGCGGATACAGGTCGGCTTCTCCTTCAGCGACCACGCAGAATTTCAGGGCGCTGCCCCGGCTCATGACGGTGTGATCGCCAAGGGATTCAAAGTAATCCCGGGTGCGCTGGTTGGAATGGGAACGGCTGCCGATGACCACCGGTCGGCTTCGGGCCGGGCGTTGTGTGCGCACATCGTGCCGATTACCGGCACGGTCCAGCTTCCAGGCACCCTGGCCGTGGATGCCCACGTAGACTTCTCCGGTCACCGGTATGGCAACCAGTCCGAGCACGGCAATGTGTTTCTCGATAAGGGCCACGTTGACCGTGAAATCCCCGTTGCGGTTGACGAATTCCCGGGTCCCGTCCAGGGGGTCGACCAGCCACAGGCTTGGCCAGTTCCTGCGCGCCTCCCACTGGATGTCCCGGCCTTCCTCGGACAGGACCGGAATTTCCGGCGCAATGTGTTCCAGGGCATTGCCAAGGACCCGGTGGCTGGCCAGGTCGGCCTGGGTCAGGGGGCTGTTGTCGGACTTGGTGTCGACCTGAAAATCCTGCCCGTAGATCTCGAGGATGGCCGCCGAGGCTTCCCGGCAGGCGGCGATCAGGGGGGCGGTCCATTTCTGCAGCTGTTCAGTTGAATGCATGGTTTCGGATCATGTCACGGGCGATGTAAAGGGCGGCGATACTGCGACCTTCGGTGCAGTCGGGGCGCCGGACGAGTTCGACCAGGTTGTCCATGGCCCAGGGAATCACCTCGATTTCTTCCGGTTCGTCGCCGGGCAGGCTGGATTCGCGAAGGTCCCGGGCCAGCACGATGTGGGTGACGTGGGACATGTAGCCCGGGGCAAGGCTCAGGACCCCGATCTCCTGCAGGTTTGCTGCGGCGAAGCCGACTTCTTCCTGCAATTCCCGGTTGGCTCCTTCGAGGATCGATTCGCCGGGCTCCAGCCGCCCCTTGGGCAGGCCGATCTCGTACCGGTGGACCCCGCAGGCGTACTCACGAATCAGGAAGACGGTGTCCGGATCGGGCATGGCCACGATGATGACCGCACCTACACCCTTGCTGATCAGCCGCTCGTAGCGACGTTGCTGGCCGTTGGCAAATTCCAGGTCAAGCTGCTCGACCCGGAAGATTTCCCCGGGCTTTTTCATCCGGCGCCCCTGGATTTCCGGCAAGCGGGGTTTCCGGTCAATTCCCATGCACGACGTCCAGCAGTTTCGAGTGCAGCCGGGAATTGGTGGCCAGGACCGATGTGGTTTCCAGGTCGATCGGCTGGCCATCGAGATCGGTAAAGATCCCGCCGGCTTCGGTGACCAGCAGGGAAAGGGCGGCGATGTCGAGGATGTTTACATCGCTCTCGATTACTCCGTCCAGCCCGCCCCGGGCCAGCTGGTGGTAATGCCAGTAGTCGCCGTAGCCCCGGATCCGTGCAGCCGTGGTGACCAGCCTGGCAAGCCGGGACCAGGCCTGCTCGTCGCCGGCCAGGGTTGCCAGGTTGCCCAGGGAGATGTCCGCAGAATCCAGCGAATCGGTTTCCGATACCCGGATCGGCTTTCCGTCGAGCATCGCACCACCTCCGGCCGTGGCCCAGGCCCGTTCACCCAGGGCCGGTGCGGAGGAAACACCGACGACAACCCGGCCCTGATGCATCAATGCGATCTGCACGGACCAGAAGGGCAGGCCGCGGATGAAGCTTCGGGTCCCGTCGATCGGGTCGATCAGCCAGAGGTTTTCAGTGGACCCGGCCTGGCCGAATTCCTCGCCGAAGATGCCGTGGTCGGGAAAGCTCTCACCCAGGATTTCCCGGATGGCTTCTTCCGCGGCCCGATCGGCCACGGTAACCGGGCTGTCGTCGGACTTGGTTTCGATTTCCAGCTGGCCACCGAAATAATCCATGGCAATGCGGTCGGCCGCATCGGCGGCTTTCAGGGCTACGTTCAGGTATTGATCCAGTTCAGACACTTGGCTAGGGCTGCAGGCGAGTAGGACAGGAAGTGTACGGGAAGGCAGGGGGTGTTTGTACCCCGAAAAACGGGATTCAGAAGAGTCTCCCGGACTGGCGCAGGCGGACCTGACCGTCGGGCTGGCGCTCGCCGATGCGGGCCAGTTGCCGGGCCAGTTCCGGGCGGCCGGCTTCGGCCCGCAGCCACAGGTCGGCCTCGTAGTTTCCACCCTCGAGCACCAGCCGGCCCCGGACCGTGATCGGGGCCAGATCCACGGAGCGGATGCCGGCCTCGAAACCCGCCTCGCCGGGTTCGAACAGAATTTCGATGGTCCCAAGGGATTCCTCGATGGCCCCGTGCAGGTAGCCGTTGTACCAGGTCACTTGCCCCTCAAGCCCGGTAACTCTGCCTTTCTCGTACCGGATATGGCTGATGTCGAGCACGAAGTCGCCGGCTGGCACCACGTTGGGCAGCCAGGCATCGATGTCCAGCCGCCGGGCATCGATGGTTCCGGTGACCTCCCGCATTTCCAGGCTTCGGTCGAACGCGGGAAAGGCGCTTCCCCGCAGATCCACATCCTCTCCCTCCAGCTCCCATTGCCAGGCCAGGGGGGGCGACCATCGCCAGTTGGCCTGCAGCGCCTCCCTTCCAGGGCGCTGGAGCCGGCCCTCTCCCCACCACAGGGTTCCCTGTACCTGGCGCAGGCCCATGTCGTCAGCCGGATCCACCACGGAAACCATCATGCGTGCTGGCAGAGTGGCCAGCAGCAGGCCGGCGAGAATCGCCAGCCCGATCATGCCGATGAGTACACTCAGGAAGATGCGCTTGAACATCAAGATGCTGCCGTTAACTCTCGGAGATCAGGGTCATCCGGACGTTGCTGGTCCCGGGACTGTCGGCCCGCTCGGCGGTGAACTGCTCGACAAAAATGCCCTGCTCCGTGGCGCTATCGGAAAGCCATTCCATCAGGGTCGGGAAATCGGCTTCTTCGAGCCAGACCCGTACCCGGTCGTCGCCACCGGGTTCGATGCGCTGGATGGCCCCGGCCAGTCCGGCAGCCCGGGCGGTTTCATCCACCCGTCCGAGCAGGGAGCGGTCGGCCAGGTCTCCGGGGCGCCGGGCGCGCTCTTCCCGGAGGCTGCGGGCAATCGGCTCGACGGCTTCCAGCCAGTCGGCCAGGGCCTGTTGCTGGGCGACCCGGTTACGTTCCTGCTCCCGGGCCTCGGCCAGGGGTTCCCAGACCATGGTGAACAGGAAAACCGCTACCAGGACCACACCGGCGGCTGCCAGCAGGACCTGCTGACGGGGCTGGAGTTGATTCCACCAGGCCTTCACGGGGCCACCTGTCGAATGCTCAGACGGCCGTCTGCACCGTCCGGCCCGAGGCTGGCCGATTGGACCCGGGCATGCAGGCCAATGGCTTCAAGGCGTCGCTCGAGCTGGTCCAGGTCGCTTACGCCATCAGCAGTCAGGCGGATTTCCAGCTGGCCGTCCCGGTAGTCCAGCGAACGCACCCGGGTGGCCTGGGCGCCGCTGAGAACCGGTACCGTCCGGCTGAGCAAATCGATCAGGCCGGCGGCTTCCCCGTACCGAAGGCGGGCCAGTTCCCGTTCAGCCAGTTCCCGCTCCCGCCCGGCCACGACCCGCCCGGCATCCGGAAAGACCTCCCGGTATTGCTCTTCGATGGTGGTCTGGAGTTCGGCCGACTGGCGCTTGAGCTGCCAGTGCTCGATCGAGGCGTAGAGGAACTGGCTGGCCACCAGGACCACAGCCAATACCCCGGCAGCAACCCAGAGTTTGCGGTTCTGGCGAGCCGAGACGGGGGCATAGGCCCCCTGAAGCAGGTTTGTATTCGATGCCAGGGCCTGTTCGACCAGGATTTCCCGGCCACCGGGCTCCAGGAGGACCTCGGCGTGGCAGTCTGTCAGCCAGCCGGGGGCCTCCGGCCCGTACCACACCGGTGGTAATTCGGGGCTGGCCAGTTCGCCGGCCAGTTCGCTGGCCAGTTCCTCTTCCAGGCTGCTGGCCGACCACTGGCCGCTGCGCAGGAGTATTCGCTCGCCGGCCCTGAGCATGTGCAATCCCCGGGTCGGTGGCGGCAGGCACAGGGCATCGGGCACCATTCGGTCGGCCCGGACGCCGTTTTGCTCGAGTTCCTCGATCCACCGGTCCAGGGCCTCCCGGGCCACGACCAGGGCCAGAACCCGGCCCTCGGAATCCCGGTCGACGGCCACAACATGCTGGTCTTCAACATTGCCGGCAATCTGCTCTTCCACCGCCCAGGGCAGCGCCTGCTGGAGTTTCGATGAACTCAGGGCCGGCAGGTCGACGGTCAGGGGCAAACAGTCGGCCATGTCCACCAGTGCCGTGGTCTGCCGGGCTTCGTCTGCCGGCGGGGATCCCTGACCCTGGCGCACGACTCTCCCTGCCCGGTCGGTCAGAAACCAGGCCCACGGCTGTACAGCGATATGAACAACCAGATTTTCCTGCATGGTCCAAAGTGTACCTGAGGTATCAAGCTCTGAAGCGCTGAATGTCTGCTGATCAGTGATCTCGTTAGTGCTGTTCCTGCCCCATGCGGAAATACCGGTAGTCGGCCTCCAGGGTGGCCCGGTCCATCAACCGGTAGAAATCCCGGGGAACCTGGTCGAGCTCGACCCGTGCATGGGCAAGAAACCATTCGCTCTGGGTGGTCAACTGGTTGATCACGCCGGTCATCTCGATGCCGGAAATGGAGGGGTGGTCGAGGAAGTCTTCAAGGCTGTTGAAGGGGCCGTCCTGGAGAACACGTCTTGCGGTTTCCACGTCCAGGGCATCACTGAAACTGGCCAGAACCTCCGGCGTGGTGTTGTTGATATTCAAACGCTGGTTGGTCACCGGAAGAGCCGATACATGGGGCCGCAGGGTCTGGAAAGTCTCATCATTCATGCTTCGCAGCCAGCGAAGTTCGCTGACATGGGCCATGGGCCGGCCAGCGGTGCGGTAGGCCGGCGTCTGGGCCGCATACCAGGAATCTCCGGCCCCGGCCGGCCGGGGGGTGGCCGTTCCCTCGAGCCAGTCGGCCAGCTCCGATGCCAGGTTCGGGTTGAGTGCAAGCTGGGCGAGGAGGTCTTCGAGCTGTTGCAATGCTTGCAGCCTCGGCCCGCTTTCCGGGTGGGCCAGGGCATTGAGGTTGAATCGCCCGGACTGGTCCAGTACCCGGCCCCGGACCATGCCCCCGGGGACCTCGAAAGGTTCGGTCCAGGCCCCGTCGAGCAGGAATTGCCCCATGCCCGATTCCTCGGCTTCCCGGATCATGGCCATGGCCACCGACTCCATACCCAGGGCGTACTGGTAGGCGCGCTCGGACTGGGCAATGCTCTGGCTGCGAAGCCCGTCGCGCTGGCTTCGTTCCAGGGCCAGGGTGGCCAGAACCGTGGCGATGGCCACGACCACCAGTGCAACCAGCAGGGCTGCCCCGTTCTGGCGCCGGACCATCACGGGCTGATGAGGATCAGGCGAACAAAACTCCGCCCGTCTTCGAGTTCAAGCCGATACTCCACCGCCCTGGGCAGAAGGTCCAGCGCGGCTTCATCTTCCGGCCATTGTTCCTGCCACTGGCCGCTCCAGTCCTGGTATCGAAACTCCAGGGAGCGGACGTCATCCAGGAATTCGGTGACCTCCGGTTCGACCCCGGGAACCCGGTCGGTCACCGGCCAGCGCAGGTGCACCAGCCGGCTGCCGTCGACCTGCCAGGCAAATCGCTGCAACTCGCTCCTTCGCATGCCCAGGGGATTGGCCCAGCCACTTCGGGTCGCCTCGAATCGACGTTCTTCGCCTTCCAGGGCCGGTCGGTACTGGCGGTCTTCATCCCGGATGCTGCGGGTGACCAACTGGCGCAGGTCCATGTCCAGGCGCGTTATGGTCATTTGCAGGTCCTGGAAGGATTCGGCCCGTTCCCGGTGATAGCCGGCCGCATCGGCAAGCCGGTCAAGTGCCGCGTAGGCGGTGGCGGCCAGGATGGAAAACACGGCCACTGCAATGAGTATTTCCAGCAGGGTAAAGCCGCCGGATTTTCGGGCGGACTTCATAGCGGCAAGAACCCGGTGTGATTTACAACCGGATCATCCCGGGAAGTATCGGAGAAAATCACCACATCCACCCGGATCAACTCACCCCCGGGGGCTGGCTCGGTCAGGGTTTCCCAGTACCATCGTCGGCCGCCCTGTTCGGTTTCTCCCTGGCGCCGTCCGGGGCTGGTCTGGCCCTCCAGGCGGGCCTCGGCCAGCACGTTGTCGGCCACCCACAGGGCCAGGGTGCGCTGCTCGATCTCCGCCTGGTGACCGAGTACCAGGGAGCCGGCACGGACCAGGGCACCCAGGGCAACACCGACGACGACCAGCGCCACAAGCACTTCGAGCAGGGTGAACCCGGCAGGCCTGCGACACATCAACGGAAAACCTCCATCTCGGTTTTTCCGTTGAGGCTGCCTTCCAGTGTGGCCACGGTACGGCCACCGGATTCCACTTCAAGAACGAAGGGGGTCAGTTCCCCGCCGGGCAGGCACTGGAGCTGGGGTTGCAGCCGGTCGTCGTCGACGGGTACCGTCTGGCCGTCCATGATCAGCACGAGATCCACGGAAACGGAGAATGTTCGGGGACGAAACGGTCCCTGGGTATCCGGGTCCGGGATCCACTCGTAATCGTAGGGGACCCAGAAATCGTAACCGCCGGGGACCAGGCGCAGGCCCAGATTTCGGGCCTGGATAACCGATTGTTCGCATCGGGCCTCGATCAGGGCGGTCAGCGTGCGCATCTGCTGTTCGATCTGGGCGGTGGGATCTGCATCACGCAGACGAAGGGCGGCAAAGCCGATCAGAACGCCCACGATGACCATGACCACGAGGATTTCAAGCAGGGTGAAACCCCGCCCGGTGTTCCCCGGCAGGCGATCAGTCCTGCCAGTTACCGATTTCGGCATTGATCCCTTCGCCCCCGGGAGAGCCATCGGCACCCAGGGACCAGACATCGAATTCACGATGAACCCCGGGATACAGGTACTGATATTCCCGACCCCAGGGATCTTCGGGCAGGTCGTCCAGGTAGCCGCCGGAACGCCAGTTGGGGGCCTCGGGACGGCCGCTGGGACGAGAGACCAGGGCTTCCAGCCCCTGCTCGGAGCTCGGGTAGACATAGTTGTCGAGGCGATACATGTTCAAGGCCGTGGTGATGGCCTGGATATCCTGCTGGGCCTTGGCCACTCGGGCCCGGTCCGGTTCGTCCATGAACCGGGGCACGATGACTGCTGCCAGGATGCCGATAATGACCACCACTACCAGGATCTCGATCAGCGAGAAGCCACGGATTCCGTTGAGTTTTCTCATGGATGATTGGATGCCGGCCGAATGATTCAGGTTCCCCGATGATAGCAGGGAAGCGGCTGCCGGAGTCAGGAGATACAGCGCAATGGCGTGAACGTTCCGGGCCCATGACCCATGCTGGTATCGGGACCCTGGATTTCAGTGCCCGGTTCCCTGTCCGGTTTCCTCTTGCCATCGGCGCTCGTCTCGTCAATGATGAGCAATCAAACGCTCAATTCTTCGGCTTTTCATGACCATCGGTACATTTCCAGGAAATGGACTTGATGGCATATTGAGAGTGGCCCTTATGAATGGGTTGATCGAACCCAGCGAGGAACGGATGCCAGAGGCAGCATGAGAATCCTGCGGATTCATACCGGCCAGGCCCTCCAGGCAGGTGCACGAATTGAGCTCGAGGAGGCACCCTCGCGCCATCTGCTCAAGGTGCTGCGCCGGAAGGAAGGCGACGAGGTGAAGCTTTTCAACGGTGACGGGTACGACTGGTCCGGTCGAATTGCCGAAGCGGACGGCAGGCACCGATGCGTGGTGGAAGTCGGTGGGCCCACGGCCAATTCAACCGAGTCAACCCTGGAAGTTCACCTGGTCCAGGCCCTGTGCCGGGGAGAGAAGATGGACTGGTGTGTACAGAAATCCGTGGAGCTTGGCGTTCGAAGGATCTGGCCGGTACAAATGGCTCGCTCGGAAGTCCGTCTGGGCGGTGAGCGGGCCCGAAAGCGCCAGGGTCACTGGCAGAAGGTGGCCATTGCTGCCTGTGAACAGTCCGGGCGGGCGACGGTGCCCGAAATCGGTTTGCCGGAGCCTCTCGAGGCGGTTGTCGGGCAATTGCCCGGCAACGCCCTGCGGATCAGGCTGGATACCGGGGGTGGCCCGGGACTGGGTCGTTTTGCACCGGTCCGGGTGCCGGTGGTGATTGTCACCGGGCCGGAGGGTGGCCTGGATGAACGGGATCTTGGCATACTCGATGCTGCCGGATTCCAGCCGGCCAGTCTTGGCCCCAGGATCCTGCGTAGCGAAACAGCCGGACCTGCATCCCTGGCGATCATGCAGGCGCTGCACGGAGACATGGCATGAATGATTCGATTGCACCACCGACGAAAGGCCGCCGGTTGCCGAGGACCCGGGCCCGCATCCGCCGCTGGTTGCTTGATCATGACAACCGCACCACCTTCACCATTATCTACATCACCCTTGCGCTGGTCCTTTCCATGGCCATCTCCATGTTCTGGCTGGCTGCAGTGGTTGCCGCCCATGGCGTGCTGGAATACTGGAGCCTTGGCAAGGAGGGGATCCGGGATTATCGGCTTGGCCGGACGATCTGGCATATCAAGCTCGACATCATGCTGGTGCTTGCAGCGCTCTGGATCGGGTTGTACATCGATCTGTTGTTCGGGGTGGCTGGCCTGAGCGCCGCTGCCCGCACGGGCGCCCAGGCCGGGGCCCGGTTCATCGCCTGGCAGCGAACGATCCGGGGGGTATTACTTTCAGTGGATGAGGCCGCACTGGCGGCCAAGGCAGCGATGGGAAAGGGCGGGCATGGTGCGCAAAGGAGAAAAATTCCGGAACCACCCCCGCTCCCCTGGATGCAGCCCTGGGGCTGGGGAGACCACCTCACCGTGGGCACCGGCGTTGTGTTTTTCGTGCTTATCCTGCTCAGCCCGGTGATTACCGACCACTCTGTCGCTGAAGCGCTGGCTATTTTGGGCCAGGATCTGCATCCGTGGCCTTGAAGGATCAAGGATCAAGGATCAAGGTGAAAGGATCAAGGTGAAAGGATCAAGGTGAAAGGCTAAAGGGAGAACGGGAAAACGGGTGAGGCTTGCGGTTTCCGGTTTCCGGACAAAACGACAGCCCTCCCCGTCGACTTGTGGCAGACTTTCGGGCCTGATTCGTGTTCGAGAGTGCCTTGCAATGAAAAAGTCGATGTTCAGCCGTTTGTTTCCGCTTGTCGCCGCCCTCGTGGTGGTTTTTCCGGTGTTGGCCGAGGTCGAACCGGTGGAGTACAACGCCGATGAACTGGTGGAGATGGCGGTAACCGGGTTCATTGCGCCCCCGTTCATTCGCGAGGCGGTCTATCGGGTCGAGGCCGATGGCCGGGTACGCATGCTTCCGGGCACCGGCGGGATCACCTATAACTTCCGGACCGGGGATACGGCGGTGGATATGGCCGGCAACCATGTGGAGCCGGCAGTCAGCCTGGTCAATCTGGGGGCGGACAATGACCGCAATGGCCCGGAAAACCGGGCGCTTAACGCGCTATCGGCCATTGGAAACCGGGCCAGGATAATAGACGGTCAGTCCGCCGGTGCCGAGGGCTGGGTGATCGGCAAGCATGGCGGTATAGAGCATCTTATGGTTGACTTCCCGGAGGAGCATTACGCCGGACTGACCATTGGCGATGCCATCCAGATCCGCTCCCTGGGTGCCGGCATGGAGCTTTCCAATGTCGAAGGGGTCGAGGTCATGAATACCAGCCCGGCATTGATCGATGCACTCAATGAAGCCGGTGCCGGGGTGAACGGGGAAGGGCAGCTGCGAATTCCGGTCACCCACCAGATTCCCGCAAAGATCATGGGCTCCGGTCTGGGGCGGGACCATGTCTACACGGGGGACTACGACATTCAGATGTTCGATGAGGAAGTCGTCGAGCGCTACAACCTGGGCTCACTGCGTTTCGGGGATATTGTTGCGATTGTCGATGCCGACCATTCCTACGGTCGTATTTACAGACAGGGGGCGGTCTCGGTCGGGGTCATTTCCCACGGGCGGAGCGATTCGGCCGGTCACGGTCCCGGCGTGACGACACTGTTTACTTCAACCGAGGGCAATATCGAGCTGGTTGTCGATGAAAATGCCAACCTGGGCCCGCTGCTGGGGATTGAGTGATCAGAATCGAGTGATCAGCCCTTGCTGCCGGTCAGCGGCAGCGCTCCGAACGTGGCGTGGGCGACCAGGTGTCCCAGACGCTCCAGGTCGGGTACCAGGGCCTGGCGGTCTCCGATGATGACCCGGCCGACAACGGCAATGGTGCCGGCTTCGGTTTCTTCCTCCACAAGGTTGGTTTCCGTAACCGTGGTCAACCGCGGGAAGCCCTGGGCAAGAATCGCCAGGTAGGGCATCTTGCCGTGGTCGGAAAGTGCCTTGAGAATGCACAGTCGGGCACCGGAAGTGTTCTCGTTGGGGCTGTCGCCTGACAGGGTGGTAAACGAGATGGCCGGGACCTGCCAGCCCCGCCACACAAAGGTGCCCAGCAACCAGTCGGGTGCATCGGTAACCGGATCGGGCTCGGAGTAGCTGATCACCTCGGCCACACTGGCGTTGGGTATCAGTAGCTGGGTGCCGGTGACCGGAACCATCACGCTTCGGATTTCCTTCTCGGACACTTTGGGCTAGACCTCCGGTACGGGTAATTCCAGCATTTCAAATACGTTTCGGATCAGCTCGGTTTCCTGATAAGGCTTGCTGATGTATCGATTGACCCCCAGGTCCAGCGCGTGCTGACGGTGCTTTTCGCCGGTTCTCGAAGTGATCATCATGATGGGGATGGCCTTCAGACGGGGGTCGTTGCGAACGTGGGTGGTGAGTTCGTAGCCGTCCATCCTGGGCATCTCGATATCGAGCAGCATGACATCGGGGACTCGATCGTACATGACCTCGATGGCATCCAGTCCGTCCTTGGCAGTTAGTACCTCCAGTTCCCGGTTCTCCAGCACCCTGGAAGTAATGCGGCGCATGGTGATCGAGTCATCGACAATCAGCACCAGCGGCGTGCGTTTGGCCTCCGGTACAGACACGGGGGTTTGCTCGATCGCATCTTCATCGAGGGTATCCTGCATCCGGGCAAGCCCGTGACGAATCAGTGGGGCCATGTCAAGAATCAGGACGACCTGGCCATCGCCGGTAATGGTGCCGCTCAGGATCCCCGGAATTGAACTGATCTGGGGGCCGACCGGCTTGATCACGGTCTCCCGGTGACCGAGTAGCTCGGTAACTCGAAATGCTGCCCGCTCCTCACCGGACTGGATCATCAGAAGGTTGATCGTGGCCCCCGTCGGGGGCGGCGTTTCCAGCCCCAGCCGGGGCTCGAGTTCCATCAGGGGATAAGTCTCCCCAGCGTACTCGTACTCCGGGTTCGGTTCACTCATCGCCCGTTCGTAATCGCTGGTCATCATTCGGGCAACCCCGCGAACCGCCTGCAGGGGAATGGCAAAGGTGCGGTCTGCGGCGCGGACCATGATGGCCTGCATGACCGCCAGGGTCAGGGGAATCCGGATGGAGAATCGGGCACCTTTCCCCGGCTCGCTGTGCAGGCGGATATTGCCCCCGACCTGCCGGATCTCGTTGGCTACAACGTCCATGCCGACCCCCCGGCCGGCCAGTTCGCTGACCTCGTCGGCGGTCGAAAAACCGCTTTCGAGAATATACTGGTAGAGCTCATCTTCGCTGACCTTGCTGTCCGGTCGCAGCAGCCCCTTTTCGATGGCCGCTTGCCGGATACGCTCCTCGTCCAGGCCGGCGCCATCGTCGATGACCCGGATGACCATCTCGGTGGATTCCCGGTCAACTTCGACGGTGACAGTTCCGGCTTCGGGTTTGCCCGACTGCCTGCGGTTGGCCGGGGCTTCAATGCCGTGGGCGACCGCATTTCGAAGCATGTGTTCCAGGGGGGCCGAGATACGCTCAAGGATGTTGCGGTCAAGCTCGCTTTCACCAAGGTGGCGGATGTCCAGGCTTGCCTGCTTGCCGGTATCCCGGCAGGCGTTTCTGACGACCCGGCGGAATCGGGGTTCCAGGGTGGAAAACGAAACCAGCCGGGCCTGCATGAGGCCTTCCTGCAGCTCCGTATTGACTCTGGATTGCTGCATCAGCAGAGTCTCGGACTGACGCGTTGCATCATCGAGAATCTGGGTCAGGCTGGTCAGGTCGGTGACACTTTCGGCCAGTGCCCGGGAAAGCTGCTGAATATTGGAGTAGCGGTCGAGTTCCAGCGGATCAAAGGTTTCGTCCAGCACACCGTGTTCGCGCTCGAAGCGGGCGAGAATCTGGGCCTCGGTTTCCAGCTCCAGTTTGCGCAACTGGTCACGCAGACGGTTGACCGTTGAGTCCACCTCGGTCACGTTGGTCCGGAATACGCTGACCTGCTGTTCCAGCCGCGACCGGAAGATGCTGATTTCGCCCGCGTAGTTGACCAGGTCGTCTACAAGATCGGCATCAACCCGCAAGGTGTCCCTTCGGGTTTCGGTCTGCCGTTCCTCCACGCCACGCTGGGGAGCCGGCATGGCATCGTCTTCGACCGGTTGGGCGACAGGGGCTGTCAGTTCCATGTCGGCTTCGGCGGTCAGCTCCGACAACGGCATGACCGGAATGGGTTTCCGGTCCGCAATGGCTCCAAGCATCTTGTGGAGATGATCGCAACCAAGCTCGATGGCGCCGACGGCTTCATCAGTGGCCCGGGTCTGGCCGCCGGCAATGGCTTCCAGCAGCTCTTCCATGACGTGGGCGACTTCCCCCACCTGGTTGAAGCCGGCCATCCGGGCGCTGCCCTTGATGGTGTGCAGGTTGCGCTGCAGGCCAGTGACTACCGCCGGACTGGAAAGGTCCTGACGCCACTCCTGGATCAATTCATCGGAGCGCTCCAGCAGTTCGTTGCCTTCCTCGAGAAAGATCTCGACCAGTTCGCTGTCGACCTGGTCATAATCGATGCCGAAGGCATCATCGGCAAGCTCGGTGGGCTGAGCCGGCACTTCCGGCTGGTCCTCCAGAGGTTCGAGATCCCTTTCCCCGGACTCCTCCGGAACCTCAAGGTGGGCCTCCAGTTCTTCCGGCTCGGCATCCTGTGCCGGGATGTCGCCGGATTCCCCGTCGGCCTCCGAAGCCGGAGAGGACTCAGCCGCGGCCTTGAGTTCTTCCAGTTCTTCGCTGCGATCCCAGTCTTCCTCCAGATCAAGCGAATCCCAGGACTCCACGTCCTGGCGGTCTTCACCTCCAGCTTCGACGGGAACATCGGAAGAGTCATCCGGCCCGTCCAATGCCGGCTCAAGGTATCCGGATTCATCGGATGTTTCTGGTTCGTCGGGTTGCAGCTCCTCCGTTTCGTCGGGGAACTCATCGGAAACCGGCTCGGGTTCTTCCGGCTCATCATCATCGATGTTGAACACATAATCTGCCGGTTCCGAAGGTGGGTCTTCGGAGGTGTCCCGGCTGTCGGCATACGGATCGCCGGCCATGTGGAATATGGAATCTTCGTCGGTGAGATCTTCCCCTTCCACGGGAATCTGTCCGGGGGTGTCGGAAAGCCCCCGGTCCTTTTCGCGCAACTGGCGCAGCAAATCCCGGAAACTTGCGGTCAGGTCGTCACACTGGAACTGGCTTTCGTCGATCTCCTCGCCTTTCAGGCGCTCCAGGCGAGCACGAAACAGCCCGGCCATGCGCCGGGTGCATTTCATGCCTTCCGGTTCAGGGGGTTCGGAATGCTCGGCGAGTTCGTTGAAATAGTGCTCCAGTTCCTGGGCTGCTTCGCCTTCGGAGCCAAGCGGTGCAAGCCTCAGGGTCCCTTTCATGGTATGAACCGAGCGCACCAGGTCGGAAGTTGCCGGGGACGGCCAGCCCCGTTCCTGTGCATCGGATATGTAGGCTTCCAGCACATCCAGATTTTCCGAAAGCTCGTTGACCATCAACTGGACCAGGGTCGGGTCCAGATCATCCGGGCTTTCGTCCGGTAATTCGCCGTCATCCGGCTCCTCGCCGGTCATGTCGGAATCGTCAAGCACTTCCAGTTTGCCATCGGCTGCGTTGCCAATTCTTTCGACCAGGGCTTCCAGCACTTCGTTGTCGAGTCCGGGTTCCTTGCCCCGAATCTCATTATCCAGACCGTCGACGGCGTCGACGCAATCCCGGATCAGGTTGATGATGGAAGCGGCTTCCAGGTGGCCGTCCAGGGCCCGATTGAGCAGGTTTTCCACCATCCAGGCAAATTCCCCGATACGGGTTTCACCCACCATGCGTCCGGAACCCTTGATGGTATGAAAGGAACGGCGAATATTGCTCAAGGCTTCATGATCGTGCGGGTTGGATTCGAGCCTTTCGATGGACGCATGAAGCGCGTCTCTTTCCAGTTCGAGTTCCTCGAGGAAAATCTCCCGGACATCGAACTCCTCATCTTCATCATCCGTTTCCTCTTCACCCGGCCAGGTATCCTCGCCAGCCGGATCCGAGGCTGCTTCATCGGTGGCGGCTTCAAGTTCTTCCGCGGCTTCTTGCAGTGCCTCGGAGTCGTCATAGGAGCCGACTACTTCCGGTTCGTCTGTTGCCGGGTCGAGTGATTCGGACTCCTGTTCCGGTACGATTACCGGCTCGTCGGGTACAGCCTGCAGAGTGTCGTCGACCGGTTCGGATTCCGGTCCAAGGGCCTTGGCCGGGTCACTCGGGTAGCCCAGTTGCGCCAGGCGCTTGCGGGCATGTTCGAGGAAGCGCCGCCCGGAGTCATCCATCCGGGGCAGGCTTTCGATGTAGAACTCCAGGTCAGTAAGGGATTCGGCGAGAGCTTCCATGCGATCCCGGGACGGGAGTTTTTCCGCTTCCAGGATTTCGTTGCGAATGAATTGTTCATTGCCCGCGGTCAAATCGGCTGCCTCGTCCAACCCGCCAAGCTGCAAGGCTCCCGTGATACGGGTCAAAAGTCTGGTTACCTGTCCGGCTGACTCCGGATCGGTCTCATTCTTGTGGATCGAGTCGAGCAGGTGTTTGGCCTGTTGCAGGTCTTCCAGAGCCTCACCGATAAGCTGGCGCAAGACCCGCCGGCGTTCATTTTCCGGAAGCAGACTGGAACCGACTGCCGCTTCGATCTCTGCCGATTCGCCCATGAAACGGATGCTTTCATCCAGCTCGTTTTCAACCAGCAGCAATTGATGGGCCACATCGAGCAGTTCCGGGTCATCCGGGTTGCCCGACAGGTTATCCAGCCGCCCGGCCTGGCTTGCGACCCGTTCGGCCAGCCGGTTCAGCCCCAGCATGGACAGGGTCTCACCCATGCTGGTCAGCATTCCGGTCAGGCCCTGAATATGATCCGGGGCTGTTTCATCGCCGCGCAGATGCAGATCCAGCTGTTCCTTGATTTGACTTAGTTCTTCCTGAACCGCCCCGGCAACCGAGGCAAATACCCCCCGATTGCGACCGGACAGGGCACTGCGGGCTTTCTCCAGTTCCAGGCGTTCGGGCAAGAGGTTGCGCAGCGCCGCCTGTTCCACCAATTGGTCAACAGGCTCGCAGCCTGGCTCGGCCAGTGCAACATGAAACAGCATGCCCCGGGTGATGAGATCGGCCTGTTCGGTAACGCCTGGCTCGCTTCCGGACTCTTCCGACTGCCGGACCAGGCTGCGCAGGAGAACGTCCAGACGCGCAAAAATCCGGCGAAGTCCGGCTCCGTCCGCTATGTTGCCCGACTTCAGTCCGGCCATCACCGCCTGACCGGTCCAGGCCATCCGGCGCACTTCCGGCCCGTCCAGGCCGGATCTTTGCAGCCGGGATAGAACCTGGCTGATCCCGTCGAGTGCCTCCCCCGGATCTTCTTCGGCCTTCAGCCAATTGAGAAGGGCAATCTCATAGCGGCGGCGGAGCATCTTGGGATCGATGCTTTCGGTTTCGGCTTCCGGCGGCTCGACAAGATCCAGATCAGGATCAAAGAAGCTGTCCTCGGAGAGCAGGCTCTGGCCCGCACTAGCACGAAGGTCGTTGATCAGCGGCAGCAGGATGACTGGTGCGTCTGGCTCCCCGGTCTCGAGCCGGTCGAGATAGTCGGGAAGGATTGCCACCGCCTCCAGGGCCAGGTTGATCGATTCTTCCGGTTCTTTCGCGCTGCCTTCCTGCAACGCTTCAATAACGTCTACCAGGGCCTCGGCGAGACTGGCGCCGCCCCTGGTGCCCAGCAATGCCAGGGTCGACTGCATTTGCCTGGCCGCTTCGCGGGCCGGAGCCAGGGTCTGGTCGGATTCGACTTCATCGCCGTCCCCGGTTGCCCATTTTTCGAGCGCAGACTGGATATCGCTGCACAGGCCTCGCAGGTGGGGCCGAGTCCAGGTAAATGGCTGGATATGGGCGCTGTACTCAGTGCTCATGCACGACTCCCGCGGCCCTGCGTGCGGTCATACGATCCCATCAACGGACTGGTCAGCTCGGAGTTGGTGTGTTCGGAGGTCAGGATTGGTCCTCCGGCAGCTTGAAGTCAGCCACTGAATCACGCAGCTCGCGAACAAGGTCGGCCAGGTTGGCAACGGATTTCGCTGTCTGGTTGGTTCCCTCGGTAGTCTGTACGGAAATGTCCCGGATACTGTTCATGAGCTTCACGATCTTGGTCGCATTCTGGGACTGGACCTGGGCCTGTTGGGAAATGTCCTGAATCAGGCCGGCCAGGTCGTTGGAGACCTTCTCGATAGACTCCAGGGCGCCACCGGCATCCTCGGCCAGCCGGGCCCCGCTGACCACCTCGGAAGTCGTCGCTTCCATGGACGATACCGCCTCCGAAGTGTCGGCCTGAATCGTCTGAACCAGTGTCTCGATTCGGCGGGTAGCGTTGGTTGCCCGTTCGGCCAGTCGCTGGACCTCGTCGGCAACCACGGCGAATCCGCGGCCTGCGCCGCCGGCTGAAGCGGCCTGGATGGCTGCGTTGAGGGCCAGCACGTTAGTCTGTTCGGAAATGCCGTTGATCAGTTCGACGATGTCGCCGATTTCCTGGGAGGACTCACCCAGGCGCTTGATTCGCTTGGACGTCTCCTGGATCTGCTCGCGGATCGTGTCCATGCCCTCGATGGTCTGGCGCACCTTGTTGGCGCCCTGGTTGGCCATTTCGACCGAGTCCTGGGCTACGTCGGCAGACTCGCTGGAGCGCTTGGCCATGTCATCGAAGGACTGGGCCATCTCGTTGATGGTGTCGGTGGCCGTCCGGATTTCCTGGGACTGGTGCTCGGAAGCTTCGGCAAGCTGGATGGTCGTCGCCCGGGTTTCCTGGGCCTGGGCGGCAACCTGCTGGGCGGTGCTGTTGACCCCGGCAACCAGGTCCCTCAGGGCCTCAACCGCATAGTTGACGGAGTCGGCAATGGCTCCGGTTACATCCTCGGTTACCGTGGCCTGTACCGTCAGGTCACCATCGGCCAGGGAACTCATTTCATCCAGCAGGCGCAAAATGGCGTCCTGGTTTCGCTGGTTGGCCTCGGACGTGACCCGGGCCCGGCGGCTCTGGGCCAGGTACAGGTTCATGCCGATCAAAAAGAGCAGCAGCAGGGCAATTGAGGCAAGCCCGATACCCGTAATCAGGGAGGGCCAGGCCCGGGTTTCGCCCAGTCGGCCGTACTCGCCGGCCAGGGTCCGGCTGCGCTCGGTCAATTCCTCGGCGTCCAGGAAGATTTCATCGGCCGCCGCCCGGACCTCGAACAGGTCCGTGGAAACGGCAAGAATGGCGTCCACATCGACCTTGACTTCTTCGAAAATCGGGGTGACCTCGGCCAGGGATTCCAGTACATCCGGATTGCGAACCGCTGCAATGTTGAGGTCCGCATCGCCGTTTATCAGGCCCATGAGGACCCGGTCGAAGAGGGCGGCATCCCGTCCGAAGGCATCTGCGGCGGTAATGGCGGCCGGCCCCCCGCCGAGAATGTCACCGACCCGGCGCAGCAGCCGGTCGGCCAGGACCAGCTGGCGGCTGGCCACGTAAACCTGGGTGGTCGGAGCACCGGTTTCGATCAGTTGCCGGGCGACCTCATCGGACCGGGCCTGGAGCAGCGGGATATTGGCGGAGAACTGTTCGGCACTTTCTGCCAGGTCGAGAACGAGATCCTCGCGATCAAGAATGGCTTCGGCATTGGCGTCGATATCAGACCACATGTCCTCCAGCGAGGCCAATGACGGGCTGACTTCTTCCGGCGATGGCGGCAGGTTGGTAGCCGGGTTGCCGCTTCGAAGCTGGTTGACCGCATCATCGATGATGTTGCGGGTCTCGCGGAGTTCTTCGAAGGCGTCGAAGTTGCCCACCGCCGCTTCACCGGAGGCCTTGGCCAGCTGTTGGGCCCGGACCTGGATGTCCGTCGTCAGGGCGATGTATTCCGCTTCCTGCTGGGCTCTCTGGTTGAGCAGATAAAAATTGACTGCTACCGCAAAAAGCAGGCCGATAAGCAGAACGAACAGAAGAATCTGCAAGGGTGCCAGCTTT